>NZ_CP022254.1:1395000-1695000 GCF_003119195.2 Azospirillum baldaniorum | reverse complement strand
GCCGATGTCCGGCCTGTTCGTCGACATGCTGCGCCGTCTGGTGACTCTGAGCGGCGGCGTCGCCGGCGGCGCCCATGGCGGCACGCTGGAGCCGCTGGAGGTGCTGGACGGCTTCGGCCGGCTGGTGCCGCCGCCGGCCGCCGCCTTCCCCATCGCCGGGGACGCCGGGGCCGACGTGATCGGCCCGCGCCACCCGCCGGGCTTCTACGGCACCGAGGAGGCCCGCCGCGCCCTCAACCTGACCGCCACGCTGACGCGGATCGAGCCGTTGGGCGCCATGCCCGGCGGGGTCGCCCGCGGCCCTTACGGCACGCGGGGCGAGGTGGCGCTGAAGCCGGCGCTGCTCGGCATCGCCCTGTCGCTCGCCATGATCGACCTGTTGATCGCCCTCATGCTGCGCGGCCTGCTCGGCGGCTGGGGATTTGGCGGCAAGGGGGGTGGCAAGCGCCGCCGCGCCGGGGCCGCCGCCGCGATCCTGCTGACGCTGGGCGTGACGCTGCCCATGGCCGCGGCACCCTGGACCCCCGCCCGCGCCGACGACGCGCAGTCGACCAAGGTGACGGCGGAGACCTACCTCGCCTATGTGCGCACCGGGAACGGCACGGTGGACGACACCTCGCGCGCCGGTCTGGAAAGCCTCGTGGACGTGCTGACCCGCCGCACCGCGGTGGAGGCCGCCGGGGCGGTCGGCGTCGACCCGGAAACCGACGAACTGGCCTTCTACCCCCTGCTCTACTGGCCGGTGTCCGGCGGTCAGAGCGCGCTGAGCGACCGCGCCCGCGCCCGGCTGAACGAGTACATGCGCAACGGCGGCACCATCCTGTTCGACACGCGCGACCAGTCGGCGGGCGCCGTCGGCGGCAACCAAGCGCTCCAGGGCATGGTACAGGGGCTGGACATCCCGCCGCTGGCCCTGGTGCCGCCCGACCACGTGCTGACCAAGTCCTTCTACCTGCTGAACGATTTCCCCGGCCGCTACAATGGCGGCAATTTGTGGATCGAGGCGCGCGAGGGCCGCGCCAACGACGGCGTGTCTCCGGTGCTGATCGGCGGCAACGACTGGGCCGCCGCCTGGGCGGCGAACCGCAACGGCCAACCGCTCTACGCCGTCGTCCCCGGCGGGGAGCGGCAGCGCGAGATGGCCTACCGCTTCGGCGTCAACCTCGTCATGTACGCGCTGACCGGCAACTACAAGGCCGATCAGGTCCATGTGCCCGCGATCCTTGAGAGGCTCGGCCAGTGACCCTGCTTGACGGAACCTCCATCGCTCTGGCGCCGCTGCTGCCCTGGATCTTCCTGGTGCCGCTGTTCGTGGTGGCGCTGGCGATCCTGGCGCTGGCCGTCTTCCGCCGGGCGCGCGGCGTCTGGCTGCGCGCTCTGGCGGTGGCGGTGCTGGCCCTCGCCCTGATCAACCCGTCGCTGGTGCAGGAGAAGCGGGAGCCGATCAAGGACGTGGCCGTCGTCGTGCTCGACGCCTCGCCCAGCCAGAACATCGGCGACCGCCGCGCCCGCGCCGAGGCCGAGCTGGAGCGCCTGACCGAGCGTCTGAAAGCCTTCGACGATCTGGAACTGCGGGTGGTCCGCGCCGGGGACGCGGAATCCGGCGCCTCCGCCATCAACGAGACGCACCTGTTCGACGCGCTGAACCGCGCCATGGCCGACGTGCCGCGCCGCCGCATGGCCGGGGCGGTGCTGATCACCGACGGGCAGGTCCACGACGTTCCGGAAAACCTCGCCCGGCTGGCCGAGATCGGCCCGGTGCACACGCTGCTGACCGGCAACCGCGACGAGGGCGACCGCCGCTTGGCCATCGTCCAGGCGCCGGCCTACGGCCTCGTCGGCAAGCCGGTGGAGCTGACCATCCGGGTCGACGACATGCCGCGCCGCCAGTCGGCCGACGCGGCGGTGACCCTGCGCCAGGACGGCGGGCCGCCGCGCACCATCCGCGTGCCGGTCGGCCAGGACTTCCACCTGGAACTGCCAGTCAACCACGGCGGCCAGAACGTGCTGGAGATGGAGGTCGAGGCGGCGCGGCAGGAGCTGACGCTCGCCAACAACCGCACCGCCGTGGTGGTGAACGGGGTGCGCGACCGCCTGCGCGTCCTGCTGGTCTCCGGCGAGCCGCACGCCGGCGAGCGGACGTGGCGCAACCTGCTGAAGGCCGACCCCTCGGTCGATCTCGTCCACTTCACCATCCTGCGCCCGCCGGAGAAGCAGGACGGCACGCCGATCCGCGAGCTGTCGCTGATCGCCTTCCCGATCCGCGAACTGTTCGAGATCAAGCTGGACGAGTTCGACCTGATCATCTTCGACCGCTACCGCCGGCGCGGCGTGCTGCCGCAGATGTATCTGGAGAACATCGCCGAGTATGTGCAGAAGGGCGGCGCCCTGCTGGAGGCGTCCGGCCAGGGCTACGCCACGCCGCTGTCGCTGTTCCGCACGCCGCTGGGCCAGGTGATGCCGGCGGAGCCGACCGGGCAGGCCATCGACCGCCCCTTCAAGCCGACCGTGACGGAGGTCGGCCGCCGCCACCCGGTGACCGCCGGCCTGCCCGGCGACCGCCCGAACGGCGAGCCGAGCTGGGGCCGCTGGTTCCACCAGGTGGAGGTCGTGCCGGGCAACGGCGCGGTGGTGATGAACGGCGCCGACGACCGGCCGCTGCTGATCCTCGACCGCGTCGGCAAGGGCCGGGTGGCGCAGCTTGCGTCCGACCAGATGTGGCTGTGGAGCCGCGGCTTCGAGGGTGGCGGCCCGCAAGCCGAGCTTCTGCGCCGCCTCGCCCACTGGCTGATGAAGGAGCCGGAGCTGGAGGAGAATGACCTGCGCGCCCATGTGGACGGCAACCGCATCACGGTGGAGCGCCGCTCTCTGGAGCCCGACCCGCGCAGCATCACCCTCACCACGCCGTCCGACGAGACCCGGACTCTGGAGATGACCGAGGACCGCACCGGCCGCGCCAGCGCCACCGTGGTCGCCGGCGAGCCGGGCATCTACCGCATCACCGACGGCGAGCGCACGGCTCTGGCCGTGGTGGGCGCTGTCAACCCGCCGGAACTGGCCGACGTGCGCTCCACCGGCGACCGCCTGTCGGGCGTTGCCGACGAGACCGGCGGCGGGGTGCATTGGATTTCCGACACCGAGGGCGGCGTGCGCCCCGGCATCGACGTGCGGCGCACCCGCCCCGACCGGACGCAGACCGGCAACGACTGGATCGGGCTGCGCGCCAACGGCGATTTCACGGTGACGGGGGTGTCCGAGGTGCCGTTGCTGCCGGTGGCCGCGGTGCTGGCGCTGGCGCTGGGCGCGCTGTTGATGGCGTGGCGTCGCGAGGGGCGGTAAGGATCAACGAAGCTGTTGCAATCGGGTCAGGTTTCCGCTTATGGTCCCGACCCTTCCGGCGCTGATCGCGCCGATCGGTTGGGGCGTCGCCAAGCGGTAAGGCAGCGGTTTTTGGTACCGCCATTCCCAGGTTCGAATCCTGGCGCCCCAGCCACCCTTCCCACTGATTTTATCCTCGTTTTTGGGTTGGTTCGGGTTCCTTTTCATGTGTACCAGACTGTGCACACATGGTAATCGAACCCGTTGTAAATCCTCACTTTCCAATTTTGTACGAAAGTTTCCGGTGCACACCATGTGCACACGGAGAAGCCCGATTTGTGCTCATCTGGGCTTGGCCGGCAACGTTGAGCGACGCGGACGCTCAGCTGTCCGGCGAGCGAATCAATATCCCCTGGCCAGCTCGCCCATGGTATGGATTTTGGAACTCCGAATTCAACCGCAAGCCAATGAACCCTTCAGGTTGCGCGATCGTTTTGTGCCCTATTGTCCGGCACCGGGTTAGGGGCGACCGAGAGGCCCAGGCACCAGCCAAGGTAAAAGCGAAGATCCTCGTAGAAGGCCTCCGGCGTGTAAAGCTGCAAGCCTGGGCTGTCGATCAATTCGGAACCCGCCTGAACTCCCCAAGCCAGTAGCATCCAAATCCCTGCCACCCACGCCGTGAGCTGCGCCAACACCGGAATGGTGCTCGCATCCCAACGGCGAAGAACGACTCCGCTGCCAAGCAGCGCGATCAAAAAGCCCGGCACTGCGCTCGTCACCACGATCGGCCAACCCCATCCATAAGAGTGGCCGATGAAGACAATCCATACACACGCTAAGCCCGTCGCCGGAAGGGCCAGCCGGCGAGACGTGCCCGAGACGAACCAAGCGGCCGTGACCGCTGCTGGAATCGAAGCCCACTCGCAGGCACTGTCGATCGCTCTTGCCAAACTGGCTTTCTTAGCCTCGTCACCGGCGTGTTCAGCGCCGATATACGCAATCATCGCTTCGTGGATACACACGACGACAATCCCAAAGGCCAGCGACACTAGAACGCCAAGCAGCATTCCACCGGATGGTGCGTGCGCCAAATGCCATCGCCCGGCCTTGAGCCGTTCCACCAGCGGTTCAACGAAGAAGGCGAAGAGCGTGCCGATGAACAGTGCGGAAAACAGTTCTGCGGCCCCGAAATGGCCCCGCATCAGCACGAACCCTTGCCAGAGCAACTCCGGGGCGAAAGCGCAAACCGAAACCCACAGCGTGTAGACCGTGTAGGCCAAAGCACGAGCGAATGGCACGGATTGCCTCCATCAAACGGCCACGCCGACGTGACGCTGGTTCCCGTCCAGATCCACCAGCCAAGGCTTCCCCTATACGGGCTGCGCCAAACTCACCAACGGAGCCGTGCGACGGCAGAAGTCGACCAGGTTGGGCTGTTCCGCAACAAAAGCGCGCAGCGGGGTGTCGATCTCGTACCGGTAGATGTTGGGCAGAAAGCCCATCAGCGCCGCGTCAACGCTGTGTGGGGTGTTGCCGAACAGGAAGGGCCGGTCCGCCAAGGTACCAGCGATGGCCTTCAGATCAGCGAGGCCGCGGCTGTAGACTTGGTCAGGATCATAACGGCCGATGCCCTGGAAATGGTATCGCTTCAGGTTGTATTTCCGTGCTGCCTCTAGAAGTGCTTCAGTGATGTCTGGATGCGTGTTGAGCAGTTGGCTCCGAAACAAGGGCCAAAAACGTTCATCGGACCAACGCGAGAAGGACATTACCCAATACAGATTATCGAGTGTACGCCGGATCATATGGTCGATGCGTCGTTCATCCTCACTAAGGTCATCGTCGACCGGCAAGTGATGCTGTTGGACCAGATGCGCGATGATGAGATCACTGTCTCCGATCACAGTGCTGTCATCCACGATATACGGCAACTGCCCTCGAGGGGCGTCATGGGCGTCGATGATATGCTTTTGCTGATAGGGCAATCCACACAGGCGCAAAAACGCCACAACCTTGAGGCCGTAGGGATTGTTGTCCGCCAAGCCATAAAGGTGGGGGTAGGTGTACAGCGTGATCATAGCCGGCTCCATCCACTTGCAGCCCGGCTGGGGGCACGATCCGGTACCGCAGGGGGGCGGCCACGGCGATATCCCCTTTTGGCCCGCCAATCAGCTTGGCATGGAGTAGCAATCATTGAATATCCGATCATTAGGACAGGGGCCACATTGAGCGGAGCAAAATGAGAAGCAACCAGCCGGGAGGTCGAGGCGACATCCGCAACGCCACCATCAACCGGGACCTGACCACGGTGTTGGCCGTCTTGGGCGCCGCCGTCGAATGGGGAGCGTGCGAGGCGAACCCGGCGCGCGACTACAATCGCCGCTTCACCCGTGAGCGGCGCGAGTCGATCCACCCGCCATCGAGCGCGGACGTGAAAGCCGTCATCACGCGGTGCCCCGGCCTGTTCGCCAGAATGATCCGGTTCCTCGCCCAAACCGGCTGCTGGCAGGAGGATGCCGGCAGGAGGAGGTCGCCGGCCTGAGCTGGAAGCTGGTCAATCGGAAAGCCGGAACGGTCACCTTCCTGAAGACGAAGACCAGCCGGCTGCGCACGATCAGTCTGGACCCAGACACGCTGACCATGCTGACCATGCTGACCGCCCTGCCCCACTTCCTGGGTTCCGACGCGGTGTTCTGGCACGGGAAGGGCGCGCGTTATCTCAACGTGTCGTCACGGTTTCGGGAGATGGTGCGGTCGGCACAGCGGGTGGGCACACCGTTCCGACCCTTCCGCTGCCACGATCTGCGGCACGGCTTCGCCATCCGGTCCTTGCAGAACGGGTGGGACATCTACGCCCTGCCCAAGCACCTGAGGCACAGCAGCGTGAGAACGACGGAGATTTATCTGGGGTACGTCCCGGCGAGGGCCGGTACAAAAACCGGCACATCTATAACGGTTTCTCCTAGGTAGCATCCCCAGGAAACCGCCAAATCAGCCAGCTAAGTATTTGATTTGAAAGGAATGGCGGAGGGGATGGGATTCGAACCCACGATAGGGGTTTGAGCCCCTATAACGGTTTAGCAAACCGCCGCCTTCAGCCTCTCGGCCACCCCTCCTACCGGGTCGGCGCTCTGTGGCGCCGCTGGCGTGGGTGCGTTCTAACGATCCGGATGGGACCTGTCAACGCTTACTCGCCAAAAATTTGGAACAAGGCCGAAAGGAACGGAATCTGTATAAAATTTTATATACTTTTTAGAAAATTGGAGATAGCTTACCACCAGAACGCGATAGCAACCTTTGGTCAGGGGGACGCCATGAGCTTGTCACGCCGCTGCGCCGAAACGCTGATCGATCTGGTCGAGATCAAGCTGAGCTGCCTGGAGATCACCGACCGCGAAGACCTTCGTGAGAAGGAGCTGCTGTTGCGTTGCGTTCAGGAGTTGAAAGCCGAGGTTCGCGGCGAGAACGGGGCCACGGCCGCGTTCTTGCCGCCCAAGCGGCGCGGCCGTCGGTCCAAGCATCTGCAGCCTCAGGATTTGCACGCCTGACGCAATCCTCCCGGTGTCCGTCAGACCGGCACCACTGGCCCCGACACCGATCCCGGTCGAGACGGCAGCGCCGTTGGTGCGGCGGACCCCTGCGCGATGCGGCGGGGCAATCGCAGGGTGAAGCCCGTGCCCTGCCCGCTCACCGAGCGCACCGCCAGCGTACCACCCAACACCCCCGTCACGGTGCTTTGCACGATGTGCAACCCGAGACCCGAACCGCCCTCGCCACGCTTGGTCGTGAAGAAGGGCTCGAAGACCTTGGCCAGATGGTCTTCGGGAATGCCGGATCCGTCGTCAGAAAAGTCGATGACGACATGATCGCCACCGTCCGGATGGACGGCGATCCGGATGGTCCCCCGCTGCGCCTCACCATAGGCGTGGATCAGCGCATTGATCACGAGGTTGGTCAGAACCTGGCTCAGCGCGCCGGGGAAGCTGTCCATCTCCACCCCCTCGGGACAGTCCACGTCGACCATCACCAACGTGCGCTTCAGGCGAGGCCGCAGGGAGAACAGCACCTCGTCGATGTAGGTCCGGAGATCGAAGGTCCGCCGCTCGCCGGAGGTCTGATCCACCGCCACCTGCTTGAAGCTCTGCACCAGCGCCGCCGCCCGGTTCATGTTCGACACCAGCAGGCGGGCGGCCTCCGTCACCGTGTCCAGATACTCGGCCAGAATGGTCTTCTTCAGCATGCCCGAATCGAAACGGACGCGCAGATCGCGGGCCTGTTCGGCGATGTGACTGGCGGCGGTAAGGCCGATGCCGATCGGCGTGTTGATCTCGTGCGCGACCCCGGCCACCAGCTGGCCCAGCGAGGCCATGGCCTCCGCCTGGATCAGGCTCTCCTGGGCGGCGCGCAGGTCGGCCAGAGCGCGCTCCGCCTCGTCGCGGGCCGCCGCCATGGCGGCCTCCGCCGCCTTGCGGTCGTTGATGTCGTAGAGCCAGGTCAGCAGCGCCGGCTCTCCGTCCATCTCGATCTCACCCCAGCTCGACAGCACCCAGATGATCGTTCCGTCAGGCTTGCGGAAGCGCACCTCGGCGTCACGGAAGGGGCCTTCCCGTTCGAAGCGGTCGATCAGGGCCTGACGGTCCGCCGGATCGGCGTACAGCCGTTCGGCGGGCATCGGCAGCAGGTCGTCGCGCGACCGGCCCAGAATGATCTCCGACTGCGTGTTGCAGAACACCAGCAGGCCGTCGCGGCGCGTGATGTTCACGGCAATGGGGCTGGCCTCCAGGATCCGCAGCAGCCGTTCCTTGCCGGCGCGGACCTCCTCCTCCTGGCGGCGGCGCTCGGTGATGTCGGTCATGATGCCGACATAGCGCACCGCCTGCCCGGCGGCGTCGCGAATCGCCCGCCCCTGCGCTGCGATCCACATCCAGTCGCCATCGGCGCGGCGCAGCCGGTAATCATAGGCGTAGGCCGCGGTCTCGCCCCGCAGGTGGGCATCGATGGTGGTCAGCACGCGCCGCCAGTCATCGGGATGCAGGCGCACCTCCCAGAAGTCGGCCGGCATCTCCGGCGGCTCGGCGTAGCCCAGCATGCGCGGAAAGCTGTCGGACCACCAGCAGGTCCCCCGCGGGATGTCGGTGTCCCACACCGCGGCGCCGGTGGCGTCCAGCGCCATTTCCAGACGGTCGGCCAGATCGCGGCGAACCGCGTCGGCCTTCTTCTGTTCCGTCAGATCGTAGAACCAGCTGATGTGGCAGCGTTGCCCTTCGAAGTCGATGACGGTCGAACTCAGCGAGCCCATGCAGGTTTCGCCGTCGCCACGGCGCAGCAACACCTCCTGTCCATCGAAGAGGCCATCGGCGTAGAGCCGATCGATGGCGGCCCGGCGGTCCCGCGGGTCATGGTAGAGCGGCCACATGCCGTCGCGCTGGAGTTGCTCGCCGCTGACTTTGAAACAGGTCGCGGCGCTGGGGCTGTGGTAGAGGTTGTCGCCGTCGCGCGTGTTGATGAGGACGCCGATGGGAGCGGTGTCCAGGATGGCCCGCAACCGCTCTTCCGTCACGACGGAGGGGGGGGCCGTGTTCTCCGCCAAGCGTCTTCGTCCAATGCGCCGCGCCGCCAGCAAACCGGCGAGAAATCCGGCCAGGAGACCGGCGAACAGCGCAAACAGCGCCACCGTCAGCGAATCTGCAATCATTGGGCCTCCCGCCGGCCCCACTTGAAACCGACGGGAGAACAAAATCAACGGTTATGACGCCGCACCATGCCATGGCATGGCGTCACAACCGCTTCCCAATCAGCCCTTCAGCTTGGCCATGAGGATTTCGTTGACCAGGGCCGGGTTGGCCTTGCCCTGGGTCGCCTTCATGACCTGGCCGACGAAGAAGCCGAACAGCTTGTCCTTGCCCGACCGGAACTCCGCCACCTTGTCGGCGTTGGCGGCCAGCACGGCGTCGATGGACGACTCGATGGCCCCGGTGTCGGTGACCTGGCGCAGGCCCTTTTTCTCGACGATGTCGGCGGGCTTCTCACCGGTTTCGAACATCGCCTCGAACACCTCCTTGGCGATTCGGCCGGAGATGGTGTTGTCGGCGATCAGGTCGATCAGGCCACCGAGGTTCTCCGCCGAGACGGGGCTCTCCTCGATCTCCTTGCCGGCCTTGTTCAGATAGCCGAACAGCTCGCCGGTGACCCAGTTGGCGGCCAGCTTCGGGTCGCGGCCCTTGGCGACCGCCTCGTAGAAGTCGGCGCGGGCCTTCTCCGACACCAGCACGTTGGCGTCATAGGGCGACAGCTTGTACTCGCTGATGAAGCGGGCCTTCTTGTCGTCCGGCAGTTCCGGCAGGGTCTTCTTGATGTCCTCGACCCAGTCGGCGTCCAGCTCCAGCGGCAGCAGGTCCGGATCGGGGAAGTAGCGGTAGTCGTGCGCCTCTTCCTTGGAGCGCATGGAGCGGGTCACGAACTTGGTCGTGTCCCACAGACGCGTCTCCTGGTCGATCTTGCCGCCCTCCTCGATGATCTCGATCTGGCGGCGCGCCTCGTACTCGATCGCCTGCATGACGAAGCGAATCGAGTTGACGTTCTTGATCTCGCAGCGCGTGCCGAAGGGCGCGCCCGGCTTGCGCACCGACACGTTGACGTCGCAGCGCATGGAGCCTTCCTCCATGTTGCCGTCGCAGGTGCCGAGGTAACGCAGGATGGAGCGCAGCTTGCGCACATAGGCGCCGGCCTCCTCCGCGGTGCGCATGTCCGGCTCCGACACGATCTCCATCAGCGCCACGCCCGACCGGTTCAGGTCGATGTAGGTCTTGGCGGGATGCTGGTCGTGCAGCGACTTGCCGGCGTCCTGCTCCAGGTGCAGACGCGTGACGCCGACCGTGCGGGAGGAGCCGTCCGGCAGGTCCAGCACGATCTCGCCCTTGCCGACGATGGGCTGCAGATACTGGCTGATCTGATAGCCCTGCGGCAGGTCGGCGTAGAAGTAGTTCTTGCGATCGAACACCGAGTGCAGGTTGATCTGCGCCTTCAGCCCCAGGCCGGTGCGCACCGCCTGCTCGATGCAACGCTCGTTGATGACGGGCAGCATGCCGGGAAAGGCGGCGTCGACGAAGCTGACCTGGCTGTTCGGCTCCGCGCCGAAGGCGGTGGCGGCGCCGGAGAACAGCTTGGCGTTCGAGATGACCTGGGCGTGGACCTCCAGCCCGATCACGATTTCCCAATCGCCCGTTTCGCCCTGAATGTACGACATCGGTCTCTTCTCTCGTCCGGCTCAGGCCATGAACGGCGGGGTGGCGGTGACGGCGGCGGCCTTCTCGATGACCTGACCGACGCGCAGGACGGTCTCCTCATCGAAGGGCCGGCCCAGGAGCTGGAGACCCAGCGGCAGCCCGTCCGACCCGACGCCCGCCGGAACCGACATGCCCGGCAGGCCGGCCAGCGAAGCCGGGACCGTGAACACGTCGTTCAGGTACATCTGGATCGGATCGTCCATCTTCTCGCCGATGGCGAAGGCGGTGCTCGGCGCGGTCGGCGTCAGGATGACGTCGCACTGCTTGAACGCCTCGTCGAAGTCCCACTTGATGCGCGTGCGCACCTGACGGGCCTTGTTGTAGTAGGCGTCGTAATAGCCCGCCGACAGCACGTAGGTGCCGATCAGGATGCGGCGGCGGACCTCCTTGCCGAAGCCGGCGCCGCGGGTGTTCTCGTACATGTCCTTCAGGCTGGCGCCCTCGACCCGCAGGCCGTAGCGCAGCCCGTCGTAGCGCGCGAGGTTCGACGACGCCTCAGCCGGAGCGACGATGTAGTAGGTGGCCAGCGCGTACTTGGTGTGCGGCAGGCTGATCTCCACCGGCTCGGCGCCGGCCTGCTTCAGCCATTCGATGCCCTGGTCCCAGATCGCGGCAATCTCGGCGGGCATGCCCTCCACCCGGTATTCCTTCGGAATGCCGACCTTCAGGCCGCGAATGTCGCCGGTCAGGGCGGCGCGGAAGTCCGGCACCGGCAGGTCAACCGAGGTCGAATCCTTCGGATCGAAGCCGCACATCGAGCGCAGCATGATCGCCGCGTCCTCGACCGTGCGGGTCATCGGGCCGGCCTGATCCAGCGAGGAGGCGAAGGCGACCACGCCCCAGCGCGAGCAGCGGCCGTAGGTCGGCTTGATGCCGACGATGCCGGTGAAGGCGGCGGGCTGGCGGATCGAGCCGCCGGTGTCCGTTCCGGTGGCGCCCAGCGCGGCGCGCGCGGCCACCGCCGCGGCGGACCCGCCCGACGAGCCGCCGGGGACGATCTGGCGCGACCAGTTGCCGACCTCGCCCGGGCTCCACGGGCTGATCACATTGCCGTGGTGGGAGGTGATGTTGGCCGAGCCCATGGCGAACTCGTCCAGGTTCACCTTGCCCAGCATGACGGCGCCGTCGCGCCACAGGTTGCTGGTGACGGTGGACTCATACTCCGGCTTGAAGCCGTCGAGGATGTGGCTGGCCGCGGTGGTCGGCACGCCCTTGGTGCAGAACAGGTCCTTCACCGCGATGGGCAGGCCCTCCATCGGACCGGCCTCGCCCTTGGCGCGACGGGCGTCGGAGGCCTTGGCCATCGCCAGCGCCTGCTCCGGCGTCTCGGTGATGAAGGCGTTCAGGGGGCGGATCGTCTCCACCGCCTTGACGTGGGCCTCGGTCAGCTCGACCGCGGTGAACTCCTTCTTGGCGAGGCCGTCGAGGGCCGCCGCCATGGTCAGATGCGTAAGACCGGTCATCACTCGACCACCTTCGGAACGACGTAGAAGCCTTCGGCCGTCTCCGGGCCGTTGGAAAGGACGGCGTCGCGGTAACCGCCATCGGTCACCTCGTCCTTGCGGCGGCGCAGCGTCTGCGCGGCCACGCTGGTCATCGGCGGCACGTCCTGCGTGTCGACCTCGCCCAACTGTTCGACGAAGGTCAGGATTTGGCTCAGCTCACCCGCCAGGTGATCCAGTTCATCGTCCGGCACCTTGATGCGGGCCAGATGCGCGATCTTGGCCACGGTGGCCTTGTCGAGCGACATGCCTT
Organism: Azospirillum baldaniorum; assembly: GCF_003119195.2. NCBI lineage: Bacteria > Pseudomonadati > Pseudomonadota > Alphaproteobacteria > Rhodospirillales > Azospirillaceae > Azospirillum > Azospirillum baldaniorum. The sequence continues at coordinate 1,682,644 of NZ_CP022254.1, read as the reverse complement.
CCACTCTCTTCCGAAACGTCTGGAAAAACGGCTTGGAAGCTATCACCCGAATTCTATTACCGCAATGATTCAGGGATATCCCTTCCACCCCGGCCCCTTCCGGACCGGCGATAGAAAGGCGCGGGAGAAGGACCGCGCGGCAAATGGCTCCCGGGGCCGACGCCACGTGGTGCGAGCGCGGATTCCCTGTTAGATTGTCAAACATACGAATCAAATTCGCGCCGAAGCCACCCCACCCCACCCAACCCGGCAGGCTCTCGATGACCGCATCACTGACGCTGGCGAAACGCCTTTTCCTCGGCTTCGGCATCGGCGTGGCGGGTTTCGCCGCCGTCGCCCTGTTCAACACCATCGCCATGTCGCGGCTGAGCGACCTGCAGCAGGAGGGAATGCGGCGGGTCGCCGACGCCACGACGCTGACCGAACTCGCCGGCTATGACGGGCGCCTCTACAAGATCGTGGCCGACGCGCAGATCAACGGCTACGCCCCGCAACACGACGAGCAGTGGAAAGCCGTCCGCCGGAACGCCGAACTCTACATCCGCAAGACCGCCGAGGTGATGGACACGCCGGAGGAGCGCCGTTGGGCGGCTGAGGCCGAGCGGCATTTCCGGGCCGCCGTGGACATCTTCGAGACGGAAATGCTGCCCATCCTGCGCAGCGGCCCCGCCGACGCGCGGACCCGCGCCATGGACGACCGGATCGACCGCGAGCTGGCCGCCATGTCCGAGCTTTACGAGAAGATCAAGGACTCCACCGCCCGCGAGGCCAGGGAAGCGGACAAGGAGTATGACGACACCGCCGAACGCTACGGCATGATCGGGGTGTCGATCTCGCTGGCGATGACGGCGATCCTGTTGCTGACCGCGCTGCTCACCACCCGCTCGGTGGCCGGACCGGTGCGCGCCATGACCGAGGCCATGCGCCGGCTCGCCGACGGGGATCTCTCCATCGCCATTCCCGCGCAGAACCGGCGTGACGAGATCGGCGCGATGGCCGGCGCCATGCTGGTCTTCAAGGACAGCCTCCAGCGCAACCGCGCCATGGAGGAGGAAGCCCGGCAGGCTGACCAGCGCGCCGCGGCGGAGAAGCGGCGGCTGATGAACGAACTGGCCGACTCCTTCCGGACCGGCGTTCAGGACATGGTCAGCGCCGTCGCGGCGGCGGCGGGGCAACTCCAGGGCAGCGCGCGCAGCATGACGGCCATCGCCGAACGGACGACGGCCCAGGCATCGTCCGTCGCCACGGTGACCGAACAGGCGTCGGGCAACGTCCGGACCGTCGCCTCCGCCGCGGAGGAGTTGAGCGGCTCCATCACCGAGATCGCCGATCAGGTCGACAGCGCCGCGCGCACCAGCCGGGCCGCGCTTGAGGAGGCTCAGCGCACCAACGCCACGGTGGAAAGCCTGTCCGGCACGGCGGAGCGCATCGGCAGCGTGGTCCAGCTCATCCAGCAGATCGCTTCGCAAACCAACCTGTTGGCGCTGAACGCCACGATCGAGGCGGCCCGCGCCGGTGAGGCCGGCAAGGGCTTCGCCGTCGTCGCCAACGAAGTGAAGGGCCTCGCCAACCAGACCGCGCGCGCCACCGAGGAAATCACGACCCAGATCCAGGCGATCCAGAAGGAAACCCACGACGCCGTGTCGGCGATCCGCGACATCGCCGACACGGTGCGGCAGGTGAACGACATCGCCGGAGCCATCGCCCTGGCGGTGGAACGCCAGTCCGCGGCGACCGGAGCGATCTCGCGCAACGTCCAGCAGGCCGCCCAGGGCACCGCCGACGCCTCGCGCAGCATTTTGCAGGTGAACGACGCCTCCCGCGAGGCCGGGCAGGCGGCGGCCGACGTGCTGGAGGCCGCCAACAGCCTGGGCGACCACGCCCAGGCGATGCGCCGGTCGGTGGACGAATTCGTTCAGCGCATCCGCAACGCCTGACCTTGCGGCGACGCCCGACGCTGGAACGCGGGCCGTATCACCCCTCGCCACGGCCGGCATTCCAGCCCGCCCGGTCGATGCGCAGGGTGAGGAGAGCAAGCCGGTTTCCCCAGGGCGCCGTCCGCTCCTCGATGGCGATCGGGACGAATCCCAGCGCGGTGTAGAGAAGAAGCCCCGGCGTGTTGGTGTTGAAGCAGCGCAGCACAAGCTCGGGCAAACCGTGATGGTCGAAGGCACGGTCCATCATGGCCCGCACCAAGTGCTTCGCCACGCCCGTTCGTCGCGCCCACGGTGCCACGCTGACGTTGCCCAGGCTGGCGCTTCGCCCCTCCTCGAAGGTGGCGAAGTTTGCGTAGCCGACCACCTCGCCGCCGCGCAGCAGCACCGTGGGATCGCGGCGCGAGGCCAGAGAATCGCGCACCTGTTGCGGCGTCAGCGGCCACGTGGCGCGGGGAAAGAGAAAATACAGCTCCTCCCGATCACGGGCGAACCGGCAGATGTCGGGAATGTCGGCATCGGACAGGGAGCGGTGGCTGTAGGCGGCAGCGGGGGGCGGAGCCGGTGCGGCAGTGGACATGGACGAACTCCGGAATTCATACGTAATAGAATAAGTTCGCGGAAAAACAACTCAAGCGGCTTCGCTGCGCCGTCGCATCGCCCAACATCTCCGCCGGACTTGCCGTTCCGGCTTGTGGCTTCTATGGTTCGCGGCATGATCCACACGCTTCCCGAACTGGCCGCCCGCCTGGGCCGGGGCCAGCGCCTGCTCGGCCTCGACGTCGGCACCAAGACCGTCGGCATGGCCGTGTCCGACCCGAACTTCGTCGTCGCCTCGCCGATCGGCACGCTGAAGCGGACGAAGTTCACCCAGGACGCCCGCGAGCTGTCGCGGACGCTGCGCGATTACGGAATCGGCGGGCTGGTGATCGGCCTGCCGCTGAACATGGACGGGTCGGAGGGGCCGCGCGCCGAATCCACCCGCGCCTTCGCCAAGAACCTGATGGAGCGGTCCGACCTGCTGGGCTGGGACGCCGAGATCGCCTTCTGGGACGAGCGGCTGTCGACCTCCGCGGTGGAGCGTTTCATGATCGGCGAGGCCGACATGACCCGCAAGCGCCGGGACGAGGTGGTGGACAAGATGGCCGCCGCCTACATCCTGCAAGGCGCGCTGGACGCGCTCGCCCACATCCGCCGCATGGAGCGGGAGCAGCGGGAGCGCGACGAGTACGACAACGACATTGGCGGCGACAGCGGCGGCAGCAACAGCGGCGGCGACGGAGACGCCTGACGGCCCCATGCTGCCCATCGCCGGGGCGCTGGCCCCGATCTTCCTGCTGATCCTGTTCGGTCAGGGGCTGCGCCGCCGCGCCGTGATCCCCGAATCCGCCTGGCCGTCGCTCGACCGGCTGACTTATCTTCTGTTCTTTCCCTGCCTGATCGTGGACGAGCTGACGCGCACCGATCTGCGCGCGCTGTCCATGGGCTCGATGGGCGGAACGATGGCGGCGGGAGTTTTCGCCGGCGCCGCCCTGGCGCTCGCCGTCCGGCGGCCGATCGGGCTGGACGGTCCGGCCTTCACCTCGGTCTTCCAGGGGGCGATCCGGCCCAACACCTATGTGGGCCTGGCGGGGGCCGGCGCGCTCTACGGGTCCGCCGGGCTGACGCTGACGGCGGTGGGCATCGCCGTGGTGGTGCCGCTGGTCAACCTGCTCTGCGTCACGGCGATGGTGCGCTATGGGCGCGTGGCGGACGGCACGCCGCCGCGCAGCGGCGTCGGCGCGGTCGTCTCCGGCATTCTGCGCAACCCGATCATCATCGCCGTCGCCATCGGCGCCGCCCTGAACCTGAGCGGGATCGGCCGTGTTCCGGTGGTCGGGGACGTGGTCGGCATCCTGGCGCGGGCCGCCCTGCCCATGGGGCTGCTGTCGGTCGGTGCCGGGCTGGACCTCGCCGCGGCGCGCGGCGCCGGGCTCGGCGTGGCGCTGTCCAGCGTCCTGAAGCTGCTGCTGGTCCCCGCCGCGACGGCGCTGGCCGGGCTGTGGCTGGGGGTGGACAGGCTGCCGCTGACCATCGCCGTGCTGTTCAACGCCCTGCCCTGCTCGGCCAGCTCCTATGTCCTGGCCCGGCAGATGGGCGGCGACCACGCGCTCGTGGCCGGCATCATCACCGTCCAGACCCTCGCCTCCGCCGCCACGCTGCCGCTGGTCGTCGCCCTGGCGGGGTGAGGGGCCGTCACGACCATAGTGAGGCACCCTCAGCAGTGAGACCCCTCAGCGCCTCATCAGCGCGAACACGCCCCACCCCAGATAGTCACGCGTGTGGGTGGCGTAGCGCTCGGGCTCCGAAGTCAGCTTATCCCGGACATCCTGCGCGAGCTCGTCGTCGGGATTGGCTTCGAGCCACCGGCGCATGGTCAGCCATTTGGCCGCCTCGTAGCGATCCCATCCGTCCTGATCGGCCAGCACCATTTCAACGACGTCGCAACCAAGCTGGCGAAAGGACGCGAGCAGGCCCGGAAGCGTGAGAAAGTCGGAAACCGCCCGGGCAAGACATCCCTTGGCGACGTCGTCCGTCGGCGGCAGGCGCCGCCAGTAGGGCTCCCCGATGAGGATGATTCCGCCGGGGCGCAGGCTGCGCTCCAGCAGTTCGATCGTGCCGGCGACTCCACCGCCGATCCATGTGGCCCCGACGCAGGCCGCCACGCCGACCGGCTCGGCGGAGACATAACCCGCGGCATCGCCATGGATGAACGCAACCCGGTCGGCCACGCCGAGTTCCACCGCACGGAGCTTCGCCTGCTTCGTGAACAGTTGGCTCATGTCGACACCGGTGCCGACGATGGCATGATCGCGCGCCCAGGTGCAGAGCATCTCCCCCGAACCGCTGCCGAGGTCGAGCAAGCGGGTCCCCGCCTCCAGACGAAGCGCAGCGCCGAGTGTGGCAAGTTTCTCCGGGGTGATCGGGTTGTGGATGCGATGGGCGCTTTCCATGATGTTGAATATCCGTGGAATGTCCATTGCCAACGCTCTCCCCTCAATCAATGCAAACAATGCTCACCGCAACCTGAGCATCATTATCGAAAATACTCGAATGGAATGAGATTACCACAATTCCATTCTCCATGGCTGGGTTTCCGGATCGGCGCAGTAATGTGCGACGACTTGTCCAGTGGCTTACGGCGGCGGCGTCGAAAGGGTCGAACTCGCCGCCATTCCAGAACAACGACGACCCGCAGTGTGCACAAAATCCATGCCATGCCTTCGTCACGGAGCGGCACCAGGACAGGATGTCTTCCGCATCGGACACCACGCCTCCATACGCATTCAGATAGATGCATTTTTATTAGTTAGATACATAACTGATTAGTTTTTCTTATTAAAGATACGTTAGGACATTCGTTTAATTCTACCCACGATAGATATTCTTTGCAATCGAGGTAACCATGAGCATCAATGCCACCTCGGGATACACCCAATCTCCGCTGCAGATCGGTGCTGGAAAAAGCTCAGGAAATGCCCAGGTTGCAGGCGCCTCGTCTTCGGCCACTCCGCCACAGAGCGGGGCCCCCGCATCCGAGCCGCAGGACACCATCAGCCTGTCGGCCGAAGCGCAGTTCAAGATGAACGGCGCGACCAAGTTTTCCGTGACCGCCGACTCGCTGGCTCAAGCCGCGACGGCAGCAAAGAATGTACCGGGACTGAACGCGGATGCGGAACTCTTCACACCCGAAGCGTTGTCGGCCCATGCCGAGTGGCGGGAAAAGCACACCGAATACCGGGGGAAGGTGCGCAGCCTCGTCAACCAGACTTTCGGTTTGAGCGCAGACGGGAACAGTTGGCGGCGGGCGGAGCCGCGCTGACCGCCATAAAGAATCTGGCGGAAAAGAACGGATTGATCGAACCGGAAATGCCGCCGGCCATAGCCAAAATGCTGCATACGACCGGTGAAAGCATGTGGACGAATAAAAGCGGCGGGTCCACCGGCATGTTCGATATCGTTTTCACGAAGAAGGGCGCGGAAAGTGGCGGAAATCTTCGCATCCTGTTTGATGGCAGCATGAAGCCCAGCGAAAACAGCTCTCCGGTCGATTTGAAAGATGGAAGCACGAATGCTCAAAGTGCTCTGTCCAAAATCAGGAACTCGGCGCTTGGCAAGCAGTTGGACACGGTGGGCGGCTGGAATCCAGGCAGTGCGGCCAATGCCAACGCCCTCACAAGTGGCAAGAACGGCGGCGACGCTGGGGTCTTTGGCATGGTCTTAACCAACAATACGGATGCTTATGCCAAAGCCAACGCCTCAAAAATACTCGACACCATATACAAGTATTTATAGAACACGCGCCGGCACGACTTACGATCTGTCCGCGATTCTGGGCCTCGGGGCCTGAGTTTCGGCGGCTCCGGTATCCCGCGACGGAAATCCGTTCCATCGCGGGCTCCATCGCTTCCAGCCGGTGACGGCCTTCCCAACGATTTACGGCGGCTCCGGTGCGCCTTCAGGGAAGCGCTCCAGCCCGTCGTCGATGGCGTAATAGTCCGCCTTGTCCGCCACATGAATGTGCCGCAGCGTCGTCAGGCTGGTCGGTTGGTCCAGGCTGCCGGCGGCAATGTCCAGCAACGCCTCGCCATCGCCTTTCCAGAACAGCGAGGAGCCGCAGCGCGCGCAGAATCCACGTTGCGCCTTGGCCGAGGAACGGTACCAGGACAGCGTGTCCTGCTTCTCGAACGCCACCGCGTCGCGGGGGATGGTGATGTAGGCGCCGAAATGGCCGTGAAAGCGCCGGCATTGGCCGCAGTGGCAGTTCACCACTCCCATGGGCCGCTCGGTCGCCCGGTACCGCACGCCACCACACAGACAACCGCCCGTCAGACCTCCTCCGCTGTTGCTCATCGAACCGCTCCCGTTGGTTTGCTCGATAGGGGTGAGTCAGCCCTGCCAGAAGGGCTTGTCGGCCTCGGTCACCGCGTCGGCGCGGGACAGGCCGATGTCCTGCAGCAGGTGGTCAGGCAAAGCCTCCAGCGCGCGCCGTTGGCGCCGCCGCTCGTTCCAAGTCGCCACCGTGTCGAACAGGGCGACCACCGCATTACCGATGCCCTGGCCGGGCCGCTCCCGCGCGTCGGTGCGGGTGTTCATGCCGTCATCCATGCTCTGGGCCATGACCGCGTCTCCTCTTATGTCCGGTCGTCGTCGGTGCCTGTCGCCCGACGTTCCGGACTGTGTTCCGTGACTGGAGGATGGGCCACCCGGTCCTTGCGCACAAACGACGCTTTCTCATAGTTTGGATTAGGAAAACTAATCCGAAGACAGCTTCCAGGAGCCGCTCCATGGCCCGCCGCCTGCCGCCGCTGAACGCCCTGCGCGCCTTCGAATCCGCCGCCCGGCACCTGTCCTTCACCAAGGCAGCGGAGGAGCTTCACGTCACCCAGGCCGCCGTCAGCCACCAGATCAAGGGGCTGGAGGAATGGCTGGGCATGCCGCTGTTCCGCCGGATGAACCGCGCGCTGATCCTGACCGAGACCGGGCAATCCTACCTGCCGCCGGTGCGCGACGCGCTCGACACGCTGTCGCACGCCACGGAGCGGCTGTTCCGTATGGACGGGTCCGGCGCGCTGACAATCTCCACAATGCCCAGCTTCGCGGCGAAGTGGCTGGTCATGCGGCTTGGCCGCTTCCAGGCCCGCCATCCGGAGCTGGAGGTGCGGCTGCACACCACCCCGCAGCTCGTGGATTTCACCCAGCAGGACGTGGACATCGGCATCCGCTTCGGCGCCGGCAACTGGCCCGGCCTGCGCTGCGAGCGGCTGATGACCGAGGACATCTACCCGGTGTGCAGCCCCTCGCTTCTCAACGGCCCCCGCCCGCTGTGCTGTCCGGAGGACCTGCGCCACCACACGCTGCTCCACGACGATTACTTCATCACCTGGGGCACCTGGGGCGAGGCCGCCGGGATCGCCGGGCTGGACCACGCCCGCGGCCCGCGCTTCGACGATTCGGCGCTGCTGCTCCAGGTCGCGGCGGAGGGCGGCGGCGTCGCGCTGGCGCGCGGCGTCCTGGTGGCGGACGATGTCGCCGCCGGGCGGCTGGTCCGGCTGTTCGACATCCATCTGCCGGGCAACTACGCCTATTACGTCGTCGCCCCGCCCCATTACTTCTCGCGCCCGAAGGTGAAGGCGTTCCGCGACTGGCTGTTCGAGGAAGCCGCCGCCGATCCTGCGGCCGGTCACAGCCGGACCTTGTCCGCGGCGGAGTCCGCCACAACCTCTACCCCAGACGCCTGAACAGACGCCTGACCGGGGAAAGGTTGCGCCATGACGCCCGCACGCCCACTCGCCCTCGCCGCCCTCCTGTCCGCTTCGCTGGCTTGGCCCGCCGCCGCCCACCATGGCTGGGGCGGCTATGAGGCGGGCCAGGAGATGACGCTGACCGGCACCGTGCAGCAGATCGCCTTCAACAACCCGCACGCCATGCTGAACCTCCAGGCCGACGGCAAGGTCTGGCACGTCGTGCTCGCCCCGCCCAGCCGCATGAGCACGCGCGGCCTGCCCGCCGATTCGATCAAGCCCGGCCAGACCGTGACGGTGGTCGGCTACCCCGCCAAGTCCGATCCGGCGGAGCTGCGGGCGGAACGCATCACCGCCGCCGACAAGACCATCGAGCTGCGCTGACGGCGGCCCCCGCGCCCGGTCGCAGCATGGACCACGATCTCGCCCCCGCCGGCCCCGGCTGGCTCGTCGCGCTGGAGACGTCCGGGCTCGGCGAATCGCTGCGCCAGTCGATCTGGCTCTACCCGCTGGTCGAGATCACGCACATCCTCGGATTCGCGCTTCTGGTCGGGGCGATCCTGGCCTTCGACCTGCGGCTGATCGGGGTCCGGGCGCCGCTGCTGCCGGCGGATGCGCTGGCGCGGCTGCTCCTGCCGGTGGCGGTGACCGGCTTCACGCTGGCGGTGCCGACCGGTCTCCTCCTCTTCACCACGGAGGCGACGGCGCTGGCCGGCAATCCGGCCTTCCTGGCGAAGCTGGCGCTGATCGGGCTGGCCCTGCTGAACATCCTGGCCTTCCATGGGCTCGCCGGCCGTCGGATGGCGGAGTGGAGCCTCGCGGACCGGCCACCCCCGGGCGCCCGGTTCGCCGGCGCCGCCTCGCTCGCGCTGTGGGTCGGTGTCCTGGCCTGCGGGCGCCTCATCGCCTACCTTTAAAAAGGTCATAGGGCGCGCTTGCGGGCGTCCGGGACCGCTCCTATAGTCGCGGCCCATGACCGGATCGCCCCATTCCACGACGGTTTTCCCGCACCGCCACCTCCTTGGCATCGAGGGGCTGACGGCAGGCGAGATCACCACCATCCTCGACCTCGCCGACGGCTACGTCGAGCAGAACCGCCAGCCTTCGAAGAAGTCGTCGCTCCTCGACGGGCGGACGATCGTCAACCTGTTCTTCGAGAACTCGACCCGCACCCGCACCAGCTTCGAGCTGGCCGGCAAGCGGCTCGGCGCCGACGTCATCAACATGTCGTCGGACGGCAGCTCGGTGAAGAAGGGCGAGACGCTGATCGACACGGCGATGACGCTGAACGCCATGCACCTCGACGCGCTGGTCGTTCGCCACGCCGATTCGGGGGCGGTGAAGCTGCTGGCCGACAAGGTCAACTGCTCGGTCATCAACGCCGGCGACGGCCACCACGAGCATCCGACGCAGGGGCTCCTGGACGCGCTGGCGATCCGCCGCCGGTTGGGCAGCCTCGACGGTCTGATCGTGGCGATCTGCGGCGACATCCTGCACAGCCGCGTCGCGCGCTCCAACATCCATCTGCTGAACGCCATGGGCGCCCGCGTCCGCGTCGTGGCGCCGCCGACGCTGATCCCCTCGCAGATCGACCGGCTGGGCGTCGAAATCCACCACTCCATGGCGACCGGCCTGAAGGACGCCGACGTGGTGATGATGCTGCGCCTCCAGACGGAGCGGATGAGCGGCCAGTACGTCCCCTCGACCCGTGAATACTTCTACTTCTACGGCCTGGACTACGAGAAGCTGGCGGTGGCGAAGCCGCACGCGGTGGTGATGCACCCCGGCCCGATGAACCGCGGCGTCGAGATCGATTCGGAGGTCGCCGACGACCTCAAGCGCTCCATGATCCTCGATCAGGTGGAGCTGGGCGTGGCCGTCCGCATGGCCGTGCTCGACCTTCTCACCCGAGACCGCCGGGGCACCGATGTCTAACGCCAACGCCCGCGTCGCCTACCGCAACGCCCGCCTGCTCGACCCCGCCAGCGGCCTGGACCAGCGGGGCGACCTGCTGACCGAAGGGGCGAAGATCGCCGACTTCGGCCCGTCGCTGTTCGCCGGCGGCGTGCCGGAGGGGATCGAGGTCGTCGACCTCCAGGGCCAGTGCCTCGCCCCCGGCCTCGTCGACATGCGCGTCCTGATCGGCGAGCCCGGCGAGGAGGAAAAGGACACCATCAAGAGCGCGTCGCGCGCCGCGGTGGCCGGCGGCATCACCGCCGTGGTCCTGCTGCCCAACACCGACCCGGTGACCGACGAGGTGGCGAGCCTGGAGTTCATCGCCCGGCGCGCCCGCGAGGTCCGTCTGGTCAAGGTCTTCGCCTACGCCGCCGCCACCCGCGGGACGGACGGCAACGAGATCACCGAGATGGGCCTGCTGTCCCGCGCCGGGGCCGTGGCCTTCACCGACGGCACCAAGGCGATCGCCAGCGCCAAGGCGATGCGCCGCGCGCTCAGCTACGCCCGCACCTTCGACAAGCTGATCGTCCAGCATCCGGAGGAGCCGAGCCTCGCCAGCGGCGGCATGATGAATTCGGGCGAGCGCGCCACCCGCCTCGGCCTCGTCGGCATCCCGCGGGAGGCCGAGATCATCATGATCGAGCGCGACCTGCGCCTGCTCGAACTCTCCGGTGGCCGGCTGCACTTCGCCCACGTCTCGACGGGCGAGTCGGTGGACTTGATCCGCCGCGCCAAGGCGCGCGGGCTCAAGGTCACCTGCGACACCGCCCCGCATTACTTCGCCCTGACCGAGACGGACGTCGGCGACTACCGCACCTTCGCCAAGGTGTCCCCGCCGCTGCGCGGCGAGATGGACCGGCGCGCCATCGTGGAGGGTCTGGCCGACGGCACCATCGACGCCATCGCCTCCGACCACACGCCGCAGGACCAGGACCAGAAGCGCCTGCCCTTCGCCCAGGCCGCCTGCGGCGTGATCGGACTGGAGACGCTGTTCCCGCTGACGCTGGAGCTGGTGCACAAGGGCGCCATGCCGCTGCTGAAGGCGCTGGCCTGCGTGACCGTGAAGCCGGCGGAACTCCTCGGTCTGCCGCTCGGCCGCATCGCCAAGGGGGCGCCCGCCGACCTGATCGCCTTCGACCTCGACGTGCCGTGGAAGGTGGATGTAGCGGCCTTCAAGTCGAAGTCGAAGAACAGCCCCTTCGAGGACCGCCCCGTCCAGGGCCGTCCGCTGCGCACCGTGGTCGACGGGCGCACCGTTTGGCAGTTCGAGGGCTGACGCGGTGACCCTGCTTGTCTCGGCCCTGCTGGGCTATCTGCTGGGCTCGATCCCCTTCGGGCTGGTGCTGACGCGGCTGGCCGGTCTGGGCGACATCCGCCAGATCGGGTCCGGCAACATCGGCGCCACCAACGTGCTGCGCACCGGCAACAAGCCGTTGGCCGTCGCCACCCTGATCCTGGACAGCGGCAAGGGCGCCATCGCCGCCCTCATCGCCCTCGCCTGGGCGGGGCCGGAGGCGGCGGTCTTCGCGGCGGGCGGCGCCATGCTGGGCCACAGCTTCCCGGTCTGGCTCGGCTTCAAGGGCGGCAAGGGTGTGGCGACGGCGCTCGGCGTGCTGCTGGCGGTGTCCTGGCCGGTCGGCGTGATCGCCTGCGCGACGTGGCTGGCGATGGCCTTCCTGTTCAAGATCTCGTCCCTGTCCGCCCTGACCGCGCTGGGCCTCAGCCCGATCTTCGGCTGGATCTTCGGTGGGCCGCTGGTGGCGGGGCTGTGCCTGTTCATCGCCGTGCTGGTCGCCATCCGCCATTCCGCGAACATCACGCGCCTGCTGAAGGGCGAGGAGCCGAAGATCAGCTTCGGCAAGAAGAAGGCCTGACCGCCCCCGCTCACGTCTTCAGGAACAGCTCATCCATCGCCGTCAGCAGTTCCCCCGCCAGGACAGGCTTCCTCAGGATCACCAACGGTCCGCCATCCCCGTCCCGCAGGCCGGGGATGCCGTCCTCGGGTGGGGAGGCGGAGAGCACGACAATGGGCAGGTTGGGCCGGTCGAGGCGCAATTGGCGGATCATCGCCTCGCCACCCAGCCGGGGCATCACCAGATCGGTGACCAGCGCATCGTATGTGCCCTCGGCCAGGGCGCTCAAACCGGCCTCGCCGTCCGTCACGGTGGTGACCGTGCAATGGGCCATTTCCAGCATGCGGGCCAGCGCCATGGCGGTGAGCGAGTCATCCTCCACGAGAAGAATCTTGAGCGGCCTCGCGAAACGCACCAGGAACCTCCACGGGTGGCGAACGGGCCGACACTCTCCACGAAGGCCGATTGCTTCGCTCCTGCAAAAAAGTGTGGCCGGGGGCGTTATTTAGGACGCCGGCTTCACCGTACCATGGTGTGGCGCCCGGCGGGATGGTTTCGAGAAGGCCGTGACCGCCCCCGCGCCTCGGCCCTTGCGGCGGCTCGACCAGCGGTACTGTGGGTCGTCGGCGATCAGGTGCAGATGGTCAGAGATGCGGTTGCGCTCCAGCCAGCCGAGGGCGGCCTCCAGTTCCGACAGCGTCATTTCCGACCGCGCCTTGTTCATGCAGCGCTTCAGGACGGCGTTGTAAGTGTGGTAGCTGACCGGCCCCTCGGCGACGAGGTTGTTGTCCTGGTCCTCGATCACCTGGGCCGCCACGATCTGGCCGATGCGCTGGCGCAGATGATGCTCCACGGCGCTGGGCACCTGCACCCCGTCCTTGGACGGGCGCTCGGCCGAGGGGCGGTCGGCGGAATCGCGCCCCGGCGGCGGGTTGCCGAAATCGGGGCCGGGGGCGACCACGGCGAAGCGCAGGGCCGTCGCGTTGGATTCCAGCGGGATGATCTCCGGCTCCGCTTCCACCGTGCGCTCAAAGGGCAGTTCGTGCTGGCGCCGCGTCTTGACCATGGCCCGCGTGCCCTGCTGGGTCTCCACCATCTGGCGGAACCGTTCGAACATCATGTCGGAGGGATGATAGATCACCGCCCGCTGCTGCTCGTAGGCGCCGGCGTGGGGATCGACGCGGGTGGCCCGCGCGATGGCCTGCTCCAGCCAGGGGCGGGAACGGATGTGGGTCAGGCAGGCGACGTGCGAGATGGCGGGCGCGTCCAGCCCCTCATAGGCCATGGCGACGGAGACCAGCACGGCGGGTTCCGGGCGCAGGCGGAAGGCGGCCACCACCTCCTGCGCGTCGCGCCGTTCGGAAATGGCGATCTGCGCCATCCTCGCCGCCTGCGCACCAGGCATCCAGCCGCGCAACGTGTCGAGGTAGTTGCGGGCGGTCTCCTGGTCCGGCGCGATCACCAGCAGCTTGCCCAGCCCGGCGCCCTCATGCCCAGAACCATTCGCCGCCGCGCGCCGCTTCGCCCGGTGCTCGCGGCAGGAGCGGTAGGCCTCGCGCAGCATGGCCTGGGCGAAGCCGGTGCGCAGCGCGGTGAACAGGGCGTCGCGGGTGTTCTCCCCGGCGCGGGACAGGGCATCGACGCTGCGCGTCGTCCGCTCCGCGTCCAGCCATGTCGCGGTGCCGTCCATCGCGCCGAAGGTCACCGGCAGGATCGCCTTCTCGGCCAACGCCTGCCGCCGCGAATAACCGACGATGGCCCAGCCCGGCGCCTTGAAGTCGATCTCGCGCACCCGCCGCACCCCCAGCGGAGCGCGGTAGGGCAGCCACAGGATGGGGCGTCCGTCCGCCCGTTCCAGCGTGCCGCTCATCAGCAGCCGGGCGGCGGCGCTTTCAAGAAGCGGCAGGATGGAGCGGCTCCAGGCGGTCTCGTCCTCCGCCGTGGTCGCCGTTCCGGTGTCGGCGACGGCGGGCAGGTGGTGCAGTTCGTCCACCGCCAGCAGGTACCGGTGGCGGCGGAACTCCTGAAGGTGCAGGTCCGGGGCCGCGGCGACCGCCTGATAGGTGGTGACGTAGCCCTGGAGGCCTCGGCAGGGATCGCGCCCGTTCTCCGCCGCCCGCAGCGCGATCCCGTGGCCCAGCGCCTCGCGCCAGCGTGGGTCGGCGAAGGCTTCCTCGGCCTGCCGGCGCAGGCTGTCGCGCGGCACGATCCAGCAGATGCGGTCAATCAGTCCGGCACGCATCAGCGCCGCCCCCATGATCACCGGCAGCAGCGACTTTCCCCCACCCGGCGTCACCGCGGCCAGCACGTCCCGCACGTCCGTCTGCCGCTGGGCGATGGCCGCGGCGACGCCGGCAACCATGGTCTGGTGGCTTCTCAACGCTGGCATGCCGGCCTGACGCCCCTCCCTGACGGTTTCCGCGGTACGGACCGGCAAGGCTAAGCTGCGGGGAGTCACCGGGTCACGGATTCAATCGTAGGTAGGCATCCCCCAAAGGAGGGGGGCCGCTCGCCAAAGGAGTCCGAAGGAAAGGCACAGGATGCGCTTCGGTCTGGGCGCGGCACGGGCTTCGTGGTACACGAATTGTTCTTTTGAAAAGTCCCTGACGGGAAGAGCAAGGAGGGCACCAGGAGATGAGCACCCGTCCGCAGGCGGTTTCCACCCAGCATGTCGAGAACGAGCGCACCCGCGTCACCGAATGGCGTCTGGTGCCGGGGGCAGAGACCGGCGCCCATGTGCACGGCTACGACTATGTGATCGTTCCGGTGACGGCCGGCGCCTTCACCATCGTCGATCCGGACGGCAACGCCCGCCAGTTTCCGCTGGAGCCGGGCCGCTCCTATTTCCGCAAGGCTGGCGTCAGCCACAACGTCATCAACGACGGCGACAGCGACATCGTCTTCGTCGAGGTCGAATTCCTCCAGCCCGGCTGATCCCCCAAATCTGATCCCCCAGGCCCGATCCGACTGACCGATGCACCGCGGCTCCACCATGTTCGACTATGGCCAGGACGGCGACGAGCCGCTTCCCGACGCCGTCATACGTTCCGGCGGGCCGCGGTCCGTCCAGCATTTGCTGCTCTCGCTGTCGCCCGAGAATCCGCTCTACCTCTACGCCGACGCGGCGGACGCCGGGGGCGGGGCCTATTACCGGGACTCCCGCGAGGTCTGGCAATCGCTGGCCGACGGGGAGGGGCAGCGCTGGCGCTGGTTCGTCGGTAGCCAGGGCCGCGTCGTCGAGGCCGCCCCCGGCGATGTCCACGGCCTGCGCCGCGCCGCGCCGGTCGCCCTGACCATCACGTGGTACAGCCTGCCGGACCGCGAGAGCGTCGGGCGGGTGCGCAACGCCCTGCGTGCCATCGGGGCCACCTGCAGCCGCGGTCCGGCAGGCTGAGAGCGAACCTCCATCACAGACGCCCGTGAACGCATAAGCGCCATGTCATTTCGGAATCCCTCTTGATCAGGCCGTTATTGTGTGGGCGCGACTTCTGTCCTAATGTTAGGAACCAGGAATCCGGGAGCATCCGACAGAGTGGCCGTCACCCAGGCACAGCCTTCGCGCGTTCTGACGCCCTGTGCCTCATCGCTCGTCCTGCGGTGACCGCCCATGATGGCCTCTTCCCACATGATCGTCGGCGGGGCGGCGTGGTTCTACGCCTCGGCGCGCTTCGGCCTGCCCTTCGACGTGGTGGCGTTCGGGGCGGCGGTGATCGGGTCGCTGGCGCCGGACATCGACCATCCCAAATCGACGCTTGGCCAGCTGATGCGGCCCCTGTCGAACGTGATCTCCGCCGTCTTCGGGCATCGCGGCGTCACCCATTCCACGCTGGCCATCGTGGGATGCCTGTGGGCTCTGCACGAGTACGCGGACTACTCGCACCTGATCCTGCCTTTCCTGATCGGCTATCTGACCCATCTGGCGGGCGACCTGCTGACCCCGGCGGGACTGCCGCTGCTGTGGCCGATCAAACGGCGGCGCAACTTCGCGCTGCCCATCCTGAAGACCGGCGGATTCTCGGAGCAGCTGGCGGTCACGCTGCTGGCCGGCTGGATGATCTCCGGCCTGTTTTCCGCGTCCTGGCCGGGTCTGCCCCTCGACCGCCTGCCCTTCGAGAACTGGATGGCGATCGACCGCCCGTGGCGCTCCGCCGTCGTCGCGGCGCAAGGATTCCTTGGGGAGGAAGGGCGGGAACGCAGTGCGCCACCCATCCCCGCGCGCAAGCCCGCCGAGCCGGCGAAGACCCGCCCGTTGAAAGGCTGAGTCATGAGCGCCTGGATTGTGTTTTAAATGTAACGGTCAACGACTCATCTTGGCTTTCTGTTTCACCAACCTTGTTGCATTTCGTCATAGAGACCGTGAAAATCTGTCTTTGTCACCGCTTAGCGATTCGTTAGGCTTTTTAGGCACATTCTAACGACCATATCCAATCGATCTTAGATTGAATTTCCACACGCTTCGATGCGGACGGATCCGACCATGGCAAAGCTCCGGATGTCGAAAGAGACGCAGGCGGCCGACGGCGTGCCGCCCGATGCGGCGACGGCGATTCCGCTCCACCTCGCCCTTCCCGACCTGCCCGGCGGACAGGACAAAAGCCTGAAGCGTGTGTCCGACGTGCTGGCGCCGCTGGACCATGGGCAGAAGCTCCAGCTCTACAAGATGATCCGCGACGGGTATCTGGAGGACATGGCCGAGCCGGTCGCCCAGATGCTGGTCACCATGCTGAACGGGCGGCGGTCCGAGCACGCGCGCCGCGTCTGGACCGGCCTGTTCGACGCGCTGATCCTGCGCGACGATTCCCTGCTGACCAGCGGGGTCCGGCTGGCCGGCGCCCTGCATCTGGCGGACGTCAGCGCTTGGTGGTTCGCCCTGGCTCCGCGCATGGAACCGCTGGTCGGCCGCGTGCAGGAAACGGTGGCCCGCCTCGCCAAGGACCAGCCGCTCAACGAGATCTTCGCGTCCGCCGAGGCGCAGAGCTGGGCCGACGAGCTGCGCCAGCGCAGCCTCGCCGTTCTGGCCCGCCTGCGCGCCACGCCGGCGGAGGCGACCGCCTTCCTGGCCGAGGTGTCGGGCTTCCGCGCGCAGATGTTGAAACGCCACGGTGTGCGCCAGCGCGAGGGCGTCGCCCGTGCGGAGCTGGAGCGGATGGAAACCATCCTTCTGGCCGCCCCCGCCTGGGCGGACCAGCCCCTGCCGTCGATGCTGCACGGCGACCCGGTGCGTCTGGCGCGGGAGATGGTGCGCCGCGGCGACTGCACGCGCGAGGGGGCGGCCATGTTCGCGGTGGCCGGCCTGCACCGGCGCGACGACGCCGCCCTGGCGATCCGCCTGTTCGAAGCCTTCCCCGTCGCCGTGGCGAAGGACGCCATCATCGGACGCCTTCTGGTCGCCGCGGAGGCGCTGAAGGCCACACTGACCGGCAGCTTCCTCAGCAAGCCGGGCCTGCTGGTGGCGGACGCGGTGGACGACCGCGACCACCCTTCCGCCCAGCTCCAGCATTTCCTGGCCTGGTACGACGCCGTCCATGCGCTGGAACTGGACACCACCGACCGCGAACGCAACATGGTCCATCAGGCGTTCCGCGAGCTGAGCAACGCCGTGCACGAGGATCTCGCCCCCGTCCTCGCCCGGCGGATCGAAGCGCTGACCATGCACAGCGTGCTCGACCCGCTGATGGAGCGCGTGCGCTTCGTCAACGAGTTCCAGGCGCAGCTGGCGCGGCGCGGCATCGTGTCGTCGGGCAAGCCGTGGCGGGCCGAGGACGGCAACCACGTCGCCACGGTCTTCCGCCGCCTGTCCTCCACCGGCGCCGCGGAAGGGCTGCGGACGCTCGGCCAGCTCGCCGATCTGGCGGACATGCTGAGCTACCCCATCGAGATCACCGCGCTCGACATCGCGCTGGCCGGGGTGATCGAGGCGGCGTTGCGGCAGCAGAAGACGTTCGGCGCTGCCGAAACCCGGCTGATCGACCGCGTCATCGCCGTGTCGAGCGACGAGCGCAAGCGCTGCCGCTGGTGGGTCGCCCCGGAGGTCGTCACCCTGCTGGACGCTGCGGAAAAGTCCGGCATCGCCGGTACCGCGAAGAAGTAACGGCGACCCGCCGAACCCCCATCCTTTCAGCGTGTGCCCAGGATGCGGCGGCGCCCGTTCCCGGCCGGTTCATTCCGGCTGCGGAACGGCGGTGCCAACCTTCTGTTGTCCGGACATGTGAAGTCGGCGCAGCCCTTGATCGTGGCGGCGTCCGGCCCTCCCCCGCAGATCCGGAGTCTCCATGGCACAGCTCAACGCCAGCCTGCGCCCGGCCCCCGCCCCGCCGCCCGAACCGATTCCCGTCACGCTGAACGTCAACGGGGTGGAGCGGGCGCTTCATCTCGCGCCATGGACGACGCTGCTGGACGCGCTGCGCCTGCACCTCGACCTGACCGGCACCAAGAAAGGCTGCGACCACGGCCAGTGCGGGGCCTGCACCGTGCTTGTGGACGGGCGGCGCATCAACGCCTGCCTCACGCTGGCGGCGATGCAGGACGGCCGCAAGGTCACCACCATCGAAGGGCTGACCACCGGCGACGCGCTCCACCCGCTCCAGGACGCCTTCATCGAGCATGACGCCTTCCAGTGCGGCTACTGCACGCCGGGCCAGATCTGTTCCGCCGCCGGGCTGATCGCCGAAGGCAAGGCCACCACCGACGACGAGATCCGCGAACTGATGAGTGGCAACCTCTGCCGCTGCGGGGCCTATCCCAACATCGTCGCGGCGATCCGGCAGGCCATGACCATCGCCGGCCCGAAGGCGGAGGGCGCGCCATGAGATCCTTCACCTACGCCCGCGCCGACAGCGCGGCAGACGCGATCGGGCGGGCCGGCGCCTCCGGGACGGCCTTCGTCGCCGGGGGGACCAATCTGCTGGACCTGATGAAGGCCGACGTGCTGCGTCCGGAAGGGCTGGTCGACATCTCCCGTCTGCCGCTGGACCGGATCGAGGAGACGGCGGAGGGCGGCCTGCGGCTGGGCGCGCTGGCCCGCAACGCCGACACCGCCTACGACGAGCGTGTGCAGACCCGCTACCCCATGCTGTCCAAGGCGATTCTCGCGGGGGCTTCGGCGCAGCTCCGCAACATGGCGACCAACGGCGGCAACCTGCTGCAGCGGACCCGCTGCTACTACTTCTACGACACGGCCACCCCCTGCAACAAACGGGAGCCGGGGTCGGGCTGCGGCGCGATCGGCGGGGTGAATCGCATCCACGCCATCCTCGGTGCCAGCGACCAGTGCATCGCCGTCCACCCCTCCGACCTCTGCGTCGCCCTGGCGGCGCTCGAAGCGGTGGTCCAGGTGACCGGGCCGGAGGGTGAGCGCAGCATCCCCTTCGGCGAGTTCCACCGCTTGCCCGGCGACCGTCCGGAGATCGACACGGTCCTGCGGCCGGGCGACCTCATCACGGCCATCGACCTGCCGGCCAAGGGCTTCGCCGAGCATTCGACCTATCTGAAAGTCCGTGACCGCGCCTCCTACGCCTTCGCGCTGGTGTCGGTCGCGGCGGGGCTGGAGATGGATGGCGGCACCGTCCGCGAGGCCCGTCTGGCGCTGGGCGGGGTCGCCCACAAGCCCTGGCGCGACCCGGAAGCGGAAGCCGCCCTTATCGGAAAACCTGCCACGCCCGACCGGTTCCGCGCCGCCGCGCGCGTGCTGCTGCGCGACGCCAAGGGGCACGAGCACAACAGCTTCAAGATCGAACTCGCCGAGCGCGCCATCGTCCGTGCCCTGACCGAAGCCGCCGAGCGCAAGGGAGCGCCCCGTCCATGATCGCCATTCCCAGCATCCCCGGCTTCCTGACGGAGCCCAACGGCCCGATCGGGAAGCCCGTCAGCCGGGTGGACGGGCGCAAGAAAGTGACCGGCAACGCCCATTACGCCGCCGAGTTCACCTTGCCGGACCTCGCTCACGGCTACATCGTCTCCAGCGCCATCGCGCGCGGACGGATCACCCGCATCGACACGGCGGCGGCGCTCGCCCTGCCCGGCGTCATCCACATCTTCACCCACGAGAACCGGCCGAGCCTCGCTTGGTTCGACCGCAAATGGAAGGACGACGACGCGCCCAAGGGAGCGCCCTTCCGCCCGCTCTACGACGCGGAAATCCACCACGCGCTCCAGCCGGTGGCGCTGGTGATCGCCGAGAGCTTCGAGCTGGCCCGCTACGCCGCCCGCCTCGTCCACATCGAGTATGAGGCGGCTCCCCACCAGACCGACCTGCGCGCCAACCGCGCGAACAGCTTCACCCCCGGCAAGGACAAGGGCGGCTTCGAGCCCCCGCCGAAGCCCCGCGGCAACCCGGAGCAAGCCTTCCTGGACTCGCCCGTCCAAGTGGACGCGGAGTTCACCCAGGCGGCGGAATACCACAACCCGATGGAGATGCACGCCACCACCGTCCTGCACCACGACGACGGCACGCTGACCGTCCACGACAAGACCCAGGGCGCTCAGAACTGCCACACCTACGTCTGCAACGTCTTCGGCCTGGCCAAATCCGCGGTGCGGGTGATGTCGCCCTTCGTCGGCGGCGCCTTCGGCTCCGGCTTGCGGCCGCAGCATCAGCTCTTCATGGCCATGCTGGCGGCGACGCAGTTGAAACGCTCCGTCCGGGTGGAGCTGTCGCGCCCGCAGATGTTCAGCTTCGGCCACCGGCCCGAAACCATCCAGCGGGTGGCCCTGGGCGCCGACCGCGACGGCACGCTGCGCGCGCTGATCCACGAGGCGGTGCAGGAAAGCTCCCGGAACGAGAACTATGTGGAGATCGTCGTCAACTGGTCGGGCCAGCAGTACGCCTGCGACAACGTCCGGCTGGACTACAAGCTGACCCGGCTGGACGTGCACACGCCGCTGGACCAGCGCGCGCCCGGGGCCGCGACCGGCGTCCCGGCGCTGGAGATCGCCATGGACGAGCTGGCCTGCAAGCTCGGCATGGACCCGGTGGAGCTTCGCCTGAAGAACTACGCGGAGACCGACCCCAACACCGGAAACCCCTTCTCCAGCAAGGAACTGCGCGCCTGCTTCCAGCACGGGGCGGAGCGGTTCGGCTGGGCGAAGCGCAGCCCCGCGCCGCGCTCCATGCGCGAGGGGCGCGAACTGATCGGCTGGGGCATGGCGGCGGGCGTGTGGGACGCCATGCAGGGGCAGGCCGCCGCCAAGGCGGTGCTGGGCGTCGACGGCAAGCTGGTGGTGTCCAGCGCCACCGCCGACATCGGCACCGGCACCTACACCGTCATGACGCAGATCGCCGCCGACGTGCTGGGCCTGCCGATCGAGGAGGTGACCTTCTGCCTGGGCGATTCCTCGCTTCCCACCGCCCCCATCGAGGGCGGGTCCTGGACCGTCTCCACCGTCGGGTCGGCGGTGAAGGCGGTGTGCGACCGGGTGCGCTCACAGCTGGTCACGCTGGCCGGCAAGCTGAACGACAGCCCGCTGAAGGGGGTGGCGGAGGCGGATGTGCTCTTTGCCGACGGCCATCTGATCGTCCGGGACGACCGGTCGCGGCGGCTGTCCATCACCGACGTGATGCGCGGCTCCGGCACCCTCAGCATCGAGGAGGAGGCACGCGCCCTGCCCTATCTGCTGGCGCGGGCGCGGCACACCTTCGCCACCCATTCCGCGGTCTTCGTGGAGGTGCGGGTGGATGAGGATCTCGGCACCATCCGGGTGGCCCGCGTGGTCAGCGCCATCGCCGCCGGCCGCATCATCAACCCCAAGACGGCGCGCAGCCAGATTCAGGGCGCCGTGGTCTGGGGCATCGGCATGGGTCTGGAGGAGGAGGCCTTCACCGACCACCGGCTGGGCCGCGTGATGAACCACGACTACGCGGAGTACCATGTCCCGGTGAACGCCGACGTGCCGGAGATCGACGTGCTGTTCGTCGAGGAGCATGACGACATGGTCAACGCGCTGGGCGCAAAGGGGGTCGGCGAGATCGGCATCGTCGGCGTTCCCGCCGCCATCGCCAACGCCATCCATCACGCGACCGGCGTGCGCGTGCGCGAGTTCCCGATCACGCTGGACAAGGTGCTGGCGGGGCTGCGCTGACGAGGGCGGGTGGTCGCGACGGGCCCCCACCCAACCCTCCCCCGCTTCGCAGGGGAGGCTTTTTTCCTCCCCCTGCGAAGCGGGGGGAGGTCGGGAGGGGGGCCTTACGCAACCACCTTCCGTACCACGTCCCCCTTACGCCGCCGCGACGGCCTCGACCGGCGCCATGCGGATCAGGTAGTCGAAGGCCGACAGGGCGGCCTTCGAGCCCTCGCCCATGGCGATGATGATCTGCTTGTAGGGCACCGTCGTCGCGTCGCCCGCCGCGAAGACGCCGGGGATGGAGGTCTGACCGCGGGCGTCCACCTCGATCTCGCCGCGCGGGCTCAGCGCCACCGAGCCCTTCAGCCACTCGGTGTTGGGCACGAGGCCGATCTGCACGAAGATGCCTTCCAGATCGATGCGGTGCACCTCGCCGGTGTTGCGGTTCTTGTAGCTGAGGCCGGTCACCTTGGTGCCGTCGCCATGCACCTCGGTCGTCAGGCCCGAGGTGATGACGCGCACGTTCGGCAGGCTGCGCAGCTTGCGCTGGAGCACCTCGTCGGCGCGAAGCTGGCTGTCGAACTCGATCAGCGTCACCTCGGCGACGATGCCGGCCAGATCGATGGCCGCTTCCACACCGGAGTTGCCGCCGCCGATGACCGACACGCGCTTGCCCTTGAACAGCGGGCCGTCGCAGTGCGGGCAATAGGCCACGCCCTTGTTGCGGTACTCGTCCTCGCCGGGGACGCCCATCTGGCGCCAGCGGGCGCCGGTGGACAGGATCACCGTCTTGGACTTCAGCGAGGCGCCGTTGGCGAGCTGGATCTCGATCAGGCCGCCCGGACCCTCGGCGGGGATCAGCTTTTCCGCCCGCTGCAGGTTCATCACGTCGACCTCATACTCCTTGACGTGCTGCTCCAGCGCGGTGGCCAGCTTCGGACCCTCGGTGTGGGAGACGGAGATGAAGTTCTCGATGGCCATGGTGTCGAGCACCTGACCGCCGAAGCGCTCCGCCGCGACGCCGGTGCGGATGCCCTTGCGCGCGGCGTAGATCGCCGCCGCGGCGCCGGCCGGGCCGCCGCCGATCACCAGCACGTCGAAGGCGTCCTTGGCCTTGATCTTCTCCGCGTCGCGCTGCGAGGCGCCGGTGTCGATCTTGGCGAGGATCTGCTCCAGCCCCATGCGGCCCTGGCCGAACGGCTCGCCGTTCAGGAAGATGGACGGGACGGCCATGATCTTGCGCGAGTCGACCTCCTGCTGGAACAGCGCGCCGTCGATGGCGACATGCTTGATCCGCGGGTTCAGAACGCTCATCAGGTTCAGGGCCTGCACCACGTCAGGGCAGTTCTGGCAGGACAGCGAGAAGTAGGTCTCGAAGCTGTACTCACCCTCCAGCGCCTTCACCTGCTCGATGACCTCCGCCGACTCCTTGGAGGGGTGGCCGCCGACCTGCAGCAGGGCGAGGATGAGGGAATTGAATTCGTGGCCCATCGGCAGGCCGGCGAAACGGACGCTGACGTCGGTGCCGGTGCGCTTGATCGCGAAGGAGGGCTTGCGCGCGTCGTCGTCGGTGCGGACGAAGGTGATCTTGTCCGACAGGGACGCGATGTCCTGCAGCAGAGCCTGCATGTCCTGCGATTTGGCGCCGTCGTCCAGGGAAGCGGCCAGTTCGATGGGCTGCGTGATCTTGTCGAAATAGGCCTTGAGCTGGCCTTTGACGTTGCTATCCAACACGGCGAGGGCTCCCGAAAGTGGTTTTTCGAAGCGAGCCCGGTGGCGCCAGGGCGGGTCCGGGCAGCAGAGTGTCTTTGAACAGACTTTTTTGAACGGATGAAGGCCACTCGTGATCCGGGCCCGGAATCGATCCGGGCCCGAAGCCGTGGCGCCGCGGCCAGCGTGACCGCGGCCGAACCGTCCGGCCGCGGTTGCGGCCGGCGGTTCCCAGAGGATCAAGCCGGAGAGGCTTAGATCTTGCCGACGAGGTCGAGCGACGGGGCGAGCGTCTTCTCACCCTCTTCCCACTTGGCCGGGCAGACCTCGCCCGGGTGCGAGGCGACGTACTGGGCGGCCTTCACCTTGCGGAGCAGCTCGCGGGCGTCGCGGCCGATGCCGCCGGCGGTGATCTCGATGATCTGGATCTTGCCGTCCGGGTCGACGACGAAGGTGCCGCGGTCGGCGAGGCCCTTCTCCTCGATCAGGATCTCGAAGTTGCGGCAGATCGTGCCGGTCGGGTCGCCGACCATGGTGTAGGCAATCTTGCCGATGGCCGGCGAGGTGTCGTGCCAGGCCTTGTGGCAGAAGTGGGTGTCGGTCGAAACGCTGTAGATCTCAACGCCGAGCTTCTGGAACTCGCTGTAGTTATCGGCCAGGTCTTCCAGCTCGGTCGGGCACACGAAGGTGAAGTCCGCCGGGTAGAAGAAGACGACCGACCACTTGCCCTTCAGGTCGGCGTCGCTGACGTCGATGAACTTGCCGCCCTTGAAAGCGGTCGCCTTGAACGGCTTAATCTCGGTGTTGATCAAGGACATGATTTCTCCATCAGTCTGAATGATTGGAGCAAGCGTCACTCCGGTGTCCTGCCAGCTTGGCCCCGTCTTCCCAATGGTTTCCCAAATGGGCTACCGGTGCCGCGGCATCCCTGCCGGAAGTCTGCTCCCCCCTCGTTGGTCGCTTGACACCAGGGAAGTTAGGGGCAATGGGTCAGCGATGGAAGCGAAAAATACCAATCGCTTTGATCGATAAAACCGATTATTGTGCAGTGCATGAAGCCCCTCCCCACCTTGCGTCAGCTCCACTACCTCGTCGCCGTCGTCGATCGCTGCCATTTCGGCAAGGCGGCCGAGGCCTGCCTCGTCAGCCAGTCGACGCTCAGCGCCGGCATCCAGGAATTGGAGAATCTGCTGGGCGCCCCGCTGCTGGAGCGCACGCGGCGCACCGTCCTGCCGACTCCGCTGGGCCGCGAGATCGCCGACCGCGCCCGCACCGTCCTGAAGGGGGCGGAGGAGCTGGTGGACATGGCCCGCTCGGTGGAGGACCCGATGTCCGGACCGCTCCATCTGGGCGTGATCCCGACCATCGGCCCGTTCCTGATCCCCCGCGTGATGCCGGCGCTGCGCGACAGCTTCCCCAAGCTGAAGCTGTTCCTGCGCGAGGACCAGACCGCCCGGCTGCTCGACCGGCTGGAGTCGGGGGAGTTGGACGCGGCCATCCTCGCCCTGCCCTACCCCTCCGGCGACGTGGAATCGATCGACATCGCCGAAGACCGCTTTTCCGTGGTCTGCACGCCCGAGCACCGGCTGAGCGACGTCACGACGCCCCGCCCCTCCGATGTCGCGCTGGATGATCTGCTGCTGCTGGAGGACGGGCACTGCCTGCGCGACCACGCGCTGGCCGCCTGCTCCATGGAGGGGGCGCGGCAAAGCGCCGCGTTCCAGGGCACCAGCCTGCACACGCTGGTCCAGATGGTCGCCAACGGGCTGGGGGTGACGTTGCTGCCGCAGATGGCGCTCGACTCGGGGATTCTGCGCGGTTTGGACGTGGTGGTCCGCCCGCTGGGCGGGGAGCGGCCGTTCCGCCGGATCGGGCTGGTCTGGCGCCGCACCTCCGGCCGCAAGGAGACCTTCCGGCAGCTCGCCGCTGCCCTGAAGACGGAGATGTCCCGCGACAGCGGGCCGCAGGCCCCCGCCAACGGCGACGCCAGCGTGCGGACCGCCGCCTGATCCAGGGCCAGAGAACGCCGGAATCAGAAGACGTAGGTCATCACGAGATACAGCAGCGCCTCGCCGTCACCCGCGTTGCGGTAGGCGTGGGGGGCATCGGCGTCGAACTGGATCGTGTCGCCCTCCTCCAGCCGGTGGGTGCCGTCGCCGGTCTCGATCTCGACCACGCCGCGCCCGACCAGGATGTTCTCCACGGTGCCGATGGTGTGGGCGTCGGCCCGCTCGTCGGTGCCGGGAGCGAGGCGCAGCTCGTAGAACTCCACCTGCCGCTCGCCGTGGAAGGGAAACAGCGCCCGCGAACTGAACCGTCCGTCGCGCGAGGCCAACGGCCGGCTGTCCACCCGCCGGATTACCGTGGTCCCGCCGCTGCCCCCGCTGCTGAGCAGGCTGGAGAAGGGCACGTCGAGCGCGCGGGCGATGGTCCACAGGAAGTCGATGCTGGACGGCCCCCGCCCGGCTTCGATCGCCGCCAACTCGGCCCGGCTGTTCCCCGACAGCTTGGCGAGCGCGTCGACGGACAGCCCCTGGCGGAGCCGGAAGCTGCGGATGTTCTCGGCGATCACGCCGGTCAGCGGGTTGGCGTCGCCATCCGTGCTCCGGGGGGTCGATGTCGTGCTCATGGTGTTTGGCCCTCCCGTTCCATCACTGCGTGCTCATATCCTGGGATTCAGCGGGGCGCCGACTGGATCTGGTCGAACACGGCACCCTCCGCGAAATGGGTCGCCTGGGCCTTGCGCCAGCCGCCGAAGACGTCGTCCACGGTCACCAGCGCCACCGGCGAGAAGCGCCCGGCATATTGCCGCGCCAGCTCGGGATGGCGGGGCCGGTAGAAATTCCGCGCGGCGATCTCCTGCCCCTCGCGGGTGTAGAGATACTGCACATAGGCTTCGGCCACCTTGCGGGTGCCCTTGCGGTCGACCACGCTGTCCACCACGGACACCGGCGGCTCGGTCAGGATGGACAGGGACGGCACGACGATCTCGAACTGGTTGGCCCCGAACTCCTGGAGCGACAGGAAGGCCTCGTTCTCCCAGGCCAGCAGAACGTCGCCGACGCCCTTGCGGGTGAAGGTCAGGGCGGCCCCGCGGGCGCCGCTGTCCAGCACCGGGACGTGTTTGTAAAGGTCGGCGACGAATTCCCTGGCCTTCGCCTCGTCGTTGCCGTTGGTCTTCAGCGCATAGGCCCAGGCGGCAAGGTAGTTCCAGCGTGCCCCGCCCGAGGTCTTCGGGTTCGGCGTGATCACCTCCACGTCCGGCTTCACCAGATCGTCCCAGTCCTTGATCTGCTTCGGGTTGCCCTTGCGGACCAGGAAGACGATCGTCGAGGTGTAGGGGGAGCTGTTGTTCGGCAGGCGCGTCCGCCAGTCCTTCGCGATCAGTCCGGCGTCGGCAATCGCATCCACGTCGTAGCCCAGAGCCAGCGTCACCACATCGGCGTCCAGCCCATCGATGACCGAGCGCGCCTGCGCGCCCGATCCGCCGTGCGACTGGTGAATGACCACCGTCTCCCCCGACGCGTCCGCCCAGGTGCGGGCGAAGGCGGGATTGAACTCCTCGTACAGCTCCCGCGTCGGGTCGTAGGAGACGTTCAGGATCGTGCTGCGGCTCGCGGCGCTGGCGGTCGCCAAGGCGGCCAAGGTCACCAGCCCGACGGCGATGAGGCTCTGGCTGAAGCGCGACGGCATGAACGGTGTTCCCCAGGCTGACGGTCGATGGCGTGGTGCCGGGGATTATTGAACACGGACGATCCCTATCAAGCAAGTCGTCTTTTGCCGTCGAATGTGTAATTCACATATGTGCGATTATCATTTATCGGAATTTTAATGTGAAAAAAGGACGTCAAACGGTTGCGCCAGCCGAACGGCGCAACCGGACCGGTCAGGCCTGCTTGGCGTCGATGATGCCGCGGCGGATGGCGCGGGTCTTGGTGAAATGGTCCTGCAGCTGCTCCCCCTCGCCCCAGCGGATGGCGCGCTGGAGGGCGGTCAGGTCCTCGGTGAAGCGCTGGAGGATTTCCAGGACCGCTTCCCGATTGTTCAAGAACACGTCGCGCCACATCACCGGGTCGCTGGCGGCGATGCGGGTGAAGTCGCGAAAACCGCCGGCCGAGAACTTGATGACCTCGGACTTGGTGTCGTCCTCCAGGTCGGACGCCGTGCCGACGATGGTGTAGGCGATCAGGTGCGGCAGGTGCGAGGTGATGGCCAGCACGCGGTCATGATGGTTGGCGTCCATCAGTTCCACCGTGGAACCGATGCGGCGCCACATCGTCACCACCTTGTCCACCGCGCCCTCGTTGGCGCCGGGCGGCGGGGTGACGATGCACCAGCGGCCCTGGAACAGGGTGGCGAAGCCGGCCTCCGGCCCCGAATGCTCGGTGCCCGCCACCGGGTGGCCGGGAATCAGATGCACCCCGTCCGGGATGTGCGGCCCGACGTCGCGCAGCACCGCCTGCTTCACCGAGCCGACGTCCGTCACGATCATGCCGGGGCGCAGCAGCGGCCCGAGCTGCTCCCCCACCTCGGCGAAGGCGCCGACGGGAGTCGCCAGGACCACTAGGTCCGCACCCTCCAGCGCTTCCGCCAGATCGGTGGTGGCGCGCTCGACGATGCCCAGTTCCATCGCCTTGGCGCAATGCTCCGGGCTGCGGTCCGCGCAGACGACCTGACGCGCCACCCCGTAATGCGTGAGCGCCCGCGCCAGGGACGAACCGATCAGACCCACGCCGACGATGGCGACGCGGTCGAACAGGGGGGCGGCCAGAGGGGCTGCGGTCTCGCTCATGATCTCAAGGCACCGGCTGCGGATGGGTTGCAGAACGCCCCGCTATAAAGCACCAAGCCGCCGCGTGACCAAGGGAAAGTTTGCCCGGCCGCCTCGTGAGGAAACGCGCGCAACGGCGCGATCCCCTCTCCCGTCCTGGGAGAGGGTGGCCCGAAGGGCCGGGTGAGGGTCGCGCAAGGATCAAGGCGCTGATTCTTGTCTATACCCTCACCCTCCCACCGCTTCGCGGCGGGCCCCTCCCTCTCCCGGGGCGGGAGAGGGAAAACCACTCCGGCCTTACGCCGCCAGGAAGTCCTTCAACGCCTGCACCACTTCGCGCATTTCGGCCTCCGTGCCGATGGTGACGCGCAGGCAGCTCGGCAGGCCGTAGGCGGGCATCTGGCGGACCAGGATGCCGCGGCCCTTCAGGAACAGGCGCGCCGCCTCGGCGTCGTCCTTCCCGGCGGTCTGCCCGGCGAAGTCGACCAGAACGAAGTTCGTCACGCTGGGGTGGGTCTTCAGGCCAAGGCCATGGACCTGCTGGACGAACCACTCCCGCCATTCGATGTTGTGGCTGCGCGAGCGCTCCAGGAACGCGGTGTCCTCCAGCGCCGCCACCCCGGCGATCTGCGCCGCGGAGGAGACGTTGAAGGGGCCGCGCACGCGGTTCAGCACGTCGGCGATCCCCGCCGGGCAGTAGGCCCAGCCGAGCCGGACCGAGCCCAGCGCGAAGATCTTCGAGAAGGTGCGGGTCATCACCACGTTGGGGAAGCGGTCGACCAGCTCCTGCCCCGCCGAATAGTCGTTGTGGTTCATGTACTCGGCGTAGGCCGCGTCGATGACCAGAATGGCGTTTTCCGGCAGGCCGGCGTGCAGGCGGGCCATCTCGTCGGCGGTGATGTAGGTGCCGGTCGGGTTGTTCGGGTTGGCGACGAAGACCAGCCGGGTGCGCGGCGTGACGTGGGCCAGCAGCGAATCCACGTCGGTGGTCAGGTTCGTCTCCGGCGCCTGGACCGGCGTGGCGCCGACCGACTTGGCGCCGATCGGGTACATCAGGAAGCCGTGCTGCGAGTACAGCACCTCGTCCCCCGGACCGGCGTAGGCGCGGATCAGCAGGGCGATCAGCTCGTCGGAACCGGCGCCGCAGACCACGCGGTCGGCGTCCAGGCCGAAGCGCTCGGCGATGGCCTTGCGCAGCTTGGCGGAGCCGCCGTCCGGGTAGCGGTGCAGCTCGCCCGCGGCGGCCCTGTAGGCCTCCACGGCGCGCGGGCTGGGGCCGAGCGCGCCTTCGTTGGAGGCGAGGCGGATGTGCCCCGCATGCTCGCCGCCGACGTAGGGGGCGATGTCGAGAATCCCCGGGCGGGGCGCCGGGCCGTTGTTCGGCTGGGTCATGTCAGGTCTCAGACCTTGCGGGCGTCGTGGGAGAAATGAAGCGGGACGGCGTAGCCGCCCACGATGTTGATCCGCACCGGGATCTCGCCCAGCCGGCCGGCGAAGGCGGACAGGCGCGGGTCGGTGTGGTCGACGAAGTCGGCGACCTCGACCAGATGGATGGACGGGCCGGACGGGTCGCGGGCGTGCCAAGTGCAGAAATAGGTCGGGGCGAGGCCGCTCGTCTCCAGATGGTCCTTGAGCCGGCCGCGGCTGAGGTCATGCCCCAGCTCGATCCCCAGGAGGGTGCGGTCGTCGCCGGTCGGCTCGTGCGGGACCAGCGCAATGGCCAGCGCGTCGCGGTCCTCGCCGCGGGCGTTGCCGCGCCCGGCGAAGGGCAGCCGCGCCACCACGCGCGGCGTGCGCGCGTCGGACGACACCAGGAAGCGCCACCAGGGGTCCGCGTCGTCCTCCGCCGGGTAGGGAACGACGCCGACGGTGGCCGTGCCCTCCGACACCGCGCGGATGGCCGCGGCGGGGGTGTTGACGGCGGTCATCGGAACGACGCTGCCGAAATGGTCGCGGGCCACGTCCCAGAATCCGCGGCGGTCCTCCGGCGCGTAGACCGCGACGGCGAAGGGGCCCTGGAGCCGGGTGAAGGCGGTGATCATCTCCCGCCACATGCGGGTGACGGCCATCGCCGGAAAGGAGCCGGCGTGGCGCGCCATCAGGCGGCGCAGGATGACCGCCTCGCGCGCCGGGCGCAGATAGATCGGGGTCTGGGGATTCCCGCTGACCTGACCTTCCGCGGCCTCGATCTGGCCTTTGACGACGCCGACGCGCTCCACCACCGCGGCGCGGCGCATCAGCAGGTCGTGGATCGTATCGTCGATGTGATCGATCTCGCGGCGCAGATCGTCGAGCGGGGACTTGGGCGGAGGCATGGGGCGGGAAACCGTCAAATCCAGGGCGAATCCAAAGCCGGATAGTAGTAGTCCGCAAGCGGAGCGAAATCAAAGAAAACGTTGACACTCCCAACCGCCGGTCCGTAGCTATGAACTCCCGTTTTCCGGAGGCCACCGACCCGTCATGTCCGCGCCGAACCCCGCCGCCGCCGTGTCTGGCCCCGTGCCTGCCGCCGCGCCTGCCGAGCCCGCGACGATGCCCGGCCACCGGGTCACGCTCGGGGTGGACCGGCCCATGCGGCTGGACAGCGGCGCGGAGCTGGGGCCGTTCGAGGTCGCCTACCAGACCTACGGCGCGCTGAACGCGGACCGGTCGAACGCCATCCTGATCTGCCACGCCCTGACCGGCGACCATTACGTGCTCGACCAGCATCCGGTGACCGGCAAGCCCGGCTGGTGGGAGATGCTGGTCGGCCCCGGCAAGCCGGTCGACACCGACCGCTATTTCGTCATCTGCTCCAACGTGATCGGCGGCTGCATGGGCTCCACCGGCCCGAAGGAGACCGATCCGGCGACCGGCGAGCCCTACGGTCTCGGCTTCCCCGTCATCACCATCGGCGACATGGTGCGCGCGCAGAAGCTGCTGGTGGAGCATCTCGGGATCGACCAGCTGTTCTGCGTGATCGGCGGCTCCATGGGCGGCATGCAGGTCCTGCAATGGGCGGTGGCCTATCCCGAATCGGTCTTCGCTGCGGTGCCGATCGCCACGGCGGCCCGCCATTCCGCGCAGAACATCGCCTTCCACGAAGTCGGCCGGCAGGCGATCATGGCCGACCCGGACTGGGCCGGCGGCAACTACCTGCTGGAGGGCACCCGCCCGCACCGCGGGCTGGCGGTGGCGCGCATGGCCGCGCACATCACCTACCTGTCGGAACCGGCGCTGCACCGCAAGTTCGGGCGCAACCTGCAGAACCGCCAGACCGTCACCTACGGCTTCGACGCCGATTTCCAGGTGGAGAGCTATCTGCGCCACCAGGGCATCACCTTCGTGGAGCGCTTCGACGCCAACTCCTACCTCTACATCACGCGGGCGATGGACTATTTCGACCTCGCCGCGGATTACGGGGGCGGCACCCTGTCCAACGCCTTCCGCAAGGACGGCAAGGGCACGCCGGTGCGCTTTTGCCTGGCCAGCTTCTCCAGCGACTGGCTGTTCCCGACCTCCGAATCGCGGGCCATCGTGCACGCGCTGAACGCGGTGGCGGCCAACGTCAGCTTCGTGGAGATCCGCACCGACAAGGGCCACGACTCCTTCCTGCTCGACGAGCCGGAATTCCACCAGGTGATCCGCGGCTTCCTGGACGGCTGCGCCGAACACCGCGGCCTGACACGACCCTCCAGACCATGACATCCCGGCCATGAGCCCCCTCGACGACAATCAAGCCGCCGCCCGCACCGCCTCCGGCAACGGCATCCGCACCGACCTGAAGCTGATCGCCGAGATGGTGGAGCCGGGCAGCCGCGTGCTCGACGTCGGCTGCGGCGATGGCGCCCTGCTCGCCTTCCTGTCCCGGCAGAAGGGGGTGGACGCGCGCGGGATCGAGCTGTCGATGGACGGCGTGCACCAGTGCGTGGCCCAGGGCCTGTCGGTGATCCAGGGCGACGCCGAAACCGACCTGAAGGACTACCCGCCGGGCGCCTTCGACTATGTGATCCTCAGCCAGACCCTCCAGGCGATGCGGGAGCCGCGGACGGTGCTGGAGACGATGACCCGCATCGGGCGGCGGGCCATCGTGTCGGTGCCCAACTTCGGCTATTGGCGCATCCGCGTGCAGCTCCTGCTGACCGGGCGCATGCCGGTGACGGAGAAGCTGGGCTACCAGTGGTGGGAAACCCCCAACATCCATTTCTGCACGATCAAGGACTTCGTCGTCCTGGCGGAGGAGATGGGCATCCGCATCGAGCGCTGCATGATCGTGGACCGCGCCGGCCGGGTCACCGGCCATGCCCATTCCGGGCTCGCCAACCTGCTGGGCGAGCAGGGCGTCTTCCTGCTGCGCCGGGACTGACCGGAAGGCCGCCGGTCCCCGGCGATGCAACCCCTGCCCCGCTGGCGCTGTTGATAGGCAACGTCCGTTCAACAACAGACCAGCGGGAGCCACGCACCATGCGCCTCGTCCCCTCCTCCGTCCTGGCCGCATCGGCCGCCGCCCTGCTGCTGTCCGGCGCCGCATCGGCCCAAACATCGCAGGCGCAAACGCCACAGGCGTCACCGGACGCCGCGCGGTCCCCGCTGATGACGGCGCCGCGCCCGGATGACACGCCGGCCACCCCGCCCGCCGCCTCGCCGGAGGGACTCGGCGGCGACGCGCCCTCCGACGAGATGAAGCGCGTGGCCCCCTCCGTCGCCGCGATCCCCCATCTGCTGACCCCGGAGGAGGCGCGGACCCTGATCGGCAAGGAGGTGCGGACCCGCGACGGTCAGCCCGGCGGCTCCATCAAGGATTTCACGCTGGACGGCAGCGCCGCCGCGATCGAACGGATCGTGCTGGCCCCCGCCGAGGGCAGCGGGGCGGACGGAAAACTGCGGTCCCTGCCGGTCAGCATGCTGCGCACCGACATCGCGGGCGCGGCTGCCAGTGCCGACGGCTCGACGCCGCCGACTTTGGACCTGCCGGCGGCCGAACTCGCGCGGGCACCGGAATTCTCCTATGGCGAGGGTGTGAAGACGGTGAGCGGCCAGCCGCAGTGACGGCTCAAGCGCCGCTGTCCACCGCGCGCAGCAGGTCGAGAACAAGCCGCTCGCCGTCCGGCCAGGAACCGTAGCCGGCGGCGGTGTTGATGTGTTCGAGGTCGCCACCGTCGATGAAATCGGCACCCCATCCGACGGCGAACCCGCAGGAGCGCGCGATCGGGGCGTAGGGATCGTTGTGGCTGGCCAGCACCACCGTGCGGAAGGGCAGCGGATCGGTGGGCACCGGGGCGAAGCCGTGGACCTCCGGCGGCGTGTGCTCCGCCGATTCGACGTCGGGCGGAGCGACCAGCAGGGCGGCGGCGACTTTGCCGACCGACGATCCGCTCCGCAGGGCCCAATGGGCGACCGTCATGCAGCCCAGGCTGTGGGCGACAAGCACCACCGGGGCGGCCGCGGCGGCCACGGCCTGTTCCAGCGACCGCACCCAGTCCTCCGAGGCCGGCGCGTCCCAGTCGGCCTGCTCGACCCGCGTGAAGGACGGGTGGCGCTGCTGCAACCAGCTTTGCCAGTGGTCCGGGCCGGAATTGCCGAGTCCGGGGACGATGAGAACGCTCGCCTTCGCCATGGGGTCCGATCCGCTGCGGTGACCAGGAAGGTTACAAACCGCAACGCCCCCGGAGCAAGGCTTACGGTTCCTCCGACACCCGCCACGCGCCGGACCCCGCCGGGCGGCGGGCCGGGGCCGCACCGCCGGGAAGCGGAACGATCAGGCGGCGCTTGGCCGGCTGCTGGGTCTTGCGCGACACCCCGGCGAAGATCTGCTTGGACGCCTCGATCATCGTGACCCCGGCGAAGGCCTTGAACCAGCGGCAGCCGACCTCTTCCCAGGCCGGGGCGGTCTTCATCAGGAAGCGGGAGCGCAGCGGCGGCAGGAACAGGGCGTGCCCGGTGCGCTCCGGCACGAACATGGTGTCGCGCAGCACCTGCTTCAGTTGAGAGGCCGAATAGGGAAAGCCATGGCCGAAGGGCGTCCAGTCGGCCCGCGCCCACAAGCCGCGGCGGTTCGGCACCACCACCAGCACGCGCCCGCCGCCGGCCAGCACGCGCCAGATCTCCCGCATCATCGGGCGGAGCTGCTCCGTGCCCTCCAGCCCATGGACGAGCAGCACGCGGTCCACCGACATGTCGGCCAGTGGAAGGTCCGCCTCGTCGCCCAGCGCCACCAGCCCCGGCCCGCCCGGCGGCCAGAAGGTCACGCCCTGGGTCGCCGGCATGATGGAGAACACCCGCTCGGCCTCGTCGCGGAAGGGCTGCAGGTACGGCGTCGTGTAGCCGACCCCCAGAACGATCTGTCCGCGCAGGTCGGGCCAGATGGTGCGGATGCGCCGGCGGATCATCCGCCGCGCCGCCTGACCAAGCCCGGACTCGTAGAATTCACGAAGATCGACGATATCGGTGTACATGGTCATCCCAGGCTATCACGTTTCGATCAAACGTCCATTCATGCGGGAGGGGCCCAAGGCCATGGACATCCACCTGATTCCGGCGTTCGCCGACAACTACATCTACCTCCTGCGCGACCCGGCCAGCGGCGCCGTGGGTGTCGTCGACCCCGGCGACGCGCAGCCTGTGCTGGCGGAACTGGAGCGGCGCAACTGGACGCTGACGCACATCTTCAACACCCACCATCACAACGACCACATCGGCGGCAACCACGCGCTGAAGGCGCGCTATGGCGCCGACGTGATCGGCCCGCGCGCCGACGTCGCCCGCATTCCCGATATGGAGACGTGCCTGGGCGAAGGCGAGACCATTTCGTTCGGATCGCTCGCCGCACAGGTGTTTTTTGTCCCCGGCCACACCTCAGGCCACATCGCCTTCTGGTTTACGGAGGCCAAGGCGCTGTTCTGCGGCGACACGCTGTTCGCGCTCGGCTGCGGACGGCTGTTCGAGGGCACGCCGGCCCAGATGTGGGCCTCGCTGGTCAAGCTGCGCGGCCTGCCGGACGACACGCGCGTCTATTGCGGCCATGAATACACCCTGTCCAACGCCCGCTTCGCCGTGACGGTTGAGCCGGACAACGCTGCCCTGAAGGCCCGCGCGGCGGACATAGCCGCGCAACGCGAGCGCGGGGAGCCGACCATCCCCTCCACGCTGGGCGTCGAGAAGGCCACCAACCCCTTCCTGCGCGCCGATGTGCCGGAGGTCCAGTCCGCCCTCGGCATGGCCGGGGCCGACCCGGTGGCGGTCTTCGCCGAAATCCGCGGCCGCAAGGACCGCTTTTAAGGCCAGGATCGCTTTTAAGAAGGACCGCTTTCAAGACGGCGCGCCCTCGCGCTACGCTGATGGCTACAAAACGGGAGGAGAGATTTTGATGAAGCTGCGCTGGAGCCCGACCTCGCCCTACGTCCGCAAGATCGCGATGGTCCTCATCGAATGCGGGCTGGACTCGGCGGTCGAGAAGCAGGTGACCAACGCCTGGGCGCCGGACACCGACCTGCCGGCGGACAACCCGCTGGGCAAGGTCCCGGCCCTGATCCTGGACGACGGCTCGGCGCTCTACGACAGCCCGGTGATCGCCGAGTATCTGGACTCGCTGCACGACGGCCCGCGCCTGTTCCCGGCCTCCGGCCCGGCGCGCTGGACGGCGCTGCGCCAGCAGGCCCTGGCCGACGGCATCTGCGACGCCGCCATCCTGCGCCGGCTGGAGCTTCAGCGTCCGGACGGCGAGCGCTCCGACTCCTGGGCGGACCGCCAGCGCCGCGCCGTCGCCCGCGCGCTCGACGTTTTGGAGGCGGAGGCGCCGGCCCTCGACGGCACGCTGACCATCGGCACGCTGTCCATCCTGGTGGCGCTCGGCTACCTCGACTTCCGGTTCGGGCACGAGGATTGGCGGGCCGGCCGTCCGGAGCTGGCGGCGTGGTTCGCTTCGGCGTCCGACCTCGACAGCTTCCGCCGCACCGCGCCGCCGCCGGCGTGAGAGGGGACGACACCATGGAGCCCCTGACGCCCGAGCGCATCATCGCGACTCTGGGCATGCAGCCCCATCCGGAAGGCGGCCACTATGTGGAGACCTTCCGGGACGCTCCGGCAAACGGTGAACGCGGGGTCAAGACCGGCATCCACTACCTGCTGCAGGCGGGGGAGCGCTCCCACTGGCACCGTGTGGACGCGGTCGAAATGTGGCACTGGCATGCCGGGGGGCCGCTGGAGCTGTCCATCTCCAACGACGGGTGGTCGGTGGAGCGGGTGATCCTCGGGATGGACCTTGCGGGTGGTCAACGCCCGCAGGGGGTCGTTCCGGCCCACGCGTGGCAGGCGGCACGGCCAATGGAGGGGTGGGTTCTGGTCGGCTGCACCGTGTCCCCCGCCTTCGAATTCTCCGGCTTTGAAATGGCGCCGGAAGGATGGGAGCCGGGATGACGAGGCTGGGGTGACGAGGCTGGGGTGACGAGGCTGGGGTGACGAGGTTGGTTGGATGCGGTTGAGGTCGATCCTCGACCCCCGACCTTATCGACGACCGACGGGGGAGGACATCGTCACCCCCGTCGCTCATCCGCTCTACACCCTACTGGTCGCCGCGCAGAACGTCGCGGCTGGCCAGCACGGCGCCGCCCATGATGAGCGCGCAGGCCGCCCAGACGGCCCAGCCCCCCGCCGCCTGCCCGAACAGGATCAGCAGCAGCGTGGAGGTCAGCGGCGTGGCGTAGGACAGCACGCCCAGCGCCCGGATGTCGCCATGCTTCACCCCGTGGTCCCACACGAAGAAGGCCGCGCCGACCGGCCCGATCCCCATGGCGAGCACCGCCAGCCATTCGCCGCCCGACGGCGCCACGGTGGTTTCGAACAGCAGGTGCGACACCCCGGCCAGCACCGCCGTGGCGAGGCAGAATCCGCCGACCGCCTCGGTCGGGACATCGCCGAAACGGCGCGACAGCACCGAATAGGACGCCCAGAGCACCGCCGCGGCCATGGCCGACAGGTAGCCCGGCGTGTCCCCGGCGTCGAGCGACAGGCCGCGCCCGCCGCCGGTCACGATCAGCACCGTCCCGGCCAGCCCGCACAGCGCGCCCAGCACATGGCCGCGCTTCAGCCGCTCCCCCGGCAGCAGTGCGGAGAACAGGACGATCAGCAGCGGCCAGAGATAATTCAGCAGATTGACCTCGACCGCCGCACCGGGAGCGAGGCGGAAGGCCAGGAAATAGAAGAAATGGTAACCGAACAGCCCGGCGACGCCGAGCAGCCAGACCCGCCATGGCTGGCGCAGCACGCCGATCACGTCCTTGCCCCGCGCGGCCCCCGCCGCCGTCCCGATGATGAAGGCGACGCCGAAGGACATCGCGACGAGTTGGAACGGCGGAATGGTCCCCGACAGCGCCGTCAGCAGCGCCAGCGTGGACCACATCAGGATGGCCAGACCGCCGATGGCGGTGGCGCGGCGGACGGCGGCCGGGGCGGAGGCCGCAGCGGACGGGAGGTTCGGGAAGCTGTCGGTCGACATGACGAACGCTTAGCGCAAAGAAGGCCCTCGGGCAATCGGGGCTGGCAATCAAACTGTCCGACACCGGACCTGTGCGTGTATCCTGCCATCCGGCGGGCCGCATGCCGTCCCTCCGTCCGCGTCGTCCCCTTCCCAACCACGGC
This sequence comes from Azospirillum baldaniorum, assembly GCF_003119195.2. Lineage (NCBI taxonomy): Bacteria > Pseudomonadati > Pseudomonadota > Alphaproteobacteria > Rhodospirillales > Azospirillaceae > Azospirillum > Azospirillum baldaniorum. Next base: position 1,644,462 of record NZ_CP022254.1, on the reverse strand, counting down.
TCCCGCCTTGCCCACCGAAGCCCTTCTCGCCGTCCTGGCCGGCGCCCTTCTCCATGCCGGCTGGAACACCGCGCTGAAGGCCGGCGGCGGCAGTGCGTCCGACGCGGTCCTGGTGGTCGCCGGGTCCGCCTTCATCGCCCTGCTGCTGCTTCCCGTCGTTCCGGCGCCATCGCTCGCCAGCGCACCTTACCTCTGTGTGACGGCGGTGCTGCACGTCGCCTATTTCCGTCTCCTCGCCGCCGCCTATCGCGAGGGGGCGATGAGCCACGCCTATCCACTGATGCGCGGCACGCCGCCGCTGCTCGTGGCGCTGTGCAGCGGCGTGCTGCTGGGCGAGGGGCTGTCCGCCGGCGCCTGGATGGGAACGCTGCTGGTCTGCGGCGGAATTCTCGGGCTGACCCTGTTGGGGCGGCGCTCGGCCCCGTCGGGATCGTGGCGGGGCACCGCCTGCGCGCTCGCCAACGCCCTGGTGATCGCCGCCTACACGGTGGTGGACGGCATCGGCGTTCGGCTGTCCGGTTCGGCGGCCGGCTACACGCTGTGGGGATTCCTGCTGTTGAGCGTGCCCATGGTGGGCGGGTCGCTGCTGAGCGACGCCCGGGGCTTCCTGAGCCACGCCCGCCGGCGCTGGATGGTGGCGCTGGCCGGCGGGGCGGCCAGCATCGCCTCCTACGGGCTCGCGCTCTGGGCGATGACCCTGGCGCCGATCGCCGTGGTGGCGGCGCTGCGCGAAACCTCGATCCTGTTCGCGATGGCGCTGGCGGCCCTGGTGCTCAAGGAGCGGGTCGGTCCGGTGCGTCTGGCCTCCGGCGCGGTCATCGTGCTCGGCGCCGCGTCGCTGCGCCTCGCGGCCTGACGTCGCCTCAACGGATCGGCCGCCTCTACAGGCGGATGGCGAGGAGGTTCTGGCGCCTCAGAAAAGCCCATTCAGCAGAGACCCGCGCCCGCTGTAGCCGCCGCTTCCTCCGGTGAGGATGCCCAGCGCCCCGGAACTGGTCGTCGTGCCACCGGTCAGCAGGGAGGTCAGGCGCTGAAGCTGCGGCGTCTGCTGGAGCGGGTTGTCGCCCTTGGCCGGCTGCTTGGCGATGGTGTCGTAGTCCTTGCTGTAGTCGCCCATGCGGAGCTGGAGGCCGTAGTTCTTCTCCTCCTTGGCCGCCACGCCCTTGTCGCGGGAGACGCGCAGCGTGTAGTCGCCACGGTCGAGCGACAGGGTGCCCGCCTCGAACTTCTTGTAGGCGTCGTAGGTGGCGCCGGCCTCGCTGTTGCTGTCGGCGACGATCTTGCCCTGCTTGTCCATCAGCTGGACGCGCACGCCGGTGTCGCCGACGCGGCCGAGGGCGACCTCGCCGGGCGTCGCCAGATTGAATTTGTAGAAGTCCGCCGGATCGTTGGCGGCCAGCGTGCTCAGCACGTTGAGGCGGCTGGTGTCCTTGATCAGCGTGCCGACGTTGGTGGCGAAGGGCGCGGCGTTCAGGGCCGACTTGCGGACGGTCTGCTCATACTCCTGGACGTTGCCGCTGGGCTTGGCGTCGGTCGCCTGCTTGGCCTGCTCCTGGACGCGCTTCATCGCCGCGTCGATGGACGTCTGGATGCTCTGCGCCAAGCCGCTGATGTCGCTCATTCCAACCATGGCACGCCCCTCCGACCGGCATTCTTCGCGTTTGTCGGACGGCCCCTTGCAGGCGGCGGGCCAGAAGGCTTTCCATGATTTTCAAAGGGTTGAGCCGGGGCTCCCGCCGAAGGGGCCGGCAAGATCCGCACCCCGTCCGGCAGGAATTGCCGGGGTCACGCTTCGACCAGCGCGAATGTGTCGACATCCACAAGCCCGCGGTCGGTGATCTTGAGATGCGGGATCACCGGCAGTGGCAGGAAGGCCAGTTGCAGGAAGGGCTCGGCCAGCGGGCACCCCATCCCCTTCACCGAGGCGCGCAGGCTGCGCAGATGACGCTCCACCGTCTCGAAGGGCTCCAGGCTCATCAGCCCGGCCAGCGGCAGGGCCAGTTCGCCGACCACCTGACCGTTGCGCACGGCGACGAAGCCGCCCTGAAGCTCGATCAGGCGGTTGACGGCGATGGCCATGTCCTCGTCCGACGCGCCGACCACGCAGATGTTGTGGCTGTCGTGCCCGACCGAGGAGGCCAGAGCGCCCTCGCGAAGGTGGAAGCCGCTGGCGAAGCCGCGCCCGACATTCTGGTTGGTGCCGTGGCGGGCGAAGACGCAGATCTTCAGGATGTCGCGGTCGGGATCGGCCACCAGCTTGCCGTCCCTGGCCGGCACCTCCAACCGCAGATGGGCGGTGATGATCTTGCCGGGCAGAACCCCGATCACCGACTGGACGGAACCGCGGGCGGGCACCACGAAATCCTCTGCCGTCACCGGCTGGAGCTTGACCGAGCGCAGGCCGACCGGGCTGACCGCCGGACGGCCGGCGAAGGTTTCCGGGGTCACCACCCGCCCGTTGCGGATCACCCGGTTGACCACGCAGTCCTCCAGATCGTCCAGCAGGACGAGGTCGGCGCGCTGCCCCGGCGCGATCAGGCCGCGGTCGAACAGGCCGAAACCGCGCGCCGCCGACCATGTGGCGGCGCGGTAGACGTGGGCCAACGGGGCACCGAGCCGGATCGCGCTGCGGATCAGGTGGTCCATGTGCCCCTCCTCGGCGATGTCGAGGGGGTTGCGGTCGTCGGTGCAGAAGCCCAGGAAGGGCGAGGTTTCCGGCTGGATCACCGGGGCCAGCGCGTGCACGTCCTTCGACACCGACCCGTCGCGGATCAGCACCTGCATGCCCTTGCGCAGCTTCTCCATCGCCTCGGGCGCGCTGGTCGTCTCATGGCAGTTGCGGATGCCGCAGGACAGATAGGCGTTCAGCTCCCGCCCGCTGAGCAGAGGGGCGTGGCCGTCGATGTGGCGGCCGTCGAAGGCGGCCAGCTTGTCGAGAACCCCGTCCACCTTGTGGAAGACGCCGGGGAAGTTCATGAACTCCGCCAGTCCCAGCACCTTCGGATGGTCCTTGTGGCGCAGCAGGTCCGCCGCCTCCAGCCGCGCGCCGGAGGTCTCCAGCTCCGTCGCCGGCACGCAGGAGGAGAGCTGCACCCGCAGGTCCAGCACCGTTCCCTCGGCGCAGTCCAGGAAGTAGCGAAGCCCCTTTTCCCCCAGCACGTTGCAGATCTCATGCGGGTCGCAGATGGCCGTGGTGGTGCCGCGCGGCAGGACGCAGCGGTCGAACTCCATCGGCGTGACGCAAGTGGATTCGCAATGAACGTGGGTGTCGATGAAACCCGGCACGACGGTCAGCCCGGACCCGTCGATCTCCTCCACCCCGTCGTAGGACTCGTAGGTGCCGACGATCCGGTCACCGCACAGGGCGATGTCGCCCGCGGCGGTCTCGCCGGTGACGACGTTGAGGAAACGGGTGTTCTTGATGACCAGATCGGCCTTCGTCTCGCCCAGGGCCTGGCCGATGCGCGTCTTCAGTTCGTCCCGGGTGACCGCCATCGCTCCGCCTCGTCCTGCCCGTTCCAAGTCTTCTTTAGGTAAATGGCCGGACGGTGCCCTTCAATCGGATATTCCATAACGTCGATTGCGCGGTCAGCCGCCCGGCCGACCCGCCAGTTCAATCACCGGTGCGGTGCCACGGTAGTCCGGGTAATTCCAGTAGGTGCGCGGCTCCAGCCGGTAAGCTGGCAGCCCCCCGCCCAACGTGTAGACCGGCCCGCTTCCGCCATAGCCGACGCCGTAGTTGCCCCCCTCCGGCGAGCCGTTGTCTCCGCAAGCCGTCAGCGCCAGAAGAAGAACGGCAATGAACAATTGCGTGAGCGTTCCGATGATGGCTGCGATGGGTTTCATGGTCCACCCGCCCGGTCCGACGCGTTGCGCCCTCATGAAAACAAACACGCCGTGACTTTGGCTATTCCTGAAAAAATTGGTTCGCTCCAAAAACAATATGCGTTTCGTCCAGTTCTGGCCAAAAGGCGGCGCGGCAACGTGTCATGGAACGATTTAACGCTTCGGAAACCAATGGGCACCTCATTATCGTCAGACGCAGAGGCGGCCCAAGACCGCCGCAATGGGGACGTCCAGCATGTTGAAAGCGCTTAAGAATCTGAAGATCGGGCCAAAGGTCTATCTTCTCGTGGGGCTGCAGGCGGCGGTGGCCGCGGTGACCGGCCTGATGGGGCTGGCCGCCATGCAGGATCTGGCCGGCAAGTCCGAGGCCATCGAACGGGCGTCGGACCGCCAAGTGCTGGGCGAGCAGCTCAACGGCCTCGTCCTGGCCGTCGTCATGGACTCGCGCGGCGTCTACATGGCCCGCGACCGCGCCGAGGTGGACAAGTTCGGCAAGCCCCTGCTGGACAGCCTGAACACCCTCGGCGAGCGGCTTGGCACACTGAAGCGCCTCACCCCGGCGGAGGGACAGGCCGCGCTGGCTCCGGTGGCGACGAAGGCCGAGGAGTTCATCCGCTTCCGCACGGAGCTGGTGCGCATCGCTCGCGAGAAGGGGACGGCGGAAGCCCGCACCTACGGCGACAACGACGCCAACCGCGGCAACCGCCAGGCGCTCAACGCCGCAATCCAGACGCTCAGCGCCGACCAGGACGGCATGATCGACCGCCTGCACGACCAGTTGGAGTCGGCGCGCCAGCATTGGACCACCCTGATGCTCGCCATCGGCGTTGGCGGCGTGCTCTTCGGCATCCTGCTGGCCGTGCTGGTCGCCCGCGACATGATCGCGCGCCCCATCGCCCGCATGACCGCGGCGATGAAGACCATCGCCGCCGGCAACACCGCGGCCGAGGTGCCCGGCACCGGCCAGGGCGACGAGGTCGGCGACATGGCGGAGGCCGTGCTGGTCTTCCGCGACGGGCTGCGCCGCGCCAACGATCTGGCCGAGCAGGAGCGCCGCGAGATCGACGTGCGCCGCCAGCGCCAGGAACGGCTGGAGGCCCTGACCCACGGCTTCACCCAGAAGATCGAAGGGCTGTGCCGCACCCTGAACGGGGAGGCCGACAGCATCCGCAGCAGCGCCGAATCGCTGACCCATTCCGCCGCCGACGCCTCGCGCCGCAGCTCGACCGTCGCCGCGGCGGCGGAGCAGGCCACCGGAAACGTCCAGACCGTGGCGGCGGCGACCGAGGAGCTGTCCACCTCCATCGGCTCGATCAGCCAGCGCCTCGGCGAGGCCGCCCGCATCGCCAGCGAGGCGGAGCGCGAGGCCCAGCGCACCAACAGCACCATCCAGGGCCTCGCCCAAGCGGCGGAGAAGATCGGCGCGGTGGTCAACCTCATCACCGAGATCGCCAGCCAGACCAACCTGCTGGCGCTGAACGCGACCATCGAGGCGGCCCGCGCCGGCGAGGCGGGCAAGGGCTTCGCGGTGGTGGCCCAGGAGGTGAAGAGCCTCGCCAACCAGACCGCCCGCGCCACCGAGGAGATCTCCGCCCAGATCGTCGCCATCCAGAGCGAGACCCAGCAGGCGGTCGGTGCGATCAGCGGCATCGTCGGCACCATCGAGCGGATCAGCGACATCAGCACCAACGTCGCCGCCGCGGTGGAGCAGCAGGGCTCCGCCACCCAGGAAATCGCCCGCAACGTGCAGGAGGCCGCGATCGGCACGCAGGAGGTCTCCTCGACCATCTCCGGCGTGTCGCAGTCGGCCGACCACACCGGCGAGGCCGCCGGTGGCCTGCTGAGCGCCGCCAAGGGCCTGTCGGTGCACGCGCGCACCCTGCAGAGCGACGTGGACGACTTCACCCGCCAGATGAAGGCGGTCTGATCCTCTCCCCCCTCCTCCCCGGACTTCATGCCGGGGAGGAGGCTTTTCCCGACGCATCCTTTCCACTGATGCGCCTCCGGCGTTCGAAGCTTACCCGCCAGATACCCCATTTGATGTAGATCAATGCCGCGCCCGCATCGAAACTGGTGCAATGCCGGCGAGCGTTTCGCGCCCAAATACCCCTACAATCGATAGGGATTACGCCGCGCCGTGGGTTTCCCGCCTCGGGTTCCCCAGGACGCGCCGTGGCGTGCTGCGCATCCGGCGTCCGGCAACCGGGCGGCCAGCGGATCAATGCAAAAGGGTCTTTGGGGGAAATCATGCCCGACGGACATGTGGATCTCGACGCCGAGCACATCGGCGATCTCGACGAGTATGAGGGTGCGCTGGCCGGCCTGTCCCGCCGGGAATTCCTGACCTACTGCACGGGCGTGGCCGCCACGCTGGGCCTGTCCCCCGCCTTCGGCGTGAAGATCGCCAACGCCGCCGTGGCCGCGCCGCGCCCGACGGTGATCTGGCTGTCGGGACAGGCCTGCACCGGCTGCACCGAATCGCTGCTGCGCACCCACCACCCGTCGCTCGAGACGCTGATCCTCGACACCATCTCGCTCGACTACAACGAGACGCTGATGACCGGCTCCGGCCACCAGGCCGAGAACTGGAAGCAGCAGGCGATGAAGGACAATTGGGGCAAGTACCTGATGGTCACCGACGGCTCCATCCCGACGAAGGACGGGGGCGTCTACTGCAAGGTCGCCGGCAAGACCTACAAGGACGCCGTGCTGGAGTGCGCCAAGGGCGCCGCCGCGGTCATCTCCATGGGTTCCTGCTCCTCCTGGGGCGGCTGGCCGTCGACCGGCGTCAACCCGACGGGCGCCGTCGGCCTGAACGAGATCATCAAGGACAAGCCGGTCGTCTCCGTCCCCGGCTGCCCGCCGAACCCGTACAATTTCCTGTCGCTGGTCCTGCATTTCGTCGCCTTCGGCAAACTGCCGGAGCTGGACGACAAGATGCGCCCGAAATTCGCCTACGGCCGCCTGATCCACGAGAACTGCGAGCGCCGCCCGCATTTCGACGCCGGGCGCTTCGCGATGGAGTTCGGCGACTACGGCCACCGCCAGGGCTACTGCCTCTACAAGCTCGGCTGCAAGGGGCCGGAGACCTACGCGAACTGTCCGTCCGTCGGCTTCAACGACGTCGGCCAGGGCACTTGGCCGGTGGGCACCGGCCATCCCTGCTTCGGCTGCACCGAGAAGGGCGTCGGCTTCACCAAGAGCATCCATGAGCTGGCCTCGCTGAAGTCGGTGGCGCCGCCCAACACCTACCCGGCGGTCGCCGTGGACAAGGGCGAGGGCATGTCGGCCGGGGCCGCGGCGGTGGTCGCCGGCATCGTCGGCGCGGCGGTCGGCGCCGGCGCCGTCATCTCCAGCCGGCTCGGCAAGCAGGACGCGAAGACCGAATCCTCCTCCACCGCCGCCGAGTGAGGTGACGCCATGTCCAAAAACATGATGTCGACGAACAAGATGTCGAAAAGCAGGACATCGGTCTCACGGCGCGGCTTCCTGCGGAACGCGGTCAAGGGCAGCGCGGCGGCCGCCGCCGCGGCCTGCACCACCGTGGTCGCCGCCCCGCCGGAGGCCAACGCGCTGGTCCGCCCGCCCAAGCCGCTGCCGCCCGACGCCGTCGGCCTGCTCTACGACAGCACGCTGTGCATCGGCTGCAAGGCCTGCGTGACCGCCTGCAAGGAGGTCAACCACATGCCGCCCGACGTCGGCCCGGCCCAGCAGGGCTGGAACGCGGGGGGCGGCGACAAGCCGATCTACGACAGCCCGGTGGAGCTGTCGGCCAAGACGCTGAACGTCATCAAGGCCTACAGCCACGGCACCGGCGCCACCAAGGACGCGGCGGAGAACGGCTTCGCCTTCATCAAGCGGCAATGCCTGCACTGCGCCGATCCGTCCTGCGTGTCGGTCTGCCCGGTGTCGGCGATGACCAAGGACGCCAAGACCGGCATCGTCAATCACGACCCGAGCGCCTGCATCGGCTGCCGCTACTGCGTGCTGTCCTGCCCGTTCGGCGTGCCGAAGTACGACTACAACGACGCCTTCGGCGAGATCAAAAAGTGCCAGCTCTGCAAGCAGCAGCTCGCCAAGAACGAGCTTCCGGGCTGCGCCGACGTCTGCCCCACCGGGGCGACGCTGTTCGGCCGCACGGAGGACCTCAAGGCGGAGGCCAAGCGCCGCACCGCGCTGAAGGTGGGCGAATACGCGCACTTCCCGCGCGGCGACATCGCCGGCAAGGTCGGCGGCCAGCGCTCCGGCCATGAGAAGCTCGTCGAGGCGGCCTACCAGACGCACATCTACGGCGAGAAGGAGCTGGGCGGCACCCAGTGCCTCGCGGTGTCCGCCGTGCCGTTCGACAAGCTGAACCTGCCCACCAACGTGCCGGAGAACGGCTACCCGACCCTGTCGGAAGGCATCCAGCACACGCTCTACGCGGGCATGATCGCCCCCGCCACGGTGTTCGCCGGTCTCGCCTATCTGGCGCACCGCAACACCAAGAACCACACCGACGAGTGAGGGGGGTCAAGCCATGTCATCGCACGCTCATGAACATCAGCCACTCGGCGGCCGGGTCCTCACCCTTCCCTTCCTGATCTGCGCCGCCCTGGTCGCCGTCGCCGGCGTCATCCTGTTCCAGCGCTACACGCAGGGTCTGGGGGCGGCGTCGAACCTGAACGACGGCTATCCCTGGGGTATCTGGGTGGCCATCGACGTGGTGATCGGCTCGGCCTTCGGCTGCGCCGGCTACGTCATCGCGCTGCTCTGCTACATCCTGAACCGCGGGGAGTATCACCCGCTGGTTCGCCCGGCGGTGCTGGCCAGCCTGTTCGGCTACGGCCTCGCCGGTCTGGCCGTGCTGGTCGATCTCGGCCGCTACTGGAACTTCTACCACATGATGCTGCCGTGGTACGCGCAGCCCAACTCCGTGATGCTGGAGGTCGGCCTGTGCGTGGCGACCTACACGCTGGTGCTGGTGGTGGAGTTCGCCCCGGCCTTCCTGGAGCGCTTCGGCATCGAGGGGCTGCGCGCCAAGCTGAACAAGGTGCTGTGGGTCTTCATCGCGCTGGGCGTCCTGCTGCCGACGATGCACCAGTCGTCGCTCGGCACCATGATGGTCATCGTCGGGCACAAGCTGTCGCCGCTGTGGCAGTCGCAGATGCTGCCGGTCTTCTTCCTGCTGACCGCCATCCTGATGGGCTTCGCCATCGTGGTCTGGGAATCGGTGATGGCCTCGCTGAACTTCCGCCGCCCGATGGAGACGCCGGTGCTGTCGAAGCTGGCGGGGCTGATGCTGGTCGTCGCCTCGCTGTTCGTCGTGCTGCGCTTCGTCGACCTGATCGTGCGTGGTCAGATCGGCCAGATCTTCGGCGGACCGCAGTCCGGCTGGTTTGTGGTGGAAATGGTCCTGATGATCTCCGGCCTCGCGCTGCTGATCCCCAAGGCCAACCGCAACCGGTCGCGGGCGCTGTTCCTGTCGGCCTCGCTCCTGCTGGCGGCGGGCATCCTCTATCGCCTGAACGTCTATCTCATCGGCTTCACGCCGGCGGTCGGTCCTTGGCACTACTTCCCCTCGGTCAAGGAAATCATGGTCACCGTCGGCGTCTTCGCGCTGGAGATCGCGCTGTATCTCCTCTTCGTGAAGAAGCTGCCCGTCATGCACGCCGTCCATCCCGAGCACGGCTGAGTTTAGGAGAGTTTCATTATGGCTCAGCGAGTTGTTGTAGATCCGGTCACCCGCATCGAGGGTCACCTGCGGGTCGATTGTGAAGTGGACGGCGGCAAGGTCACCAACGCCTGGGCGTCGGGCCAGATGTGGCGCGGCATCGAGCTGATCCTCCAGGGCAAGGACCCGCGCGACGCCTGGATCTTCGCCCAGCGCATCTGCGGCGTCTGCACCACGGTGCACGCCATCACTTCCGTCCGCGCGGTGGAGAACGCGCTGAAGCTGGAGGTGCCGCTCAACGCCCAGTACATCCGCAACATGATCCAGGGCGCCCACAACGTCCACGATCACATCGTCCATTTCTATCACCTGTCCGCGCTCGACTTCGTGGACATCGTCTCGGCGCTGAAGGCCGACCCGGCGGCGACCGCCAAGCTGGCCCAGTCGATCTCCGGCTGGCCGAAGAACAGCACGCAGGAATTCGCCACCGCGCAGAAGAAGCTGCAGGCCTTCATCAACTCCGGCCAGCTCGGCATCTTCGGCTCGGGCTACTGGGGCCATCCGGCGATGAAGCTGACGCCGGAAGCCAACCTGATGGCGGCGTCCCACTACCTCCAGGCGCTCGACTACCAGCGGCGCATGAACAAGGTGGTGGCGATCCTCGGCTCCAAGACCCCGCACATCCAGAACATGGCGGTCGGCGGCGTCACCAACCCGATCAACATGGACAGCCAGTCCACCCTGACCCTCGAAAAGCTGATGTACATCAAGCAGCTGATCGACGAGGTGGGCGACTTCATCACCCAGGTCTACATCCCCGACGTGGCGGCCATCGGGGCCTTCTACGCCGACTGGACGCAGTATGGCCGCGGCGTGGTGAACTACCTGTCCATCCCGGACATGCCGCTGGACACAAAGGGCACCACCTTCGCCCTGCCCGCCGGCTACATCGACGGCGGCGACCTCGCCAAGTTCACCCCGATCAAGGACTTCCACGACCCCTACTTCGAGAAGGGCGTGAAGGAGAGCGTGAAGCATTCCTGGTACCAGGGCGGCAAGGGTCCCCTGCACCCCTACGACGGCGAGACGATCCCGAACTTCACCGACTGGCAGGACGACGGCAAGTACAGCTGGATCAAGTCGCCGACCTTCTACGACAAGCGCGCCCAGGTCGGCCCGCTGGCCAACGTGCTGGGCATGTACGCCTCGGGCCACCAGCGGACGCAGTTCTGGGTGAACGCGGTGCTCGACGCGGTGTCCGGCCATCTCGGCAGCAAGGTGGGCGTCGACGCGCTGCACTCCACCATCGGCCGCCACGCCGCCCGCGCGGTGCGCTGCGTGGTCCTGCACGAGGAGTTGCAGAACCAGTGGAAACTGCTGATGGAGAACATCGCGAAGGGCGACACCAAGACCTTCAACAAGCCGGTGTTCCCGAAGGGCGAGATCCGCGGCTTCGGCTTCCACGAGGCGCCACGCGGCATGCTCTCGCACTGGGTTGTGATCGAGAACGGCAAGATCAAGAACTACCAAGCGGTCGTGCCGACCACCTGGAACGCCGGCCCGCGCGACGAGGACGGGAACATCTCGGCCTACGAGGCGGCGCTGATCGACAACCCGGTGGCGGAGGCCGACCAGCCGCTGGAAATCATCCGCACCCTGCACAGCTTCGACCCGTGCTTGGCCTGCGCCGTGCACCTGACCGACACGGAAACCAAGTCGCACTATCAGGTGAAGGTCGTCTGACCGAAGCCTTCTGACCGGCCGAAAGCCCCTCTTCCCCACGGAGGAGGGGCTTTTCGTGTCCCCCACGCCGGTCGATTGATCCAGTTCACGGCGCCCGGTGCCGGTCCCGCTTCATCCTTCTGTTTCAAAATCACCGAACGGAGCGCGCGTCCCATGTCCATCCTCGTCCTCGGCCTCGGCAACATCCTCCTGATGGACGAAGGGGTGGGCGTGCGCGCCATGGAGGCGTTCGACGCCGCCTGGAGCGTGCCTGATCACGTCAGCGTGGTGGACGGCGGCACCTGCGGCATGGACATGCTGGACCTGATCGCCAGCCACAAGCACCTGATCGCCGTGGACGCGGTGAAAACCGGCGCGCCGCCGGCCAGCCTGACCGTGCTGCGCGGCGACGAGGTGCCGGCCTATTTCAAGGGCAAGCTGTCGCCCCACCAGCTCGGCCTCAGCGACCTGCTGGCCTCGCTGCGCCTGCAGGACGAGGCGCCGGAGACCGTGACCGTGGTCGGCTGCGTGCCGATGGCGCTGGGCACCGGCCTGATGATGTCTCCGGAAATCGAGGCGGTGATCCCGCGGATGGTGACGATGATCGTCGAGGAACTGGCCCGGCTCGGCGTGACCGCCACGCCCCGAAACTGAGCGTGGCGGCGCCGTTCACGGCGAGACCTGACCGTCAGCGGTCAGCACGGATCGGGCCGAACTCCACCGGGACCCAGGCGTAGCCCTTGCCTTCGGTGCGGACATGGCCGATGCCGGGGAAGGGCAGATGGGCGCCGGCCACCCACAGCTTCTGCGCCGCGGCGTCGGCGAAGAGCTTCTTGCGGGACGCGACGGCCTGCTCCTTGTCGGCGTCGAACTCGATGACGACCTCCGGTCGGGCGAACTGCACGGAGTGGCTGTGCACGACGTCGCCCCACATCAGAATGCTGCGCTCCCCCGACGTGAACAGGTAACCGCTGTGCCCCGGCGTGTGACCGTAGGCCGCCACCGACTCCACGCCCGGCACGAGGCTGTCGCCGGGTTGGTAGGGCTTCAGCTTGCCCGCCGCCGCGTAGGGCGCCACAGCCGCTCGGGCCATGGCGAAGAAGGGTTGGCTGTCCGCCGGAGCCTTGGCCGCCACCTCCTCGCTCAGCCAGAAGTCGGCGTCGGCCTTGGCGACATGAACCGTCGCATTGGGGAACAGCATGGCGCCGTCCGGACGCAGCAGGCCGTTGGCATGATCCGGGTGCAGGTGGGTCAGCAGAACCGTGTCGATCTGCTCCGGGTTGTAGCCGGCGGCGCGGATGTTGTCGGCGATGAAGCCCAGCGCCGGACCGAAGGCCTTGGCCGTCCCGGTGTCCACCAGGACCAGATTCGTACCGGTGTGCACGAGGAAAGCGTTCACCGCCGTCTGGACGCCCGGCGTGTCGGCCAGGAACATCCGGGCGAGCAGGCCCTGGATGTCGTCGGCGCTGGCGCCGCTGAGGATCTTGCGGTCGAGGTCGATGAAGCCGTCATAGAGCGCGGTGACCTCGAAGTCGCCGATGGCCATGCGGTAGAAGCCCGGCGCCTGGGTCCGCTGCTGACCCGGAACCTCCGCAAAGGCCGGCGCCGCGGGGGCCAGGACGGCACCGGCAGGAAAAGCGACGGCCAAGGCGAGCAGAGCGTTGCGCAGGCGGGCGAAGGTCGGCGGTGTCATCGGCGTGGTTCCCCTTCAGGACGGTCGGCGCTCAGCATGGCCGTCCTGGGCGTGCCGGGGAAGCGTTCCGGGAAGAATGCGCCAACCGATTGGAATCGTTCCGAAATTTCTCAACCGGCACACGCGCGTAACCGGTTCGGCGGGGAGTCCCGCCGAGCCTTGGCGCCGAATCGGGTCGCTCAGCGGTCGCTGCGGATCGGGCCGAACTCCACGGGAACCCAGGCGTAGCCATCCCCTTCGGTGCGGACATGGCCGATGCCGGGGAAGGGCAGATGGGCGCCGCCCACCCACAGCCTCTGCGCCGCCGCCTCGGCCAGCAGCCTTCTGCGCGAGGCGATGGTCTCGTCCTTGTCGACGTCGAACTCGATGACGACCTCCGGACGGGCGAACTGAAGGGCGTGGCTGTGCACGGTGTCGCCCCACAGCAGGATGCTCTGCTCCTTCGAGCGGAACAGGTAGCCGCTGTGCCCCGGCGTATGGCCGTAGGCCGCCACCGACTCCACGCCGGGCAGGAGGCTGTCGCCGGGCTGATAGGGCTTCAGCTTGCCCGCCGCCTCGTAGGGAGCCACCGCAGCGCGAGCCATGGCGAAGAAGGGCTTGAGCGGTGCCGGGGCCTTGGCCACCGCCTCCCCGCCCAGCCAGAAATCGAACTCGGCCTTGGCGACCCGGACCTCGGCGTTGGGGAACAGGATGGAGCCGTCCGGGCGCAACAGACCGTTGGCATGGTCCGGATGCAGATGGGTCATCAGGATGGTGTCGACCTGCTCCGGACTGTAGCCGGCGGCGCGGATGTTGTCGGCGATGAAGCCGAGCGTCGGCCCCAGCGACTTGGCCGCCCCGGCATCCACCAGGATCAGATTCGTGCCGGTGTGCACCAGATAGGCGTTCACCGCCGTCTGGATTTCCGGCCGCTCCCCCAGGAACATGCGGTCGAGGAGGCCGATGATGTCCTCGGATTTGGCGCCGACGAAATACTTGCGGTCGCGGTCGATGAAGCCGTCGAACAGCGCGGTGATCTCGAAATCGCCGATGGCCATGCGGTAGAACCCCGGCGCCTGGGTCCGCTGCTGGCCCGGCATCTCCGCCAGAGCCGGCGCCGCGGCGGCCAGGGCGGCAGGAGCGGCAACGGCCAGGGCAAGCAAGGCTTTGCGCAGGCTGGCGAAGGTCGGCGGCATCATCGGCAACACACGACTCCTGATTGGGCGATGGCTGGTAACGGCAACCAAATATATGGGCCGCAGCCTGGGGAGACATCAGAAAAAAGAACGCATTTTTGTGAAATTTTCGAGAAAACGCACAAAAAAAGCCCGGCGAACCGTTCCGCCGGGCCTTCCCTTGGATCGGGCGTCTTGCCGCCCGCCCCTATCGTCCGTCTGGCGATCAGCCCAGCGCGAGCAGCGCCACGCCGGCCAGACCGACCACGGCACCCGTGCCGCGCAGCGCCAGGGCGCCCTTGCGACCCTCGACCAGACGGCGCAGCGACAGGGCGGCGCCGATCCCCGCACCGTGCAGCAGCGCGGTGGACAGGGCGAAGCCCAGGCCGTAGAGCAGCGGCTGCGCCGCCTCCGGCATCTCGGCGCCGTGGGCGTGGCCGTGGAACACGGCGAACAGGGCGACCACACCGGCGGAGGCCAGCAGCGGCAGGCGGGACTGCAGGGCGATCAGGGCGCCCAGGGCGACCACGGACAGGACGATGCCAAGCTCGACCTGCGGCAGGCCGATGCCGGCCAGACCCAGCAGGCCGCCGCCGATCATCGCGCCGACGAAGGCCATCGGCAGCGCCCACAGGGCCTTGCCGCCGCGCTGCGCGGCCCACAGGCCGACGGCGACCATGGCCAGCAGGTGATCCCAGCCGCCGACCGGGTGCAGGAAGCCATGGACGAGCCCGGCGTCATGGGCGCCGAAGGTGTGGGCAAGCGCCGCGTTGGGCAGCGCCGCCAGGGCCGCCGCCGCGGTGGCCGACGCGAGAGCGAAACGTTTCATCCGTGAAAACCCCTGCTGTATCGTTGAGCGGCGCACGACCGACCCCTACCCCATCGCGCGCGAAGCGGTCGCCACTTTAGCAGAACCGTTCCGATTGGAAATGGCGGAGCGCCATGAAATTGCGTCGGACCGCATGTTTGACGCACATCAATGTGCGGATTCAACCCCCGGTCAAGATGCCGCAGTTGAACGGACATCATCTCGATGAACCGGCTTCCCCGCGTGAGGGCGCGCGCATGTGTCTCGGCATTCCGATGCAGGTTCTGGAGACCGACGGCTTCACCGCGCGCTGCGCCGGCCGGGGCGAGGAGCGGAGCGTCAACGTCATGCTGATCGACGAGGTGCCGGAAGGCAGCTGGGTCCTCGTCCATCTCGACCGCGCCGTCCGCCCGTTGGAGGTCGATGAGGTGGAGCCGCTGAACCGCGCGCTCGACGCCATCCTTCTGGCCGCCAAGGGGGAGAATGTGGACCACCTGTTCGCCGACCTCATGGAAAAGGCGACCGCATGACCCCCGGCGGCCCCGAGGCGGGCTTCGCCGCCGACGCGCGCCCCGCCTGCGGGTCCTGCGGCGCGGTCTACGACGCCGCGGCGGGCGATCCGGGGAGGGACGTGCCGCCGGGAACGCCCTTCGGTGGTCTGCCCGACTATTGGCGCTGCCCGGGTTGCCACGGCCCGCAGCATGGTTTCATCGTCATGGCCCTGCCCGGCGGCGATGCGATGGGGGGGCGCGTCGCCGCGCTGACCGCCAGCTACCGCCTGATCGCGGAGCGCGACATGGCCGGCGTTCCCATCTGCAACGCCGCCCTGGCGGTGGAGGCGCTGGGATTCCGCCCCCATGGGACGGGCTGGATCGGCTGCGTCATCGCCCCCTGGTTCCTCAACGCCGTGCTGATCCCGCGCGATCCGGCCCGGTGGGCGGAGCGGCGCGACGGCGACAAAGTGGAGATCGAGCTGCCCTCCGGCGCCTACCGCTTCACCGCGGCGCGGGTGGGCCTCCTGGGAACGCTGGCAGTGATCCCGCTCGCCTCGGCCATGAACGTGTTCACCGATCAGGAGGACGCCCGCGCCGCCGCCGTTCTGGCGCTCGATCATCTGATGCGGGAGCCGCAGCCGGCGCCGCAGTCCGATCAGCCGGACGCAAGCCACAGGGAGGAGACCAAGCCCGCCCTGTCCCGCCGCTCCCTGTTCGGGAGAGCGCGCCGATGAGCAGGACGGGCGCCGGGCTGGAAGGCGCCGGGCTGGAGGGCAGCGTGTCGGTGCGGTTGCGGACCGCCGGCGGGCGGGTGCGCGCCGTGTCGGTGCGGGTTCGCCGTCCCGTCGTCGCCCGCGCGCTGTGCGGACGGACGCCCGACGAGGCGATGCGCCTCGTGCCGCTGCTGTTCAGCCTGTGCGGCACCGCCCAGTCGCTGGCCGCGCTTGAGGCTCTGGAGGATGCGCTCGGCCTCGACGCCCGTCCGCACACCGCCGCCCGCGCCCTGCTGGCCGAGGCGGAAGCCGCGACGAACCACGCGTGGCAGGTGCTGATGGACTGGCCGGCACGGCTGGGCGAAGCGCCGCAGCCCAGGGAATTGGCGGGCCTGCGCAGCGCGGCGGCGGCGATCCATCCCGCGCTCTACCCGGCCCGCGACGGGCTGCGCCTCGGCGGCGGCTCGCTGCGGCCCGACCGCGCCACCCTGACCGCCGCCATCGCGGCGTTGCGCGAGGGGGTGGAGCGCACCGTCTTCGCCGGCCCGGCTCCCACCGACAAGGCGGAACTGGAGCGCTGGGCCGATGCCGGTGCGACTCCCGCGGCCCGGCTGATGCGCCGCCTCCTGACGCCGGGCATAGCGGGTTTCGGCGCCTGCGGCGTGCCGGCGCTGGAGCCGTATCCGGCAGGCTGGTTCGGGGAGCGGCTGTCCGCCGACGCCGCTTTTTCCGAGAACCCCCGACAGAACGGCGCCCCGGCCCACACCGGCCCGCTGGCCCGCCGGACCGCGCATCCGCTGGTCGCCGCGTTGCTGGCCCGGCACGGCTCCGGCCTCGCCGCCCACGCCGCCGCCCGGCTGGTGGAGCTGGCGGGGGTGGCGGAGCGCTTGGCATCCTGGGCGGACCGCCTCGACGACGCCGAACCGGCTCCGGACACCGGCGCCACGCGGCGCGGCGCGGGAAGCGGCGTCATGGAGACAGCCCGCGGGCGCCTCGCCCACTGGCTGCGGCTTGAGGATAGTCGCATCGCCGATTACCGCATCGCAGCGCCGACCGAATGGAATTTCGCCGCGGACGGACCTCTGGCCCAGGGCTTGGACGGCACCGCGACCGACGCGGCTCTCGCTGAGCGCACCGGCCTGCTGGTGGCCGCACTCGATCCCTGTGTGGCCTCCACCATCACGATTCAGGACGAGGATTGACCCATGCACGAACTGGCGCTCAGCCAGGGCATCATCGACGTGATCCGCGACCAGGCCGCGGCCCAGGGATTCACGACGGTGAAGACGGTGCGGCTGGTCATCGGCACCCTGTCCCACGTCGAACCGCAGGCCATCGCCTTCGGCTTCGACGCGGTCAGCCGCGGCACCATCGCGGAGGGCGCCGTCCTGGACATCGAACGCCCGCCGGGTCAGGCCTTCTGCCTGTCCTGCGAGAAACCGGTCCCGCTGCCCGAACGGTCGGCCCCCTGCCCGGACTGCGGCGGCCACCAGCTGATGGTGACCGGCGGCGAGGAAATGCGCGTCAAGGAACTGGAGGTGGAGTGATGTGCACGGTCTGCGGCTGCGCCGAAGGCGAAACGAAAATCGAAGCCGGCCACGCGCACGGCCATCACCACCACCATGGTCACGATCATGACCATCACGATCATGATCACCATCACCATGACCACAGCCACGAACATGTCGGCCCGGACGGCAAGGTCTACCGGCACACGCACGGCGACGATCATGGCCATGGGCATGACCACGGCACCATCGACCTCGGCCGCGGTCCGGCGGGGACGGAGGTTCCGGGAATGTCGCAGACCCGGCTGGTCGCCATCGAACAGGACATCCTCGCCAAGAACGACAGCTTCGCCGCGGTGAACCGCCAGCTGTTCGCGGCGAAGGGCGTGTTCGTGCTGAACCTGATGTCCAGCCCCGGTTCGGGCAAGACGACCCTGCTGACCCGCACGCTGACCGACCTGAAGGGGCGCTTCCCGATGGCGGTGATCGAGGGCGACCAGCAGACCAGCTTCGACGCCGACCGCATCCGCGCCACCGGCACGCCGGCCATCCAGGTCAACACCGGCAAGGGCTGTCACCTCGACGCCCAGATGGTCACCCAGGCGGTGGGGCGCCTGCCGGTGGAGACCGGCAGCGTCCTGTTCATTGAGAATGTCGGCAACCTCGTCTGCCCGGCCGGTTTCGACCTCGGCGAGGCGCACAAGGTCGTCGTTCTTTCGGTGACGGAAGGGGAGGACAAGCCCCTGAAGTACCCGGCGATGTTCGCCGGCGCCGATTTGCTCCTGGTCAACAAGGTCGATCTGCTGCCCCACCTGACCTTCGACGTGGCGCGCATGATCGCCTATGCCCGCCAACTCAACCCCGACCTGCGCGTGATCGAGGTCTCCGCGACCGCCGGCCAGGGGCTTGAGGACTGGTACGACTGGATCGAGGAGGGGCTTGCGAAAGCGGTGGCGGAACGCGGAGCATGAGCCCCGCCGACTTCCTCCTGGTGGCCGGGGCCTGCCTGTATTTCATGGCCACCCCCGGACCCGGCATCTTCGCCGTGGTCGCCCGTTCCCTCGCCCTGGGATGGCGGCGCAATCTGGGCTTCCTCGCCGGAATGGTGGTGGGCGACCTCGTGCTGCTGGCGCTCGCCCTCGGCGGGCTGGCCGCCGTCGCCCACGCCTTCGAGGAACTGTTCACGCTGCTGCGCTTCGCCGCCGCTGGTTACCTGATCTGGCTGGGTATCCGCACGTGGCGCGCTCCCGTCACCTTTAATGGAGACCTTCCGGAGGCCGAAAGCGCACAGTTGCGAGGCTTTGCGAGCGGGTTGGCCCTGACCCTTTCCAACCCGAAGACCATCCTGTTCTACATGGCCTTTCTCCCGGCCTTCGTGGATCTCACCCGCGTCTCCGCCATCGACGCCGTGCTGATGGCCGGCATCGTGGTGGGCGTGTTGAGCGCCGTCCTGCTGACCTACGCCATGGCGGCGTCGCGCGCCCGTCATCTGTTCCGCAGCGAGCGGGCCATGAAGGCGCTGAACCAGGGCGCCGGCACGTTGATGATCGGCGCGGGCGTGGCGGTCGCCGCGCGGTGAAACGGCTTCGCCTCCGGGTCCGCGGGCAGGTGCAGGGGGTTGGCTTCCGGCCCTTCCTGCATGGGTTGGCGCACCGCCTCGCCCTGACCGGCTGGGTGCTGAACGACGGGGCCGGGGTGCTGGCGGAGGTGCAGGGCGATGCTCTGGAGCGCTTTTTGACGGCGCTCGCGGAGGACGCCCCGCCGCTGGCGCGGATCGACGCGATCGAAACGGACGCGATTCCCGCTCGGCCCGATGAGACGGGCTTCGCCATCCTGGCCTCGCGGCGCGGAGCGGTGACCACCGGGGTCGCTCCCGACGCCGCCGTCTGCCCGGCCTGTCTGGCCGAACTGTTCGACCCGGCGGACCGGCGCTACCGTTATCCCTTCCTCAACTGCACCCATTGCGGCCCGCGCTTCACCATCACGCGCGCCCTGCCCTACGACCGGCCGCAGACCGCCATGGCGGGTTTTCCGCTCTGCCCGGATTGCGCCGCCGAATACGCCGACCCCGCCGACCGCCGCTTCCACGCCCAGCCGACCGCCTGCCCGGCCTGCGGCCCACGTCTGTCCCATTCCATCAAGGAAATGCTGGCCGCATTGCGCGGCGGACGGATCGTCGCCATCAAGGGGTTGGGCGGCTCCCACCTCGCCTGCGACGCGTTCGACGCGGCGGCGGTGGAGCGGTTGCGCGCCCGCAAACAGCGCAACGGCAAGCCCTTCGCCCTGATGGTCGCCAACGCCGCCTCCGCCGAGCGGTTCGGGGAGGTCGGAGCGGCGGAACGGGCGTTGCTGGAGGGTGTGGCGCGACCCATCGTGCTGCTGCGGCGGCGGGATGGCGCCCCGCCCCTTCCCGACGCCATCGCCTCCGGCCTCGCCTGGCTGGGAATCATGCTGCCCTACACGCCGATCCATCATCTGCTGTTCCACGAGGCCGCCGGCCGCCCGGACGGCACAGCGTGGCTGGAGCGGCCGCAGGATCTCGCCCTGGTCATGACCTCTGCCAACCCCGGCGGCGAGCCGCTCGCCATCGGCAACGACGAGGCGCGGCGACGGCTGGACGGCATCGCCGACCTGATCGTCGACCACGACCGCGACATCCTGATCCGCGCCGACGACAGCGTGATGCGGGTGGTGGCGGGCGCGCCGGTCGTCCTGCGGCGGGGGCGCGGCCATGTGCCGGTGCCCATCCGCCTGCCGCGCGCCGGACCGTCGGTGCTGGCGGTCGGCGGGCACCAGAAGGCCACCGTCTGCCTGACCCGCTGCGACGAGGCCTTCCTCAGCCAGCACATCGGCGACCTCGACAACGCCGCAACTCTGGCGTTCCTTGAGGAGAGCGTCGCCCACCTGCGCCGCATCCTGGCGGTGGAGCCGGTCGCCGTCGCCCACGACCTGCACCCGGATTTCCAGGGCACCCGCTTCGCCGAATCGCTCGGCCTGCCGACGCTGCCGGTGCAGCATCATCACGCCCACATCGCCGCCGTTCTGGCCGAACACGGTGTGAACGGCCCGGCGCTGGGGCTGGCGCTGGACGGGTTCGGGCTGGGAGCGGACGGCGGGTCCTGGGGCGGGGAAATGCTGCTGGCGGAGGGCGCCGGCTTCACCCGCCTCGGCCATCTGGCGCCGCTGGCCCAGCCGGGCGGCGACGTGGCGGCGCGTCAGCCCTGGCGCATGGCGGCGGCGGCGCTGGCCCGCATGGGACGCGGCGCGGAGATCGCCGGGCGCTTCGCCGCCTGCGGCCCAGCGGACGGCGTGCGGCGGATGATCGAGGCCGGCGTCAACGCACCGCCGACCAGTTCCTGCGGGCGCTGGTTCGACGCCGCCTGCGGGCTGCTGGGAGTCCGTGCCTTCAGCCCCGGGGGCGCCGGCTTCGAGGGCGAGGCGCCGATGGCCCTGGAATCGCTGGTGCTCCGCCCCACGGTGCTGGACGGCGGCTGGCGGATCGACGGCGGCGTGCTGGACCTCACGCCCCTTCTGGAAAGTTTGTTGCAGATCAATGCGCAGGAGGGGGCCGACCGGTTCCATGGCACCCTGGCCGCGGCGCTGGTCGCCTGGGCCATGCCGGAACTGACGGCTCGCGGTTTCGAGCGCATCGCCCTGTCCGGCGGCTGCCTGATGAACGCCGTGCTGGCGGAGGGGCTGAGCGCCGGCTTCGCGGCGCGCGGCGTCACCGCGCTGCTGCCGCGTCGGGCGCCGGCCAACGACGGCGGGCTCAGCCTGGGACAGGCCTGGGTCGCCATGCAGAGCTTGCTTGAGGAAGGACCGCCCCCATGTGCCTCGCCGTTCCCGCCCGCGTGATCGAGCTTCTGGAGGACGACCGCGCCACCGTCAGCCTGGGCGGGGTGAAGGTCGCCTGCTCCCTGGCGCTGGTCGAGGGGGTGGCGGTGGGCGACTACGTGATCGTCCATGTCGGCTACGCCCTGTCCAGGCTCGACCCGGAGGAGGCGGAGCGCACACTCGCCCTGCTCGCCGAAACCGGCACCTTGATGCCCGCCGCCTGATCCGCCGCCTGATTTTGTGGACCCCGCCATGACCGACCGCCGTCTCTTCACCCGCAAGCTCGATCTCGCCCGCGGCACCGTGGACATGAGCCACGGATCGGGCGGCAAGGCCATGGCCCAAATGGTGCGGGAGCTGTTCGCCGCCGCCTTCGCCAACCCGCTGCTCGACCAGGGCAATGACCAGGCGGCCTTCGACGCGCCCGCCGGGCGCATGGTGGTGACGACCGACGGCTTCGTCGTCTCGCCCCTGTTCTTTCCCGGCGGCGACATCGGGTCGCTGGCCGTGCACGGCACGGTGAACGACGTCGCCATGGCCGGCGCGGTGCCGCTCTATCTGACCGCCGGCTTCATCCTGGAGGAAGGTTTCCCGCTGGCCGACCTGAAGCGGCTGGTCGACAGCATGGCCCATGCCGCGCGAGAGGCCGGCGTGTCCATCGTGACCGGCGACACCAAGGTGGTGGAGCGCGGCAAGGGCGACGGTGTCTTCATCACCACCACTGGCATCGGCGTGGTGCCCCCCGGCGTCGCCCCGTCCGGCGAGCGGGCGCGGCCCGGCGACGCGATCCTGGTCAGCGGCACCATGGGCGACCACGGCGTCGCCATCATGTCCACCCGCGAGAATCTGAGCTTCGAAACGGACATCCGGTCGGACAGCGCAGCACTCCATGGGCTGGTCGCCGGCATGGTCGCGGCGGTGCCGGATGTGCATGTCCTGCGCGACCCGACCCGCGGCGGTCTGGCGACGACGCTGAACGAGGTCGCCCACCAGTCGGGCGTCGGCATGCTGCTGCGCGAGGCGGACATCCCGCTGAAGGCCGAGGTCGCAGCCGCCTGCGAACTGCTCGGGCTCGACCCGCTGTACGTCGCCAACGAGGGCAAGCTGATCGCCATCTGCGCGGCCGAGGACTCCGCGCGCCTCCTGGAGGCCATGCGGGCCCATCCTCTGGGAGCCGAGGCCGCGGTCGTCGGGACTGTGGTCGAGGACTCGCACCGTTTCGTGCAGATGGAAACGCGCTTTGGCGGCAAGCGCATCGTCGACTGGCTGTCCGGCGAACAGCTTCCACGCATCTGCTGAGTCCTCGCTTCCGCCGAAAGAGGCACCCCGCCGGCCCTATCCCCACCACCCGGCGTACCGCAATGGAACTGCGGTGGATCGGCCCAGCCGGGGGACCCCGGACGCGCCTCACGCGTTGCCTCCCCCGGAAGGCGGTCGTGTTTCCGCCAGCCGAATTGTGAGTACGGGGGATCGATGGGTATTCCGCAGTCCATCCAGTTGGGTGCTGCACCGCTGGAGCCGGCGACGCTCGCCGGCACGGCGTCCGCCGCGGAGTTGGTCGCGCGCCTGCCGGCCACGGAACCGCTGCACCGCAACCGGGTGAAACGGGCCTTCGACCTCGTGGGGGCGGTCGGGCTGATTCTGTTCTTCGGACCGCTGATGCTGATCGTCGGGCTCCTCATCACGCTGGACGGCGGCCCCGCGGTGTTCGGCCACCGGCGCATCGGGACGGAGGGCCGGGACTTCACCTGCTGGAAGTTTCGCTCCATGGTCGTCAACGCACCGGAGGTCTTCGAGAAGCTGATCGAATCCGATCCGGAGGCCCGCGCCGAGTGGGAGGCCACGCGCAAGCTGCGCAACGATCCCCGCATCACCTGGATCGGCCGTTTCCTGCGCCGCACCAGCCTCGACGAGCTGCCGCAGCTCTTCAACGTCCTGACCGGCGACATGAGTCTGGTCGGCCCGCGCCCCATCGTGCAGGAGGAGGTGACGCGCTATCACGTCTGCTTCCCCTTCTACACGCGCTGTCGGCCCGGCCTGACCGGACTGTGGCAGGTCAGCGGCCGCAACGACGTGGACTATGGCCGGCGCGTCCAGCTCGACACCGCCTATCTGCTGGGCTGGAGCCTGTGGGGCGACATCCGCATCCTGCTGCGCACGGTCGGCGTGATGCTCAGCGGAAAAGGTGCCTATTAAGGCGTAGAATCCCCGCGCCGCTGCCCTCCCTCGCCCGGAGAGTGGCGGCGCGGCGGGCAGAGACACATATCCTATCCTGGGCGAGGCGGCGGGCCCCGCGGCACCAGGGGGCAGGATTTGAGATTGCCCGGTCAACGTGCTAGGTTGCGAATGGACGACCGGCGGGACCGGCCGAAAGGCCATGCTCCGCCGTACAAAAGCACAGATGCACCGGCCTTGGGCGTCCGACAGGCGAAACCCCTGGTACAATAAGGCTTGCAGTCGCGTTGATGGCTTTGATTCCGCCGGCTGGGCCGGTCAGTCAAGAGGGGCGCAGGATGGCGAAACTGCTGGCGGCGCTGTTGCTGCTGATGGTGGCGATGGGACCCGCCTGCGCGGTGGTGCCCGCCTCCCGCGCCGACACCAGCATCGCGCTGGAGCATTACCGGCAGGAATTCGCGAAGGCCAAGGGCACCTCCAGCCTCCCCTCTCCGGCGGACCGCAACTATCTCCTCTTCTCCGACGTCCTGCGCCGCGTGCTGGCCGAACATGTGAAGCCGGGCACGCCGCAGGTTCTGGTCGAAAAGGCCGTCGCCGGCCTCCAGAAGAAGAAGAAGGAGGAACCGGGGGCCACCGACCGGACGCTGACCGAGGCGGCGCTGGACGCGATGCTGACCTCCCTCGATCCCTACTCGGCTTTCCTCGACTCGGAGCATTTCCGCTACATGCGGGAGCAGACCCAGGGCGAGTTCGGCGGGCTGGGCATCGAGGTGACGATGGACGAGGACAGCGGCCTGATCCGCGTCGTGTCGCCCATCGACGGCTCCCCCGCCTCCCGCGCCGGGCTGCGCACCGGTGACCTGATCGCCCGCATCGACGAGGCGCAGGTCAAGGGCATGAACCTGCGCGACGCGGTGGCCCGCATGCGCGGCCCGGTCGGCACCTCCGTCGCCCTGACCATGCGGCGCAACGGCGGCAACAGCGGGAACGGCGGTCCCGACGCTCCCTTCCGCGTGTCGCTGACCCGCGCCATCGTGAAGATCCAGCCCGTGCGCTACCGGCTGGAGGGCGACGTCGCCTACATCCGCATCGCCGCCTTCAACCAGCAGACCTCCCACGCTCTGGACGATGCGGTGGAGGAGATGCGCCGGCAGGCCCATGGCCGGCTGGCCGGCGCGGTGCTGGATCTGCGCAACAACCCCGGCGGCCTGCTCGATCAGGCGGTGAACGTCGCCGACCGCTTCCTGGAGGCGGTGGACATCGTGTCGGTGCGCGGCCGCGACCCGGACGAGAACCGCCGCTATACCGGCACGCCGGGCGATCTGCTGGCCGGGCTGCCCATCGTTCTGCTGATCAACAGCGGGTCGGCCTCGGCGTCGGAGATCGTGGCGGGCGCCCTTCAGGACCACAGCCGGGCGCTGCTGTTCGGCACGCGCAGCTACGGCAAGGGCTCGGTACAGACCATCTCGTCGCTGTCCGGCGACATCGGCATCCGCCTGACCACCGCGCGCTACTTCCGCCCGTCGGGCGGGCTGGTCGACTGCTTCGGCGTGTCGCCGAATTTGGAGATCAAGCCGGCCAACGACAACAGCGAGGAAACGCATCCCGACCCGGCGACCTGCGACCCGCACGCCACCCCGCCGCCGCCGCCGCGCGCCTGGCGGATCGAGGATCTGTGCCCGGACGTGGCCGCGGCCCCGTCGAAGGCCGACGCCGACCGCCCGCTGGACTGCGCCGTCGCCGCCATCCGCACCCGCCTGATGGGCACGCTGATCGGGCGGCCGTAAAGCCCCTCCCCCAGGCCCAAGCAAAACGGGATCAAACAAAAAAGCCCGCCGCTCCATTGGAACGGCGGGCTTTTTCTTTGTGCCCCGCGCACCGTTTCAGACCCTATGGGCGGATCGTGACGGCGAAGGGAATGGTGCTGCTTCCGCGACCGGGCGTGCGGGGATGGGTCCGCCCCGCCCCCTCACACCCGGCTGTTCGACGTCAGACCACTTCGACGCGCTGCGCTTCCGGACCCTTGACGCCCTGGCGGACGGTGACCCGCACCTGCTCGCCGTCGGCGAGCACGTCCAGGCCCGAACGCTCCAGAGCGCGGATGTGGACGAAGATGTCCTTGCCGCCGGTCGACGGAGCGATGAAGCCGAAGCCCTTCGACACGTTGAACCACTTCACGGTGCCGTCGACCGTCTCCTCGGCGCCGCCGGCGCCACCGCCGTAGCTGCTGCCACCGCCGTAGCCACCGCCGTAGCTGTCGCTGCGCGGAGCGCGCGCCGCCGGGCGCGGGGACTCGCTGGCGGTCGAGGTGTCGACGTCGTGGATGGTGGCGACCTGCGGGCCCTTCGGGCCGCGGGACAGGTCACAGGTGATGGTGGCACCCTCGGGCAGGCTGTCGTGTCCGCAGAACTGCAGAACCGTGGAATGCAGGAAGGCATCCGGCGAACCGTCTTCGGGCGTGACGAAGCCGAAGCCCTTGGTCGCGTTGAACCACTTGACGGTGGCGCGGATGTTGCGCTGGGTGATCTCGGGAGCGCGGAAGCTGTTGCGCTGCGGACGGTCGAACATACGTGGTCTCATCTGTCGTGATAGGCCATGCCCCAACCGGCGGAACATGGCCCCCCGAAGATGATCCGTTCCGCCGCGCTTTTCAATTGAGATCGCGCGCGTCGGAAAGAAAGATTCGGCAAAAACCCGGCCGAAGACCGCCCGGCGGTCACCGGGCGACCAAAAATATCGCAATTGCTGCGAGAATCGGCGGATTGCCGGTCAAGTCCGGGCGCTCAAGACCGCCCCATCAAGACTGGGCCGTCAGGCCGCCCCGCAGCACTTCTTGTACTTCTTGCCGCTGCCGCAGGAGCAGGGATCGTTCCGCCCGACCTTGGGGCCGCTGCGCGGACGGGCGCCCAGCGTGCCGTCCACATAGTACCAGCGGCCGTCCCGCCTGGTGAAGCGGCTGGTCTCGTGATGCTTCTGCGGCTTGCCGTTCATGGTGAAGTGGGCGACGAACTCGACCACGCCGTCCTCGTCCTGCGCCCCGCCGGCTTCGGTGGCGCGGACTTCCAGGCCGGTCCACTGGCTGTTGGCGGCCCAGGTCTCGATCTCCTTGCGGTCGAAGTCCTCGCGGGTCTCCGGCAGCAGCGTCTCCTGCAGATAGTCGATCTTCCCGCAGGCGAAGGCCGAATAGCGCGACCGCATCAGGGCTTCGGCGGTGGGCGCCGGCGCGCTGCCGTCCAGATAGGGGCCGCAGCAGGCGTCCAGGGGCTTGCCGGAGCGGCAGGGGCATTCGGTGGTGGCGGTGGTGGTCATGACTTCCGGCCTCTCGATTTGAGGGCGCCATGCATAGCGCAGCCGGCGCCCTCCGCCAAGCCTCACCGCCACCACAATATTGGCCACGGGAAATTCGCCTGAACCGGACCGGCATTCGCGCTAATCTGTACAGAACAGGGGCGCCCGACCCGGAGCGATGGAACCGGTGATGACCAGAAGCGGACCCGACCTTCCCACGCGGCGCATCGCCGCCGGCACCGTGCTGATCCGCCAGGGCGAAGCCGGGGATTGCGCGTGGCTGATCCAGTCGGGCGAGTTGGAGGTTCTGCTGGACGGCCCGGACGGCCCGCGCCGCCTGGGCACCGTCGGTGCCAACGCCATCGTCGGGGAGATGGCGCTGCTGGACGACGGGCTGCGCAGCGCCACGGTGCGCGCCCTGACGCCCGTCGAGGCGGTGGAACTGTCGCGCGACACCTTCCGCGCGCTGCGCGGCCGCTGCCCGCCGCTGACCTCCTACCTGCTGGAAAGCCTCGTCGCCGCGATCCGCCGCAGCTACGGCCTGTCCCAGCCCGAGCGGCAGGAGGGCGGCTCCGCCATCCGCTCCTCCGATTCCTTCGCCACGGTGGCCGACCGCCGCATGTTCCGCCACGGCCACAGCTTCTTCCGCCAGGGGGACGCCGGAACGGCGGCCTACCTCATCCAGTCCGGCTCGGTCGGCGTTCGGCGCGACGGGACCGACCTCGGCGTGCTGGGGCCGGGACGCATCTTCGGGGAACTGGCCCTCCTCGCCAACCGGCCGCGCGCCGCCACCGCCGTTGCGCTGGAGGCCACGGTCTGCGAAATCATCCGCAAGGACCAGTTCGCCAAGGCCATCGAGACGATGCCGCCCATCCTGCGCTCGCTGACGCGCATCTACATCGAACAGCTGTCCGGCGGACGGCTCCTGCGCCACCACGCCGAACCCGCAAGAACCGACTCTCCATGACTCCCAAGACCACCAAAGCCGTCCGCGTCAAGGTTCCCCGCCCGCAGCCCGATCTGTCCTTCGAGATCGCCTTGGGCCAGGGGCGGCTGGTCTGCGGCATCGACGAGGTGGGGCGCGGCCCGCTCGCCGGCCCCGTGGTCACCGCCGCCGTGGTGCTTCCGGCGGGCGGCCTGCCCGACGCGCTGGCCCGCGCCATCAACGACAGCAAGGCGCTGAGCCTGCGCGCCCGCGAGGCGCTGGAGCCGGAGATCCGCGCCCACGCCCTGGCCGTCGCACTGGCCGAAGCGTCCGCGGCGGAGATCGACGACCTCAACATCCACAAGGCCACGCTGCTGGCCATGAAGCGCGCCTACGAGGCGCTGCCCGGCGAGCCGCCCGCCGTCGCGCTGATCGACGGCAAGTTCAAGCCCGACCTGTCCTGCCTGATGGAGGCCATCGTCAAGGGCGACGGGCGCAGCCAGTCGATCGCCGCCGCCTCCATCGTCGCCAAGGTGGCGCGCGACCGCGAGATGATGCGGCTGGCGGAGCTTCACCCGCAGTACGGCTGGGACCGCAACGCCGGCTACCCGACGCCGGAGCATCTGGAGGCGCTGCGCCGCCACGGCGTGACGCCCCACCACCGAGTCACTTTTGCACCAGTCCGCGCCCAAATCGAGCGGGCCGGCTGACCGCCGCGATTCCGGGGCAAGAAATCAGTTGACGGCGACTCGGCGGCGAATCATTGTCCCAACGACTGATTCGCTGTTTTGGTTTCGTCAATGCTCCCCCTGAACAAAATTCTCGTGGGCGATTGCATCGCCCTCATGAATGAAATGCCGGCTGAATCGGTGGACCTTGTCTTTGCCGATCCGCCTTATAACCTCCAGCTGGGGGGCGAACTCTTGCGCCCGAACCACTCGCGTGTTGACGGAGTGGAAGAGGACTGGGACAAGTTCGAGGATTTCGAGACCTACGACCGCTTCACGCGGGACTGGCTCGCCGCGGCCCGCCGCATCCTGAAGCCCGAGGGATCGTTGTGGGTGATCGGCAGCTACCACAACATCTTCCGTGTCGGCGCCACGCTGCAGAATCTGGGCTTCTGGATTCTGAACGACATCGTGTGGCGCAAGACCAACCCGATGCCGAACTTCCGCGGCACGCGCTTCGCCAACGCGCATGAGACCATGATCTGGGCCTCGCGCGAGAAGGACGCCCGCTACCGCTTCAACTACGACGCCATGAAGGCGCTGAACGACGATTTGCAGATGCGCAGCGACTGGCTGCTGCCGATCTGCAACGGCGCGGAGCGCCTGCGCGACGAGGACGGCCGGAAGGCCCACCCGACGCAGAAGCCGGAATCGCTTCTCTACCGCGTCATCCTGTCCTCCTCCCGTCCCGGCGACACGGTGCTGGATCCCTTCTTCGGCACGGGCACCACGGGTGCGGTGGCGAAGCGGCTCGGTCGCAACTGGATCGGGCTGGAGCGCGACCCGACCTACGCCAAGGCGGCGACCGCCCGCATCGAGGCGGTGGAGGAGGCGCCCGACGCCGCCGTCCTGGACACGCCGCCGAAGCGGTCGGCCCCGCGCATCCCCTTCGGCTGGGTGGTGGAGCGCGGCCTGCTGCGCCCCGGCACGTCGCTGTTCGACCTGCGCCGCCGCGTGGTCGCCCGCGTGCGCGCCGACGGCACGCTGATCGGGGCCGGCCCGCGCGGCGAGCATCGTGGCTCGATTCATCAGGTGGGGGCCGCCATGGCCGGGCTGCCGGCCTGCAACGGCTGGACCTTCTGGCACTACGAGGACGGCGGCGACCTGCGCCCCATCGACGTGCTGCGCGAGCGCATCCGTTCCGAAGCCTCCGCCTGATCCCCGGCGCCGGACTGGAGGCGGAGCGGCCGTTCACGCCGCCCCGTTCCCGCAAGTTCGGCATTGGAGCCCCTCATCGAGCGCCGCCCGCATGCCTTGGCAGGACGGGGACGGCGTGATAGGCGTGTCCGCCATGAACAAGCTCTTCGCCACCGTCACCGCTCCGGCGCCCCGTTCGGCCCCGGCGGCGCTTTCCACCCGTTGCTTCGTGCGCGATCTGGTCATGGATGCGCTGATCGGCGTCTATGCCCACGAACGCATCAAGCCGCAGCGCATCCGTCTGAGCCTCGACCTGGACGTTGTCGCCCCCGGCGTCACCGGCGAGGATATGGCGGCGGTGGTGAAGGGATTGGTCAGCCAGGGCCACGTCACCCTGATCGAAACACTGGCCGAACGGATCGCCGAACGCTGCCTGTCCGACGAACGGATCGCCAGCGTCAAGGTGCGGGTTGAAAAGCTGGACGTGTTCCCGGACGCCGCCAGCGTCGGCGTCGAGATCGAGCGCGTCCGCGCCTGACCCGTCAGGCGGGTTCCGTCTCCTCCACCGTCACGCGGCCGGCGGTGACGGCGGGCGGCGCCATGGGTGAGGCGGTCAGCGGCAGGTGGATGGTGAAGCGGCAGCCGGCCCCCGGTTGCGACGCCACGGCGATGCGCCCGCCGAGTGTACCCGTGACGATGTTGTAGACGATGTGCAGGCCGAGCCCGCTGCCGCCTTCGGCGCGGCGCGTGGTGAAGAAGGGCTCGAAAATACGCTCGATCTGGTCCGGCGGAATGCCGCGGCCGTCGTCGGCGACGTCCAGCACGACGCTCGCCGCACCGGCGGAGGACGGACCGCCGGTGTCAGCGGTGATGTAGATGGTGATGGCAATGGTCCCCGGCACGCCGGGCCGGAAGGCGTGCAGCAGCGCGTTGATGACCAGATTCGACACGACCTGCGACAGGGCGCCTGGATAGCTGTCCATGATCAGCCCGTCCGGACAGTCCAGGGTCACCCGATACCCGGTGCCTTTCAACTGCGGAGCCAGGCTGCCGAGCACGCCGTCCAGGTAGCCGCGCAGTTCGAACGGCCGCCGCGCCTCCGACGTCTGGTCCACGGCCACCTGCTTGAAGCTCTGCACCAGCGCGCAGGCCCGCTCCAGATTGCCCAGGACGATGGAGGTCCCCTCCTCGATCCGGTCCACGAACTCCTCCAGATCGCGGCGGCGCAGTTGTCCATCCGCCAAGCCGGTCCTGAACTGCCGCGCCTGCTCGGCAAGGTGGCTGGCGGCGGTCACGCCGATTCCCACGGGCGTGTTGATCTCGTGCGCCACTCCGGCCACCAGTGCACCCAGCGAGGCCAGCTTCTCCGCCTGGACGAGGCTCCTTTGGGTCCGCCGGAGGTCGCGCAGCGCACGCTCCGCCTCCTCCTTCGCGGCGACCAGCGCCTTTTCGGCGTATTTGCGAGCGGAGATGTCGTGAAGAGTCACGAAGAGCGACTCCACACCGTCGTGATCCATCGCCATCGCCGACAACACACCCCAGAAGGGACGCCCTTCAGCGGTTCTCAGCCGTGTCTCGACATCCGGCCGCCGTCCGCGGCGGAACACGCCGTCGGCGAATCCCTGCCAATCGGCCGAAGCCTCCAGGAAATCCGGCATCGCGCGCTCCAGCAGGGCGGCGCCCGTGGTTTCCAGAAGCTCCGCGGCGGAAGCGTTCGCGAACAGGATGCGCCCATCGCTGCCCCGTACGATGACGATGGGAAAGGGCGAGGACTGCAGAATGACGTTCAGCCGCCCTTCGCTCGCCCGCAAAGCCGCGGACTGGCGGTGCAGCGCGCCGATCGCCTCGGCAAACCGTTCCACCGCATTGCCGATGCGGTCGAATTCCTCCAGCGAGGCCGGCGGCAGGGCCACCGTCTGCGGGCTCCTCTGCAAGATGTGCAGCGTGTCGCTGACCCGCAGGACCGGAGCCACCACATGGCGGCGCAGCAGCGCCGTCACGATGCCCAACAGCAGGATGGCCGCAGCGATGCCCGCCACCCCGGTCCACAACCCGCGCCAGCCATCGGCAACGATGCGGTCCGTCATCAGCAGGGTGGTCGCGGCGGCGTCGCTGGACAGGCTGTCGGCCAGTGTCTTCAGTTGGCGATAGACGAGGTCGCCGTCCTGCCGGACCTGCGCCAGCACGGACAGGCGCCCGCGTTGCAGGTCGATCACCGTGCGCGCCGCCGCGAACCGGTCCAGAAGAATGGCAAGCCGGTTGGGCTGGGCCGCCGGCCCCGTCCTCATGCTGGAGAGGCTGTCCAGCAAGGCTTGCTGGTTGCGCAGCAGCCCCATGACCTCGCTGTCCAGCAGCGCGAGTTGCTCCGCCGTTTCGCCGGCCGCCGCCTGCCCGTAGAGCCGGCGCAGATGATACAGGTTGCTGAGGAAGGCATAGTCCTGGACCGCCTTGTCCGGCTCCGCCAGCAGCGCGGTGGCGCCGGCCAGCGCGTCGTCGACCCCGGCCAACTGCTCGCGGATGCTGGCGGACAGCGAGTCGATCAGGTCGGCGCGATGGTTGCTGCGCCGCACGGCGCTCAGCGCACGGTCGAGCTTGTCCAAGACATCGGCATCGACCACCAGGGCGAACCGGCCGGCCAACGCCTCCGCCTCGTCCAGGGCGGCGGCGCGGCGGGCGTGGTCCCGGCTGTTGAGGATCACCTCGGCCAGCCGGCTCAGCTCGGCGGCGGTCAGGGCGTCGCGGTGCTGCGCGCCGGCGCGCGGCATGGTGGCGTTGCGGGCCTCCTCCGCGATGCCGACGATGCCGAGGAAGGCCGACCCGACCACCGCCGTCAAAGTCCCCAGCACCAGGACGACGACGGCGGCCAGCATCATCGCCACAGCCTGCAGACGGGGCTTGCCCCCGGAGCGGTTGACCGCCCCAACCGTTGGAACGTCGCCAGAGGGACCGTTGGAAGGGGGAGCCGCGCCATGGGCGACGGCGCTCGCGGTGACCGCCGCGCCGGCCGCCGCCACGATGTCCGCTACCGCGATGTCGCCCGGCCCCACCGGCTTTCGATTGTCCATCCCACCGCTCCAGAGCATCGCCCAGGACGCCACCCGCACAAAAAAACACCTCAAGCGATGCGCATGAATGGAGTTTTGCAAGCAACGGTAAAGTAGCCCGATTTGGCCTCATTCCTCCAGACGATTTTCCAAAATTCAGCGCCGTTGAGCGGCATTGCTCAAAAATTAGCTGCGGCGATAACCGAGCGCGGTGCAGGAAGAGCGGCGATTTCCTGGATGAGTTTTTGCCGGAGCGCTTCGACGAAGCTGCTGCGGTCCATTGCCGTCTTCACGAAGCAATTCATGCCGCCGACGACATTCTCCTGATAATACTCTTCCAGCCACGGAAACTCGTCGAGGATGGCCAGGGCGTTGATGGTAATCCCCTGCCGCTCGACCCGGTCGCGCACACCCGCGGGGTCCGGACCGCTGTTGGAAAAGCCGTTCGACACAATGTCGATGACCTTGCGCGCGGCGTCGAAGCCGTTGCCGGCGAACAGCTTCGCCGATTCGTCGATGGCGCTGCCCAGCGCCGTGGAATCCCCCTGGAAACCGCGCGGCGCCTTGTCGATCCGCTCCGCGAAGGCGGCGACCTCCTCCGTGCTGGTCAGGGAAGTCCACGGCACCAGCACGCGCAGGCTGTGCGGGCCGGAGAAGACCACCAGGGTCGCTGCGGCTCCGCCCGCGGTCACCGCGTCGCTGACGTCCGGATCGCGGAAGGCCGCGGCGTGGCCCTGCAACTGGAATTCCAGGTCCCCATCGGTGATGGAGGCCGACCCGTCCACCGCCAGAACCAGTTCAAGGGCGACGCGATGCCCGGCGGGTGCCGGAGCCTTCTTCGCCTTGATCTCAGCCCGCAGGGGCGGTTCTGCCCGCAGGGGCCTGGCAAGCCACGCGCCGGCCAGGAAGGCCGGCAGGGCCAGGATCGTCCGCCGCCTCATCTCGCTCCATCCACCTTCCGTTTACGCGTGCGCCCCGTTTACGCGTGAGCCAGGGCGTGGCGCACCACCTTCATCATGACGGAAGGGAGGGCCTGCCCGCCCAGCCGGTCCACCGGAACCCACAGCCCCTCGGCCATCCGCCAGCCGTCGCCGGCCTTGGCCGCGACGACCTCAAGGTCGAGGTGAAAATGGCTGAAAGTATGGCGAACCACGCCCGGCAGGCGGCGCCAGGACAAATCCAGCGGCGCCGCCGCCGCGATCTCGGCATCGGTCGGCGCGTGGCCGGCCCAGGGGGTGGAGGGCACTTCGGTCATCCCGCCCAGCAGCCCCTCCTCCGCCCGGCGGCGCAGCAGCACGGCCCCCTCCGGGTTCAGCAGCCAGAAGGCAACGCCGCGCCGGGTCGGCTTGTCCGCCTTGGCGGCCTTGCGGGGAAGCTGCTCCTGGATGCCGGCAGCGCGGGCGGCGCACCAGTCCGACCAGGGGCAGAGCATGCATTTCGGCTTGCGCGGCGTGCAGACCGTTGCGCCGAGGTCCATCATCGCCTGGGCGTAGTCGCCGGGCCGCTCGTCCGGCGTCAGCAGGGCGGCCAGCGCGCGCAGCTTGGGCTTCACGCCGGGAAGCGGTTCCTCGACGGCGAACACGCGGGAGACCACCCGTTCCACATTGCCGTCCACCACCGTCGCCTTGTGGCCGAAGGCGATGGCAGTGATCGCCGCCGCGGTATAAGCGCCGATGCCCGGCAACTCCAGCAAAGCCACTTCCTTGTCGGGGAAGCGCCCCGCCCGCTCCGACGCCACAACCTGCGCGCATTTGTACAGGTTGCGCGCCCGCGCGTAGTAGCCGAGCCCCGCCCAGGCCACCAGCACATCGTCCAGCGGCGCCGCCGCAAGGTCGCGCACCGTCGGCCAGCGCTCCGTGAAGGCGCGGAAATAGGGTGCGGCGGCGGGCACCGTGGTCTGCTGCAGCATGATCTCCGACAGCCAGACCCGGTAGGGGTCGGCGACCTCCCCCGGCTTGGCGCGCCAGGGCAGGTCGCGGCGGTTGTGATCGTACCAGGAGAGCAGCCGTGGGGCGGCGTCGCTGGGGGCGCTCTTTGGGGCGGTGTGGGAAGGCGTCGTCATGGCGGCAAGACATAGGGCGAACCGGGACGCCGATAAAGGTCTGCCGATAAAGGAGCACCCGCGGGGGCGCTGGCGAAGTCCGGCCCGCTTGCGCTAGGGTGCGCGGACCATCACCAGGAAACCCTGACATGAACGGACCGCGGCGAATCGGCCAGACCGTCCCCGAGGTGGCCGGCAAGGCGCTGGGCAAGCGCGGGCTGGCCTTCGGCTCGCTCATCAACGACTGGCCGTCCATCGTCGGCCACCAGTTGAGCCTGCGCACCGCCCCCGACAAGCTGAGTTTCCCGCGCGGCAAGCGGGAGGACGCCGTCCTGCACATCCGCGCCATGGGCGCCATCGCGCTGGAGCTTCAGCATCTGGAACCGCAGATCGTGGAGCGGATCAACAGCTTCTTCGGCTACCGCGCGGTGGCGAAGATCAAGCTGATCCACGCCGCCCCGCTGACCATCCAGAAGCCGACGGTGCGCCCGCGCGACCTGACCATGGACGAAGAGTTGTCGGTGATGACCACCACCGCCACGGTGGAGGACGAGGAATTGCGGGCCACGCTGGAGCGCTTCGGGCGGTCGCTGCTGGCCCGCCCGCGTCCGGCGCCGCGCCGCCGCTAGCCATCATGCGATCCCTTGGGGCGGGAGCCGGCTCGGGCTGGGCCATACTCTTGCCGCAAAAGGGGAGTTTCGATTATACCATCAACATCTGGTAGGGATGAGGCCAAAGTGAACCGCAACCTTTTGGGCATCGTTGCTCTGATCGCGGTCGGCATGACGCTGATCATCGGGCTCGCCGTTGCCGGCTCCCGGCCGTCGAACGGGCAGACTCTGCCGGTGCAGCCGCCCGTGCAAATGGCGCAGGCCCCGGCGGCCTCGACCGCCGACCTGCTGGCGGACCGGGTGCTCGGCAACCCCAACGCGCCGGTGACGATCCTCGACTATTCGTCGATGACCTGCCCGCACTGCGCCGCCTTCCACACCGAGACGCTGCCGAAGATCAAGGAAGCCTACATCGACACCGGCAAGGCGAAGCTGATCTTCCGCGACTTCCCCTTCGATCAGGCGGCGCTGCGCGCCTCCATGCTGGCCCGCTGCGCCCCGGCGGAGCGCTACTACCCGCTGCTCGACGTGCTGTTCAAGAGCCAGGGCCAGTGGAGCCGTGCCGCCGACCCGGTCAAGGCGCTGGCCCAGTACGGCAAGCTCGCCGGCATGAGCGAGCAGGTCATCAACGCCTGCATGGCCAACCAGGCGCTGGCCGACGGCATCCTGCAGAGCCGGCTGGTCGGCCAGGACAAGTACAAGGTGGAGGCCACCCCGACCTTCGTCCTCAACGAGGGCGCGGCCACCATCAGCGGCGCGCAGTCCTTCGAGACCTTCGCCGCCGCCATCGACAAGCTGGTGAAGTAAGGACCGGGCAGAAGGCTTCGATCCCGTGCACTTCACGCGCCTCCGCCTGTCCGGCTTCAAGTCGTTCGTCGACGCCACCGATCTGGTGATCGAGCCGGGCATGACCGGCATCGTCGGCCCCAACGGCTGCGGCAAGTCGAATCTGGTGGAGGCGCTGCGCTGGGTGATGGGGGAAACCTCCGCCAAGCGGATGCGCGGCGACGACATGGACGATGTCATCTTCGGCGGCACGGCCAATCGTCCGGCGCGCAATCTGGGCGAGGTCGCCCTCCTCATCGACAACCGCACGCGCACCGCCCCCGCCGGCTTCAACGAGCACGACGAGCTGGAGGTGACGCGGCGGATCGAGCGCGGCAACGGCTCCGACTACCGCATCAACGGCAAGCTGGTGCGCGCCCGCGACGTCCAGCTCCTCTTCGCCGACAACGCCTCGGGCGCTGCCTCCCCGGCGCTGGTCAGCCAGGGCAAGGTCGGCCAGATCATCAACGCCAAGCCGCAGGACCGCCGCATGCTGCTGGAGGAGGCGGCGGGCATCACCGGCCTGCACTCCCGCCGGCACGAGGCGGAGCTGCGGCTGCGGGCGGCCGAAGCCAACCTCATGCGCCTCGACGACGTGATCGGGGCCATGGACACCCAGCTTCAAAGCCTGAAGAAGCAGGCGCGGCAGGCCGCCCGCTACCGCAACCTGTCGGAACAGATCCGCAAGGCGGAGGCGGTGCTCTGGCACCTGCGCTGGATCGCCCATGAAGGCGAGCTGGCGCGCGCCCGCGGCGCCTTTGCCAAGGCCGAGGGCGCGGTGCGGGAGTTGATGCTGGCGGTCACCCAACTGACCACCCGCCGCACCGACGACGCCGCCGGGTTGCCGGAGAAGCGCCAGACCGAAGCGGCAGCGGCGGCCGCCCTGCAACGGCTGGTCATCGCCAAGGAACAGCTCGACGCCGAGGAGAAGCGGGTCGCCGAGCAGCAGCGCGCCCTGCTCTCCCGCCTTCAGCAGATCGCCGGCGACCTCGGCCGCGAGGAGGCTCTGGCCGCCGACGCCGGCGACGCCTTGGCCCGGCTGGAGGCCGAGCGCGACCGGCTCCTCGAAGCCCAGGCCGACGAGGAGATGCTGGAGGAGGCCGCGCGCGACGCGCTGGCCGACGCGCGGGAGGCGGTGGAGGCGCTCGACCGCGAACTGACCCGCCTGACCGAGCAGACCGCCGCCGACGAGGCCCGCCGCGCCGCCACCCAGCGGCAGGTCGCTGATTTTGAAACACGGGCCTCCGGACTCGCCAAGCGCCTCGCCGAGCAGCAGGCGCAGCGCGACGCGCTGGAGCGCGAGACCGCCGCCCGCGCCGACGTGGCCGAGTCCGAACTGGCCGTCGAGCTGGCCGAACAGCGGCTGGAGGACGCCCGCGAGGCCGCCGAACGGGCCGAGCGCGCCAAGACCGACGCCGAACCCGCCCAGGCCCGCGCCCGCGAAGCCCTGCAAACCGCCGAATCCGCCCGCGCCAAGCTGAAGGCGGAGGAGAAGGCGCTGGCCGAACTGCTGTCCGCCGGGGCGGGCGACCTGTTTCCGCCGCTGGTCGACGCGGTGACCGTCGCCCCTGGCTATGAGGGCGCCCTGGCGGCGGCGCTGGGCGACGCGCTGACCGCCCCGCTGGACGAGGCCGCTCCGGTCCATTGGCGTCCCCTGCCGCCCTACCACGCCGCCGCTCCTCTGCCCACCGGGGCGGAGCCGCTGGCCGCCCACGTCCAGGGACCGGACGCCGCCGCCCGCGCCCTGTCGCACATCGGCGTGGTCGCCGACGACGCGGCGGGTGCGGCCCTGGCCGCTGGTCTCGCGCCCGGCCAGACCCTGGTCAGCCGCGACGGCGGGGCGTGGCGCTGGGACGGGCTGACCGTTCAGGCCGGCGCGCCGACCGCCGCCGCCGTCCGCCTGAAGCAGCGCAACCGCCTGAACGAGCTGCGCGGCGAACTGGACCTCGCCGACGAGCGGCTGGAGGTCGCCCGCGACGCCCTGGACGAAGCCAAGCGCGCCGTCGAGGAGGCCGCCCAGGCCGACCGCCGCGCCCGCGACGCGGTGCGCGACGCCTTCGCCGGGGTGACCGCCGCCCGCGACCGCCACGCCAAGCTGGCCCGCGAGGCCGACGCCGCCGCGTCGAAGCTGGCGGCCGTGGTCGATGGCATCGCGCGGCTGGACACCGACCGGCAGGAGGCCGAGGCCGCTCTGGAGGAGGCGCGGGAGCTGCTGGACGCCCTGCCCGACCCGCGCGAGGGCCGCGACGCCGTCAACGAGCGCCGCGCCACGCTCGCCGAGCACCGCGCCGTCCTGGCCGAAAAACAGAACGCGCTGGACCGCCTGACCCGCGAGGCGCAGTCCCGCCGCCAGCGCTTGTCCGCCATCCAGCAGGACGTCGCCTCCTGGGGCACCCGCTCCGCCGGGGCGGGCGGCCGCGTGGCCGAATTGAGGGAGCGCGCCGCCGCCGCCGAAACCGACCTCGTCCAGTTGCAAAGCCGCCCGGCGGCGATCGAGGCCGACCGGCAGGCCCTGCTCGGCCGGATCAGCGAGGCCGAGCGCGCCCGCAAGCGCGCCGCCGACGCCCTGGCCGAGGCGGAAAACCGGTTGGCCGAGACCGAAAAGCTGCTGAAGCAGGCCGAGTCCGGCTTGGCCGACGCCCGCGAGGCCCGTGCTCACGCCGAGGCCGCCGTCTCCGCCGCGCTGCAGAACGGCCAGACCCTGACCGAGCGCATCGCCGAGCGGCTGAACTGCCG
Organism: Azospirillum baldaniorum; assembly: GCF_003119195.2. Taxonomy (NCBI): domain Bacteria; kingdom Pseudomonadati; phylum Pseudomonadota; class Alphaproteobacteria; order Rhodospirillales; family Azospirillaceae; genus Azospirillum; species Azospirillum baldaniorum. The sequence continues at coordinate 1,605,527 of NZ_CP022254.1, read as the reverse complement.
CCCCGAGCAGACCCGTGCCGCCGCCGACCTGCCCGCCGACGAGGCGATGCCCGACGTGGCCGTCGTTGAATCGCGCCTCGACAAGCTGACCCGCGAGCGGGAGAACATGGGGCCGGTCAATCTGCGCGCCGAGATCGAGGCGGCGGAGTTGGAAACGCAGATCGGCACGCTGCAGACCGAGCGCGAGGATCTGGTCAGCGCCATCGCCCGCCTGCGCCAGGGCATCGCCAGCCTGAACCGCGAGGCGCGGGAGCGTCTGGTCGCCTCCTTCGACACGGTGAACCGCAACTTCCAAGAGCTGTTCATCCGCCTGTTCGGCGGCGGCAAGGCGCATCTGGAGCTGGTCAACGCCGAGGACCCGCTGCAGGCCGGGCTTGAGATCTACGCCAGCCCGCCGGGCAAGAAGCTTCAGGTGCTGTCGCTGCTGTCGGGCGGCGAGCAGGCCCTGACCGCGCTGTCGCTGCTGTTCGCCGTCTTCCGCTCCAACCCCGCCCCGATCTGCGTGCTGGATGAGGTGGACGCGCCGCTGGACGAGGCCAATGTCGGCCGCTTCTGCGATCTGGTTGAGGACATCGCGCGGGAGGGCAACACCCGCTTCCTCATCATCACCCACCACCGCCTGACCATGGCCCGGGTGGACCGGCTGTTCGGCGTGACCATGGTGGAGCGGGGCGTGTCGCAGCTGGTCAGCGTGGATCTGCAGAAGGCCGAGGAACTGCGCGGGGCGGCGTAACCGGCTCCAGCTCCCGTTCGCAGGCTTTCACAGCTTCATTCCGTCCTCCCGGGCGCCTAAGATAAGGCGGATGAATGACCGGCCGGTCGCCGGAAAGGGAGAGTGGACGTGGAACGGGTGGATTTCCTGATCGTCGGCGGCGGCATGGCCGGCGCCTCGGCGGCCTATGAGCTGGCGGCGCACGGCAGCGTCGTCGTGCTGGAGCGCGAGAGCCAGCCCGGCTACCACTCCACCGGCCGGTCGGCGGCGCTCTACACCCAGACCTATGGGCATCCGGTGGTCCGTGCGCTGACGGTGGCGAGCTGGGATTTCTACACCAACCCGCCGCAGGGCTTTTCGGAACATCCCCTGCTGACGCCGCGCGGCGTCCTGCTGATCGGACGCGCCGACCAGACCTCAGCACTCGACCGCGATTTCACCGAAGGCCGCCGGCTGACCCCGACCGTGGAGCGCCTCGACCGCGCCCAGGCGCTTGCCCGCGCCCCTTTCCTCAAGGCCGATTACGTGGACGGCGCGGTGTGGGAGCCGGCGGCCATGGACATGGACGTCCACGCCATCCACAGCGGCTATCTGCGCGGATTGAAGGCGCGCGGCGGGCGGCTGGTGACCGACGCCGGGGTGACGGCGCTGGAACGGCGCGACGGGCTGTGGATCGCCTCCACCCCGGCGGGCGACTTCGCCGCCCCGGTGCTGGTCAACGCGGCGGGTGCCTGGGCCGACGTTCTGGCGGAAATGGCGGGGGCGCGCCCCGTTGGGCTGGTGCCGAAGCGGCGCACCGCCATTACCTTCGATCCGGTGTTCGCCGATCCCATGCTCGCCGACCCGGCGGACGGGGCGGGACTCGCCGACTGGCCCATGACCATCGATGTGGACGAGCGGTTCTACATGAAGCCGGAATCGGGCCGGCTGCTGCTCTCCCCCGCCGATGAGACGCCCGTGGAGCCCTGCGACGTTCAACCGGAGGAGTTGGACATCGCCGTCGCCATCGACCGCATGGAACAGGCGGTGCGGTTTTCCGTTCGACGTATCACGCACAAATGGGCGGGCCTGCGCAGCTTCGTCGCCGACAAGGTGATGGTGGTGGGGTACGACGAGTCCGCGGACGGCTTCTTCTGGCTGGCCGGTCAGGGCGGCTACGGCATCCAGACGGCGCCGGCCATGGGCCGCACCGCGGCGGCCCTGGCGACCGGACGCGGCCTGCCGCCGGAGGTTGCGGCGCTCGGCGTGCGTGCGGAGGATCTGGCGCCGGCCCGGCTGCGGCGCCCCTGACGGGAGACACGGTGATGCGCGGGACGATGAGCGGAAGCGGTTTCGTTGCGGTTCTTCTGGTTGGCGGCCTTCTGGGCGGCTGCGCCAACCCGGCCGCCGATCAGGCGATGGTCGCGCAGAACGCGCTGATCGGCATGCCGAAGCAGACGCTGCTGTCCTGCGCCGGCGTTCCCGAACGGCAGGCCACCGCCGGGGACCTGGAGTTCTTCACCTACCGCAGCAACCGGCTGTATTCCTACCCGTCCTGGGGCGGTTACGGCGGCTACTGGGGCTATCCCTACGGCGGATGGGGCGGCTACGGCTACGATGTGACCAGCGTCGATTGCGAGGCGACCTTCACGCTGCGCCACGGCGCGGTGGAACGCATCGTCTATGGCGGGTCGTCCAGCGGCGGAAGCCGACTCGGCCAGTGCTACGTGATCGTACAGAACTGCCTGGGGCAAGTCCCCTCACAGTCACCACAACCGTCCATGGCCCCAGCGCGTTAAGAGTTCCAGTCCATGCGACAACTCGTCGCTGTTGCAAAGCCGCCTCACTATGACGTTTTGGTTGAGGCGGCATAGCAACCCTAGAAAAACTCTGGTAATACATCTCCAGGCATTAAGCCAAAAAAACGACATCAGCTAATTCTGCCCTGGAGCGAATCCCATGACTTTCCTGAAGCGCGCCGCCGCCGCCCTGCTGGCGACCACGGCTCTTGCCGCCGTTTCCTCCCCGTCGCTGGCCCAGGATTTCAAGGGCAAGTCTGCCGGTGACATCCTGGTGCGCGCGCGCGCCCTCGCCGTGATCCCGCAGGAGAATGGTGACCTGATCGGCGGCGGTCCGTTCGGCGGCAGCAACATCGGCAGCGTGGACATCGAGAACGATTACATTCCCGAGCTCGACGTCTCCTACTTCATCACCGACAACATCGCTCTGGAGCTGATCGCCGGCACCACGCGTCACAAGGTTTCCGGTTCGCTGATCACCGGCCACGACATCGACGTGGGCAAGGTCTCGCTCCTGCCGCCGACCCTGACCGCCCAGTACCACTTCTTCACGAAGGAGCGCGTCAGCCCGTACGTCGGCGCCGGCATCAACTACACCTGGTTCTACGACGAGACCGCCGCCCGCAGCACCAACGCGGACGGCTTCACGACCAACACCGTCGACTACAAGAACCGCTTCGGCTGGGCCCTGCAGGCTGGTGTCGACGTTGCCCTGACCGGCAACTGGTCGCTGAACCTCGACGTCAAGAAGATCTTCCTGAAGACCGACGTGACCGCCAACGTCAGCGGCGTTCCGGTCACCTCGGACGTCAAGATCGATCCGTGGCTGATCGGCATCGGCGTCGGTTACCGCTTCTAATCGGCGTCTCCGCGGCCTCCCCACGGGAGGCCTCGCGAGGCCATGGGATTCAGGCCGGCTACCCCGAAAGAGGTATCCGGCCTGTTCCTTTTTGCGACTTCCTACAGCAGCGACAGTGGGTGAGCATTCCCTTTCGTGAATCCGCGCGGGAGGAAGCACAACCATGCACATTGCCGCCGTCTTGAAGAGGAAGGGCACGGAGATCATCACCGCCAATCCGGACGACCGGATCGACGCGGTCGCCCGCAAGCTCGCCCATCACAAAATCGGCGCCGTCCTGGTGATGCGGGATGACGGCCGGCCTGCCGGCATCCTCTCGGAACGCGACATCGTCCGCGCCGTTGCCGCGGATGGAGCTTCCGCCCTGGAACGGCCAGTCGGCGAATTGATGACGCGGGACCTCGTCACCGGGAGCCCGGCCGACACGGTGTCCCAGATCATGGGCGTCATGACGCAGCGCCGCATCCGCCATCTGCCGATCCTGGAGGACGGTGAACTCGTCGGGCTGGTCAGCATCGGCGACATCGTGAAGGCGCGGCTGGACGACGCGGAACTGGAGGTCGAGTCCCTGCGCGGCTACGTCGCCGGAATGGGCTGAGCCTTACCCGCCATCCCATGAACGAAAACGCCCGCGGACGATCCCGCGGGCGTTTTCAAAGGTAAGACAACCGAACGTTCAGTCCGGCCGTTCAGGCGGAGTGCGACTGCGGGAAGGCCATGGCGGCCTGGGTGCGGTTGCGCACACCCAGCGACTTGAAGATCGCCGTCATGTGGATCTTCACCGTGCCTTCCGACAGGCCCAGCTCATGGGCGATCTGCTTGTTGGACTTGCCTTCGCGCAGGCGGTCCAGAACCTCGCGCTGACGCTGGGTCAGCAGATGGTCGAGCTGCGGGTCGCTGGGCGGGATGGCGCCGACGCGCACTTCCGCCTCCCCGGATTCACGCAGCACGGTCGGCGGCACATAGACGCCGCCGGAGAAGATGAGATCCAGCGCGCTGAGCATGATCTTCACGCTGGAGGATTTCGGGATGTAGCCTGCGGCGCCATGCTCCAGCGCGTCGCGAAGGTCGTGATGCGCCTCGGACGCCGACACGACCACGACCTTGGAGTCGGGTTGCTTTCCCCGCAGGTCTTGGATGCCGGAGAAGCCGGGCCAACCGGGCATGCGCAGATCGGTCAGGACAAGATCGTAGGTCTCGCCCTTGCCAGCCTTTTCCAGAAGCTCATCAAAGTTGCTGGCTTCCTCAAAGCTGGCACCCTCCTTCAGCTGCTCCAGCAGCCTGCGCAATCCCTCCCGGAAAAGCACATGGTCGTCTCCGATCAGGATTTTCATCTGGTGGTGCCCCCGTACTCAGTGCTTTCAATGGTCCGAACGTACAGCCCTGACACAAGGCCAATGTTCCAAACCTCAGTTTCGGAAAAAATGAAGGTCATTTTCAAGCATCATATGACCCAATTCCAAAAGGTGTAGAAAGTCCTTATGCAGGGTAATGACACATCGGATGTACCACGATTCGGTGGGGTTGGACAACCTGAATTTAACCTTTGTCACATAACAGCCTCTGAGCAATGGCATTGCTGAGCAACAGCAATATCCATTTCGCGCGTCGTCCATCCATGACGAAAGTGAACACGTTTGTATCAAGCCATAGGCTTGATCATGACAAAGAGCCGTCGTTTTCGTACTTTCTATCTTTCGCATCTCTCGAAACGAAAAGGCCGGAACCGGTGCAGCATACACCGATCCCGGACCAAAGACATAGACCCCGTAAGGCTGATCCTCAGAAGGCGGCCTCCTCCATCTCCATCAGAGGCTTGGACCCGGCCATGATGGTGATGAACAGTGCGTTCGTCTGCGGCAACAGTTTCGCCATGTAGAATCGGGCCGTCCTGATCTTGGCTTCAAGGAAGGCCGCGTTGCCCTCCCCTGCCGCCAGCTTCGCCTGGGCGGCCTTGACCATCCTCAGCCACATCCAGCCGAGCGCCACCAGACCGAACAGCCGCAGATAGTCGGTGGCGGCGGCCCCCGCCTCCTCCGGGTCCTTCAGCCCCTTCTGCGCGATGATGGCGGTCGCCTGCTGGAGCTTGGCGAAGGCCTTGGCGAGCGGAAGGACGAACTCGGCCAACTCCTCGTTTTCCATGTCGGCCTCGATCTCGGCGCCGACGGGGTGGAAGAAGCGGCGCAGCAGCCGTCCCATGTCCTGCGGCAGCTTGCGCCCCACGAGGTCCAGCGCCTGGACGCCGTTGGTGCCCTCGTAGATCTGGCAGATGCGGGCGTCGCGGACATACTGCTCCACCCCGGTTTCCCAGATGAAGCCATGCCCGCCATGCACCTGCACGGCGATGTTGGCCGACTCGAAGCCGATGTCGGTGAACAGAGCCTTGACGATCGGCGTCATCAGCTGGACGAATTCGTCCGCCTCCTTGCGCGTCTTTTCGTCCGCGTGCTTCTCCGCCACGTCCAGCTTGTAGCCGACCAGGGCACCGAGCGCGCGGGCGCCCTCGGTGTAAGCGCGGGCGGTCAGCAGGTTCCGCCGCACGTCGGGATGCACGATGATCGGGTCGGCCGGCTTGTCGGGGTGCGCCGCGCCCTTGAGGGAGCGGCCCTGGAGACGCTCCTTCGCGTAGGCCACCGCGTTCTGGTAGCTGACCTCGGCCACCCCCAGCCCCTGGATGCCGACGGCGAGGCGGGCCGCGTTCATCATCACGAACATCGCCCGCATGCCCTTGTGCGGCTCGCCGACCAGCCAGCCGGTGGCGTCCTCGAAGTTCATGACGCAGGTCGCCGAGGCCTTGATGCCCATCTTGTGCTCAATGGAGCCGCAGGCGACGCCGTTGCGCGGGCCAACGCCGCCGTCCTCGTTGGGCAGGAACTTCGGCACCAGGAACAGGCTGATGCCGCGCGTCCCGGCCGGCGCGTCGGGCAGCCGCGCCAGCACGAGGTGCAGGATGTTCTCGGTCAGGTCATGCTCGCCGGCGGAGATGAAGATCTTCGTGCCGGTGATTGTGTGGCTGCCGTCCTCCTGCGGGACCGCCTTGGTGCGGATCAGCCCCAGGTCGGTGCCGCAATGCGGCTCGGTCAGGCACATGGTGCCCGCCCAGGTGCCGTCGACCAGCCGGCCGAGGAAGCGCTGCTTCAACGCCTCCGACCCATAGGTGGAGAGCGCGTTGTAGGCGCCCAGCGACAGGCCGGGATACATGCCGAAGCTGAGGTTGGCGGAGCAGATGAACTCCTCCAGCATGGTGTTGACCAGCTTGGGCAGCCCCTGCCCACCATAGGCCGGGTCGCAGGACAGCCCTTGCCAGCCCGCCTCGATGTACGTGCCGTACGCCTCCTTGAAACCCTTGGGCGTGCGCACCACGCCGTTCTCGAAGGTGCAGCCCTCGCCGTCGCCCGACTGGTTCAGCGGGAACAGCACCTCCTCGCACAGCTTGGCGCCCTCTTCCAGGACCTGGGCGATCAGGTCGGGGGTGGCGTCCTCGTAACCCGGCAGTTCGGCCAGCTTCCCCGCCCCGACGATCTCGTCGAGGACGAAGCGGACATCCTCCAGCGGAGCCTTGTAGATCGGCATTGCTCAGTCCTCCCCCATCAGTTCCGCAGCGGCTTGCCGGTGGTCAGCATGTGCTCCACCCGGTCGATGGTGCCCTCGGTGCGCACCAGTTCCATGAAGGCCCGGCGCTCCAGCGCCAGCATCTGGTCCTCGGTCACCGGCTGGGTGACGTCGGCCTTCGGTCCGCCGGTCAGGATGCCGGCCAGCTTGCCGCAGACCACCATGTCGTGCGGCGTCGCCTTGCCCTGAAGCGCGAAGCCTTCCAGGAACAGCTCCAGCGCGGCGCGCCCGTTGGGGCCGGGGAGCGTGTAGGTGACTTTCTCGGGCGGGGTGTAGTTCGCGGCCAGTTCCAGCGCCTTGGCCTTGGCGTCGGCCAGCAGGCGGTCGCGGTTCATGGTGATGCCGTCGCTCGCGCGCAGGTACAGCAGGTCCTTGGCCTCCGCCGCCGATTTGGCGACCTTGGCGAGGCTGATGGTCTCGAAGGCCCCGGCGATGGGCGGCATCGGCCCCTTCGGGGTCCGCGGGTTGGCGGCGTGGCGGGCCAGCATCTCCGTGCAGCCGCCCCAGCCGGGGATCAGCCCGACGCCGACCTCGACCAGCCCCATGTACGTCTCGGCGTGGGCCTGCACATGATCGGAATGCAGCAGGATCTCACAGCCGCCGCCGAGCGCCATGCCGCTGGGCGCCGACACCACCGGGAAGGGGGCGTATTTCAGGGCGCGGTAGGCGCGCTGCCCGCCCTCCACCAGTTCCTCGATCTGCGGCCACAGCCCGACGTTCAGGGCGAACAGGGCGAGTCCCAGATTGGCGCCGACCGAGAAGTTGTCGGACTCGTTGTGGATGACCAGCGCCTTCCAGTTCCCTTTTCCGTCGCCGATCAGCTTCATCGCCTTGCCGTAGGCGGCCATGACGTCGCCGTCCAGCGCGTTCATCTTGCTGGTGAATTCGACGCACAGCACGCCGTCGCCGATGTCCCACAGGCTGGCCGAGCCGTTCTTCCACACCGGCTGCGACGCCCGCTTGATGTCCGACAGCAGCAGAACGCCGTCGGGACGCACCACCGTGTCGTAGAGGCCGGCGGTGGTCAGATGCTGGAGCCTGCCGTCCTCGACCCGGTAGAAGGGCCGCCCGGCGGCCTGCTCGACCAGCGCCGGGACGGGGATGCCCTCGCTGCGGCAAAGGTCGGCGAACCAGGCGGTGCCCAGCCGGTCGATCAGCTCGAACGGGCCCTGCTTCCAGTTGTAGCCGAGCCGCATCCCCTCATCGACCGCGACGATGCTGTCGGCGATCTCCGGCACCAGCGACGCGGCGTAGGCCAGCGTGTGGGCCAGCACCCGGCGGGCGTACTGCCCGGTCTTGTCGGGGAAGTCGGCCAGCGCCCGCAGGTCGCGCCCGACGGTGGACACGCTCTCCAGCTTCGGCTTGTCGGAGCGGCGGTAGGCGCCGGTGGACAGGTCGATGACCTCCTTGACCTTGGCCCCACCGTCGCGGTTCAGGCGGTAGAAGCCGCCCTTGCCCTTGCGGCCCGTGTAACCCTCCGCGATCATCCGGGTGATGACGGGGTGCTCGCGGAAGGCGGCGCGGTAGGGGTCGTTCTCCGGCAGGGTCGCCAGCAGGCTCTTGGCGATGTGCGGCATCAGATCGAGGCCGACGAGATCGACCAGACCGAACACGCCGGTCTTCGGGATGCCCATCGGGCGGCCGACGATGGCGTCGGCCTCCTCCACCGTCAGACCAAGATCGACGGCGGCGTTGATCGCCGTCTGGATCCAGTAGACGCCGATGCGGTTGGCGATGAAGCCCGGCGTGTCCTTGCAGCGGACCACGCCCTTGCCCAGCGCGCGGTCGCAGACGTCGGCGACGGCGGCCAGCGCGTCGGGCCGGGTGGCCTCGCCGCCGACGATCTCCAGCAGCCGCATGTAGCGCGGCGGGTTGAAGAAGTGGGTGATCAGGAAGTCGCGCCTGAAGGCGTCCGACTGCCCCTCGACCAGCACCCCCAGCGGGATGGTCGAGGTGTTGGACGAGACCACGGAGCCTGCCTTGCGCACCGGGTCGATGCGGCGGTAGAGGTCGGCCTTGACCGCCGGGTTCTCGACGATGGCCTCGACGATCCAGTCGACGTCGGCCAGCAGGGCGAGGTCGTCCTCCAGATTGCCCGGAGTCACCAGCTTGGCGTTCTTCGGGTGCATGAAGGGCGCGGGGTCGGTCTTCAGGAGCCTCTGGACGGCCCCCTTGGCGATGGCGCTGCGGTCGTCACCCTCCTTGGCGGGGATGTCGAGCAGGACGACGGGGATGCCGGCGTTCGCGAAATGGGCGGCGATGCCGCTGCCCATCACGCCGGAGCCGATCACGGCGGCGCGTTTGATCTGCATGGTTGGTGCCTCCCTGTGCCGCCGCCGTCAGACCGCTTCCAGGACCGTGGCGATGCCCTGGCCGCCGCCGATGCACTGGGTGGCGAGCGCGAACTGCTTGCCCTCGCGCTTCAGCAGGGCCGCGGCCTTGCCGGTGATGCGGGCGCCGGTGGCGCCGAGCGGGTGGCCGAGCGCGATGGCGCCGCCGTCGAGGTTCACCTTGGCCGGGTCGATGTCGAGGTCGCGCATGCAGGCGATGGCCTGGGCGGCGAAGGCCTCGTTCAGCTCGATCACGTCGATGTCCCGGATGGACAGGCCGGCGCGCGCCAGCGCCTTCTGCGCCGCCGGGACCGGGCCGAGGCCCATCACCTCCGGCGCGCAGCCGGCCACCGCGACCGAGCGGATGCGGGCGAGGATCGGCAGGCCGTTGGCCTTGGCGTAAGCCTCCGTCGTCACCAGAACCGCCGAGGCGCCGTCCGTCAGCGGTGAGGAGGTGCCGGCGGTGACCGAGCCATCGGCCAGGAAGGCCGGCTTCAGGCCGCTCAGCGTCTCGCCGCTGGTGCCGGGACGGATGCAGCCGTCGCGCTCCACGAGGCCGGCGGCGGTCTGGATGGCGACGATCTCCTCGGCGAGGCGCCCGGCCTGCTGCGCCGCGGCGGCCTTGGCGTGGGACTCGGCGGCCATCGCCTCCTGGTCGGCGCGGGAGATTTCATAGCGGCGGGCGACATTCTCCGCCGTGACGCCCATCGAGCAGTAAGCCTCCGGGTAATGGTCCTTCAGGCCCGGATGGGGCAGCGGGTTGTAGCCCATCATCGGGACGCGGCTCATCGACTCGATGCCGCCGCACAGGAAGACCTCGCCCGCCCCCATCTGGATGGCGCCGGCCGCCTGATGGATCGCCTGCATGGAGGAGCCGCAATAGCGGTTGATCGTGGTGGCCCCGGCGGTCAGCGGCAGCTTGGCCAGGAAGGACACGGTGCGGGCGATGTTCATGCCCTGCTCGCCCTCGGGGAAGGCGCAGCCGACGACCACATCCTCGATGTCCTGCGGGTTGACGCCCGTGCGCTCGACCAGCGCCGCGACGACATGGGCCAGCAGGTCGTCGGGACGGACCTTCGCCAGTTCGCCCTTGTTGGCGAAGGCGAAGGGGGAACGGGCGTAGCCGGCGATGACGACCGGGTTGGCGGGCGTGGTCAAAGGCGCCGAGGTCATGGTTGCGTGTCCTCCGGGGTGTGCGTCTCCGTGATTCCGTTCTTGCGGAAATGGTCGGAGATCTGGGTGTCAATGATGCGCAGCTCGCCCAGCGTCTGCTGGACGTCCTGAAGCTGCCGTTCCAGGTCGGCGATGCGGCGGCGGGCGATGCGCTGCATGAAGCGCATCTGCTCCTTCTGGATCTCGTCCGCGTCGTAGAGGGTGAGGAATTCCTTGATCTCGGCGAGGCTGAAGCCCAGCCGCTTGCCCCGGCAGATCAGCGCGAGGCGCGCGCGGTCGCGGTGGCCGTAGACGCGGGCGGTGCCGTCGCGCTGCGGCGCCAACAGCCCTTCGTCCTCGTAATGGCGGATGGTGCGGTGCGTCAGCCCGAATTCGTCGGCCAGTTCACCGATGGCGAAGGAGCGTCCGGCACCGTCCGCGCCGGGGTCCAGCCCGACGCCCAACCCGATGTCGGCGCGCGTGCCCAGCCCCATCGACCTTGCGGGTTGCGACATTCCCCACCCTTCCCTGGATCGTCATTGCCCTTAATTGTCATGGGTTGACGTTTACGTAAAGGTAAGGCGCTTGCCATTTGCTGTCAAGCGGGCAGCCCGCTCCCATTCGGGCGCCCTCCCGATGGACATCCGGGGTGCGGCGCGGGCGCGCTGTGACAGCATGCCACGGGCGGTGTGCCTACCCAGCTATGGCAGGCTCGGGGCACTCAATGAACAAAGCCGCCGGCGGAACCGGGCCACAGACATGGCCGGGCGCAACGGCCGGTCACAGGGCAGGACAAACCGGAGTCACGGCAAACAGGGTTGGGACAGCCGATGTCGTCGCGCGCCATCGTATCGCTGGGCATCTGGATACTCGCCATGGTGCTGATCGGCACCTTGACGGTCGGGGTCGCGTTGCTGTTCTACGTGGCGCTGACCGCCTTCTTCGCGGTCGTGGTGGCCATCCTGATGCTCGTCACCCGCCAGCGCGACGAAGAGCACAAGACGAGCGTCTGAGACCGGCATCTGGCCCGGCCAGTGCCGCAACGGCCCATTTCAAAAAGCAAAAGCCCCATCGTCTGCCACGCGGCGGACGATGGGGCTTTTCCGTTTGGGCCGCCTACTCCGGCAGGACGCGCAGGCGCGACGCGGCGGTGCGGGCCGACTGGTGCGGGCGGTAGAGGTCTTCCACCGTCGCGCCGGGCTGGGCGTAGTCGCCGGGCGTCACCGCGCGCACCAGATAGACCAGCCGGAAGCGCGGCGCCTGCTTCGTCATGTCGAGCGCGGCGACGAAGCGGTCGTCGCGGTAATCGACGGCGCGCGGCGCGGTCAGCTCGCCCAGCCAGGACAGGTCGCCCAGCGGCGCCCCGCCTCCGGCGAAGCGGGCGGCCTCGATCTCGAAGCCGGCGGGCAGCGGATCGGACACCAGAACCTGCCGGTCCACCGGATCGGAGGCGCTGCCCTCCAGAATCACCACCAGCCGGTCGTTCGGGCGGACGGCGCCCGGATCGGCGGGGCGGCCGGTCATGTCGAACAGGCTGCGGGTCACGGTCATGCCCTGCTCCTCCGCCCCCGGCGCCGCGTCGGCGATGCCGGACACCGACAGGATCTGGCGCAGCGGCTCGCCCCCGGCGTTGCGGATGGCCGGCGGGGCCGCCGGGTCGATGCGCTGGAACAGCGGCTTGACGCCCTCGGCGACCTGATCGGCGCCTTGCTGGTCCTTCTGGGCGATCCTCATCGACGGCGCCCGGTCGATCAGCGCCCTGGCCGCCTGGAGAAGCCACGCCTGCTCCTGCACGCCGGTGGTGCGGACGGCGGCGTAGGTCTTGGACAGGCGTTCGGTCGCCTGGGCCAAGCGGTCCCGCTCAACCACGCCGCTCTCGCCCATCAGCGCCACCACGCCGGCCTCGTCGCGCAGGGACGAGCCGTAGTCGCGCAGGCTGGCCGACACGACGCGGGCGCCGGACAACCGCCCGAAGGCTTCGGCAGCGCGGTCCTTGTCGCCCAGCGCGGCGATGGCCGTGGCGACCTGGGCACGGGCGAAGTCGGTCTGCAGCTTGTCCCAGAAGGTCTCCTGGAAGTAGCGGACCGCACCGGCGTCGATCATCTTGGCGCGGGCCAGCACGTAAAGCGCGTAGGCGCGGGCCGGCTGCTCGTCGGCCTCCACCCAGGCGTTGTCGAGCGCGCCGCGCAGCCCGTCGAGTCCCTTGCGATACGGCCCCTCCGGCACGCGGTAGCCGGCGGCCTTGGCGCGGCCCAGGAAGTCGAGCGCGTAGGCGGTCAGCCAGGAATCGGCCTCCCCCTTCGGCGACCAGGCGGCGAAGGCGCCGTCCATCCGCTGGAAGGTCAGCACGCGATCGACCGACCGCTGCACCCGCGCCTTCACCCGCTCGTCCGAGGCGACGCCCAGCGCCACCGCCACATCGCCCAGCGACAGCAGGGGCAGCGCGCGGCTGGCCGTCATCTCCAGCCCGCCGGGGCCGCCGCGCTCCAGCGCGGTCAGCAGGCCGGGGATGTCGAGGTCCGGCAGGTTGCCGAGCGACAGGGCCGCCGTCGCGGTCTCCGGACGCAGGCCGTTCAGCAGGTCGGCGGGCAGTTCGACGCTGCGCTCCGGGGCCAGCATGGTGGCGGTGCGGCGGGTGACCAGCGGCGAGGCCGGCCGCACCGGGATTTCCCACTGGCGCGTGATGCGCAGGCCGTCCGGCCCGGTCACGTCCAGCGCGATGTGCCCGGTACCGACGCCGTTGGCGGTCAGGACCCGCCCGGCGGCGGCCCGCTTGCCCTTGCCCAGCTCCGGCACGGCGATGCTGCCTTCGCTGAGCGACACCGCGCCGCTGGCGATCAGGGAGATGGTGTAGGCGCCCGCCGGCCCGGCGACGTTGTCGAGAGTCACCGGAACCACCGCCCGGTCCCCCGGCGCCAGGAAGCGCGGCAGGCCGAGGTCGGCCAGCACCGGATCGGCGACCAGCATGGAGGATTCGGAGCGGCCCAGCTTGTCCCCGCTCCACGCCACCGCCATCAGGCGCAGCCGGCCCTGGAAGTCGGGGACGTCCAGCGGCACCGCCACCTTGCCCTCCGGCCCCACGGTCAGCACGCCGGAGAACAGGGAAACGACGCGCTCCGACTTCTGCGGAACGGTGACGCCGACCTGACGCAGCCGCGGGGCGGCGCCGGGGCGCGTGCGGGTGGCGTCGAGGACCGCCGGATCGATCAACCGCCCGAAGGAGTCGCGCAGCTCCACGCCCAGGCGGCGCTTGCCGAGATAATGGTCGATGGGATTCGGCGAATGCTGGTCGGTGAGCTGGAGCACGGCGTCATCCACCGCGGCGACCGTCACATAGGCCGGCTGGCCTTCCGGCGCGCCCTCCACCACCACCTCGGCGGTGACGGAGCGGCGGGGCTCGGTCTGCGCCGGGGCGGCGACGCGCACGTCCAGCGCCCGCTCGTCCCCGTCCACCGCCAGCCAGGACAGGCCGACGGCGCGGCGCGCCACGCCCTTCGACGGGCCGCCCGCCGCGTCCGGCGCGCCGAAGGCGGTCGCCAGCACATAGACGCCGCCGGTCCAGGTCGGATCGACGGGGATCTCCAGGAACGCCCCCTCCGGCCCGATGCGGCGGGTGGAGGCGTCGCGGATTTTGCGGTCGGCGACGGTGATCAGCACCTCGCTGTCGTAGGGCGGCTTGACGTAGACCCAGGCGGTGTCGCCGCCCTTGTAGGCGGGCAGCATGACGGTCACGTCCACCTGATCGGGACGCTCGCCGGCGGTCGGGGTCATCCACCAGCCGGCGGCGAAGCGCAGGCTGCTCGCCACGCCGGTCTTGGGGTCGAACACCTCCAGCCGATAGCGCCCGGCGGTCACCGGGGCCTCCACGGAAGCCGGCTTGGCCGCCTGGGCGGCGAGCGTGCCGCCGGTCACCCGCTGGTCGCGCACCGTGACCTTGTAGTCCCAGCGCCCGTTCGCCTCGAACCACGCGTAGTCGTACTCCTCCTCGAACAGCTCGTAGGAGAGATCCTCCTTGTCCATCGGCTGGCCGTCCGGCCCGACCGCGACCACGTCGAAGCCGGCGGTGGCGCCTTCCGGCACCCCGTCGCCCTCGAAGCGCGGGCGGATGCCGACGGCGAAGGGCTGGTGGCGCACCGGCAGGACCAGATCGCGGCTGACCGAGCGGCCCCCGATGTCGAGCAGGGTGGCGCGGACCACCGCCTCCAGCGGCTTGGTGCTCTCCGGCGCCTTGGGCAGCGCGAGATCGGCCTTGGCCTGCCCGTTGCGGTTGGTCGTGAAGCCCGGCAGGTCGCTGCGCAGCGGCTTCACCTCCTCCTGCGTGAGGCCGAAGCGGTAGCCGGGCAGGTTCGGGTAGGGGTTCGCCGCGGCGCGCAGCGTCACCGCCAGCTCGCCCGGCAGGCCCGCCGCCGGGGCGCCGTAGAGGAAATGCCCGTCGACGGTCAGGGTCGTCTTGCCGTCCGCCGGAAGCTCCGCCGCCTCGGCGGCGAGGGCGACCTCAAGGCGCGGCGGCACGAAGTCCTCGACCAGGAATTCGGCGCGGCCCAGCACCGGCCCCAGCGTGTTCGGCTGGCTCCCGGCCTCCGGCTCGCCATGGGCAGTGACCGCCCAGGTGCCGGTCATGGCGTTGGCCGGGATCTCGACGCGGGCGGCGAAGCTGCCGCCGCCGGATTCGGCGAGCGGACGGCGGTCCACCTCGAAGCCGTCCGGACGCTGGATCTTCAGCGTGACGGGACGGCCGGTGACCGGCTTGGCGTCGGCATCGCGCAGCAGCGCCGCCAGATGCACCGTCTCACCGGGGCGATAGATGCCGCGCTCGGTGTAGAGGAAGGCGTCGGGCTGGCCGGGGACCGGGCGCGCCGGAACCGCCACCGCGACGCCGCCCGGCACCGCGTTCGGCGCCCCGGCCGCCGGCGGCGCGTTGGCCAGCGTCGGCGTCACGAGGTCGAGGAAGCCGAAGTCCCCCGCCCCGCGGTAGGCGAACAGCGCCTGCACCGGCTCCCGCCCGGCGGCGCGCAGGGCGGCGAGGTCGAAGCGCGCCAGCCCGTCCGCGCCGGTCAGCGCCTTGCCAAGCTCCTCGTTGTTCCGGGCGAGCAGGCGCAGCTCGACGCCGGCCTCCGGGGTCGCCCCCCTCACCGAGCGGGCGAAGACGACCAGCGCGTCCTCGCCGGTGATGGCGTTCAGGCCGAGGTCGGAGACGACGAACCACTGGGTCGCCTTGTGGTCCCAGCCGCCGGGCTTGATGTCCTCGGTGCTGGCCACGGCGATGTAGACGCCGGGCTCCAGCCGGCCCAGGACGGCGTCGATCGGAAAGGGCGTCACCACCGCCTGGTTGCGGCTGTTGCTGATCGCCATTTCCCCGCGCCACACCTCCTGGCCGGAGCGGTCGAGGATCTCGCCGACCTCGTGGTCGGACATCTGCTGGCCGATGCGGCCGAAATAGATCTTCTCAACCAGACTGCGGTCGTTGATCCGCAGCACCTGGAGCTTCGCTCGGTCGAGGTTGATGGAGCGCAGCGGCAGCCCGTCGGCGCCGATGCGCGGCAGGATGTAGCCCGCCCCGCGGAAGGTCAGAGCCGGCTTGCGGTTCGGCACCTCGATGTCGCGCGCGTCGGGGTTGGGCAGGCGCTTCCCGTCGCTGCCCGGCAGCCCGTCGCGCAGGGTGATGCGGTAGCTCTGCCCGTGCTTCAGACCCTCGACGCAGAGCGTGCGGTCGCGCGCCACGGCGGTCCCGTCGAAAGCCGCCCCGCCACCGGCCACCCCATTGCCCCCCGCCCCATTTCCTGTCGGCGTCACCTCCACATAGTCGCGGTAGTTCACCGCGCGCGACTTCTCCAGCCGGTCGGTGAAGGTGAAGCAGGCCTGCGGCACGTCGCGCTCCGCCACCACCTCGGCGGAGGAGACGCCGAAGGGCACCGGCTCGGGCGGCGCGTCGGCGGCGATGACGGGGGTTGAGGACGCGACGAGGACGGCACAGACACGCGCCACTGCACGCAACATTCGATCTTCCCTGGACCAGCCGCCCGGCGCGGCGCGCGCGGGCCTATGCGAAAACTTGGGGCCTGCGAAAACACCGTTTTCGGCAAACCGGCGCGGAGTATGCCGAAGCGCCCATGGTTTCGCCACGGCTTTGCGGCCCCGCCCGGAAAATCCCGCAAGGTGGATTCGGCCGTGGACGGGACGGGGATCAGGCGGCGAATTCCAGCGTGAACTGGCTGCCCTCGCCGGGCCGGCTGTCGATGCGCAGGCGCCCGCCATGGGCCTCCATCAGGGACTTGACGATGGGCAGCCCCAGCCCGCCGCCCTGCCCCGGCAACGCCACATGCACCGCAGGCTGTCCGAAGGGCTCCGCGGCTTGGTGGAGCTGTTCCGGCGTCATGCCGATGCCGTTGTCCGTCACCCGCACGCGGCATCCGCCGTCCGCTCCGCCGCCGACCGTCACCAGGATGCGCCCGCCCTCCGGCGTGAAGGTGACGGCGTTGGTCAGCAGGTTCAGGAGCATCTGCTTCAGGGCGCGTTCGTCCGCCGAGACGCTGTGGTGCCCCGGTTCGACGTTCATGTCCAGCCGGATGCGTTTGGCGTCGGCCTGCGGGGCCACCATGCGGAACGCCCACTCGACGACCGGAGCGACGTCGAGATCCTCCCGATGCAGGGGCAACGTCCCCGCCTGGAGCCGCGACAGATCCATGATGTCGTTGATCAGCCCCAGCAGGTGCCGCCCCGATTCATGAATGTCGTGGGCGTAGTCGGCATAACGCCCGTCGGCCTGCGGCCCGAGCATCTGATCGCGAATGATCTCCGAGAAGCCGAGAATGGCGTTCAGCGGGGTGCGCAGCTCATGGCTGACGCGGGCCAGGAAATTGCGGTTCAGGGCCAGTGCTGCGCGCAGCCGCTCCGCGGTGCGGTGCTGCACCAGAAGGAACAGCGTCACCAGCAGGATGGACGCGGTCAGGATCGCCGCCAGCAGGAACAGCGTGTTGCGCAGGTCGGCCACCCCCGCCTCGATGTCCATCTGCGCGACGCCGACGGTGGCGACCAGCGGATAGCTCTCCACCACGCGATAGGCGAAGGCGCGCAGGACGCCGTCGGTCTGCGACTCCTGCCAGTAGACGCCGGCGAGCGACCGGCCCAGTTCCCCCCACAGGCGGGACTGGGGGATGGCGAGGCCGACCGCCTCGACACCGCGCGAGGCGCCGCGGGCGCGGATCACCTTGTCCACCCCGATCAGGGTCACCGCCCCTTGCGGCCCCAGATTGGCCTGCTGGTAGAATTCCCCCAGGATGTCGGGATCGATGTTGGCGATCACGATGCCCGCAAAGCCGCCATCCCCGTCGGTCAGCCGCCGGCTGAGGCGCAGCAGGGGGCCGCCGCCGGTCGTTCCGGGAAAAGGCGTTCCGATGTGCATCAGGTCGCGGCCGGTGCCCTGATGGAAGGCGAAGGCCGCCTCGTCCCGCTCGTTCTCCCGCTCGCCCGGCCCTTCGCTGCGCAACAGCACGATCCCGTCGGCGTCGAGCACGGTGAAGTGATGGATCAGCGTCGGATCGTAGAGCGTCTGATCAAGGAAGTTGCGGATGCCGGGCAGGCCGTTCTCCCCGAACTCCAGCGCCAGGGAGCGCAGCGTGATGTCCACCTCGTGCACCGCGCGATGGGTGCTCTTGGCGAAGGCCCGGACCATGATCTCGGCCTTCGCCACCGCTTCCCGCGTCTGGCCGTCCAGCAGTTCGCGCGCCACCTGCGCGTAGGCTCCCCAGACCACCGTGATCGCAACGGCGGCGATGGCGAACACGCACCAGCGGAACGAGATCGGCAGGCGCATCCCGGTCTTTCCACAGGCGGTCCACCGGGGCGGGTCCGGACGATGATCCGTTCCGGCCCGGTATCGACCCTAGAGGACAAGGGGTATCACGCCATCGAAGTCTCCGGCAAGCCTCTCCATCCAACGTTGATGACGGAGGCCATCCTGTCATTTCCGCGTGAAATACGCCCTCAACCGCTCAACCGCTCCGTCGAGGATTTCGTCCCTCTTGGAGAAGCAGAAGCGTATGAAACTTCGCGGCGCGTCCTGAACGAAGAAGGCTCCGACGGGGATGGCCGTCACCCCGGCCTCGGCGGTCAGACGGCGGCAGAAGGCCTCGTCGTTGCCGTCGAAACCGAAGGGCGACACGTCGGCGACCACGAAATAGGTGCCGGCGGACGGCAGCACCTCGAACCCCACGGCGCGCAGCCCGTCGGCCAGCCGGTCGCGCTTGGCCTGGAGCCCGCTGGACAACCCGGCGAAATAGGCGTCGTCCTTGCCCAGCCCATAGGCGACCGCCGTCTGAAGGTTGGGCGGCGTGGTGAAGGTGATGTACTGGTGCGCCTTGGCGACGGGCTGGAGCAGGTGCGGCGCGCCGGTGACGTAGCCGACCTTCCAGCCGGTCAGCGAGAAGGTCTTGCCCGCGGAGCCGATCTTCAGGCAGCGGTCGCGCATGCCGGGCAGAGTCATCAGCGGAATGTGCTGACGCCCGTCGAAGACGATGTGCTCGTACACCTCGTCGCAGACGGCGAAGGCGTCGAAGCGCTGGACGAACTCCGCCAGCAGTTCCAGTTCGGCGCGGCTGAAAACCTTGGCCGCGGGATTCAGCGGGTCGTTGATGAGAACCAGCTTGGTCTTCGGCGAGAAGGCCGCTTCCAGGTCCGCCCGTGTGAAGCTCCAGTCCGGGGCCTTCAGGCTGACGAAGCGCGGCACGCCGCCGGCCAGCCGGACGATCGGCAGGTAGCTGTCGTACATGGGCTGGAACAGCACAACCTCGTCACCCGGCTCGATGAGGCCGAGCAGACTGGCGGTGAGCGCCTCGGTGGCGCCGGAGGTCACCAGCACCTCGGTCTTCCAATCGATGTCCAGCCCGTAGAACCGCCGGCCGTGGGCGGCCAGCGCCTGCCGCAGGTCCGGCGTGCCCATCATCGGCGGGTACTGGTTCCACCCTTCGAGGATGGCCTTGGCCGCCACGTCCAGCACGTCGGCAGGACCGCGCTCATCGGGAAAGCCCTGGCCAAGGTTGATCGCCTTGTGCTCGTCCGACAGGCGGGACATCACCTCGAAGATCGTGACCGGGAGGTCAAGCTCCCGCCGACCAAGGAAGCCTGTCTTCGATTCTCCGGAATTTTGCATCGAACACCGTCGGTGTGGTTGGGTGAGTTCCGTGGTGGCTGATCGGTGACTGGCCAGATCGGAAGAGCGCCGCCCGTCTCGGATCGCGGATCGAACGGACGGAATTCAGCGGTCGTCGCACCAGCCTTGTTCCAGCTTGCCTTATCGACGGATTGCAGCCGTTCGTCCAGCGCCTCGACGGGATTTCCCGGCCGAGGCGCTGTGCGCGGCTTCCATTTCAAGAGCATGCGACCGCCACCGCGGACGTGGCGGGACCAGCCGGACACGGCGAGCGTCAACGAAATCCTTGCCCGCTCGTGCCGGGCCCCGTCATCGACGGCCGACGCGAACCCGCATCGAAGCAACGGCCGAATCAACGGCCTCAATCGAATCAAACGCGCGCGCCCGACCGCCTCACGGGGGGCCGAGGCGGCAGGGCGGCGCGAACCGACGCGGCCCAGCGATGACGCCGGGGCCGGGCCTACCTACGAAACCGGGCGGGTGAACCGCATGGGGCCGGGCCCCAACGGCGGTGCCGCCCGCTCCTCACGCCTGACCGACGCTGTGGCCGGCGTTGCGCCCGCGGCGTCCACGGACGGCGGTCGGGTCGATCGCCTCCGCATCCTCGTCGAGCGCCGGACCGCCGGCACCGTCGGCTTGGTCAGCGCAGCGCTCCGCCAGTTCGCGGATCGCCCCGCGGATCTGCGGATCGCGGATGTTCTGGAAGTAACGGGCGAGCATCAGCGCCTCGCGGGACCGCAGAGTGCCCTCCGATTCTTCCGCCTGTGGGCTGGCCACCCCCGCCTCCTGGGCGGCGTGGCGTTCCTCCAGCCCCTCGAAGAAGACGGAGACCGGCACCCGGAAGAACTGGGCCAGCTTGAACAGCCGGCTGGCCGAGACCCGATTGAAGCCGCGCTCGTACTTTTGAAGCTGCTGGAACGTCAGACCCAGAGCCGACGCGACATCGCTCTGGCTCAGGCCGGCGAGCATGCGCAGTTCGCGCAGACGCTGCCCAACAAACACATCGACCTCGTTGAGGCCTTCCTTCTTCTCACGTCCACGTTTTTTCACAACATTCCCCCATCAGGAAAAGTGGCAAAGCCCCATGTCGCGCGAAGCAACATTCGGTTCTGCGTTGGAAAGATTCCGACGCGCTTGTGCCACGATCTTTTTGGTATCGGACAAGCGACCATTGCAACTCAGCTATGACGTCGGCGGTGCAAAGTCAACCACCGTTGCGGCATTTACTACCTACGTCCCAACAAACCACAGAAATAGAAGGGTTATATACACGCGCATTATTCCTTCTTTCGAGGTAATTTTAAATTGTTCAAAGAAGAAACAATCTGGCGCGCGCTCTTTTGCGGCGAATCAACCCCTTCCTCCTCGCCTGGAGGTGGGCAGAAGAGCGTTGCCGACGCGCATCGATAGGCACATTTTGCCGGGCACTGGGCAATTTCTGCCCATGAATTAACGCTCTCTTCATCAAGACAGCCCAGCATGCGCGCTTAAGGCAAGGACCGGCGCGGTTTTTGCAAATTCCTTTTTTGCGTCTGCGAAATCAAGAACTTCCCGGAGATCCACCGGGGCATCCGATCGGGGACTAGCGCGTGAACAACCTTCTGCAGACCTTGCGCAATCTGGGTCCCGCGCGCCTGGCCGCCATCGGCGGCGTCGGCCTGCTCCTGATCGGATTCTTCGTCTACCTGATGACGCGCCTCTCCACCCCGGAGATGGAGCTTCTCTACGCCGAACTCCAGCCCACCGAGGCCGCGGCCATCGCCAAGAAGCTGGAGGAGGCGAAGGTCCCCTTCACGGTCGACAAGACCGGCACGAAGATCATGGTCGCCGCCGAGCAGGTCGGGCCGACCCGCATGCGCATGGCCGCCGCCGGCCTGCCCTCGGGCGGCTCGATCGGCTACGAGCTGTTCGACAAGGGCGAAGGCTTCGGCGCCACCAGCTTCATGCAGAACATCAACCATCTGCGCGCCCTGGAAGGCGAGATGGCGCGCACGGTGCAGACGCTGAACGGGGTGCAGAGCGCCCGCGTCCATCTGGTGCTGCCCAAGCGCGAGCTGTTCGCGCGCCAGCAGAATCCGGCGACCGCCAGCATTTTCATAAAGCTGCGCCCCGGCGCCCAGCTGTCGCGCGAGAACATCCAGGCGATCCAGCACCTGATCGCCGCCTCCGTGCCGAACCTCGACCCCAGCCGCATCTCCATCGTCGACGACAAGGGCACCCTGCTCGCCCGCGGCACCGGCAACGACAGCGCGGACGCCATGCTGGCCTCGGCGGAGGAGAAGAAGGTCGCCTACGAGAGCCGCGTCGCCCGCATCATCGAGGATCTGCTGGGCCGCACCGTCGGCTACGGCAAGGTACGGGCGGAGGTATCGGCCGATCTCGACTTCGACCGCATCACCACCCAATCGGAAATCTTCGATCCGGAAAGCCAGGTCGTCCGCTCCACCCAGACGGTGACGGAGGCGAACGAGAGCCACGACCGCGACCCGCTGTCGCCGGTCACCGTGGACCAGAACCTGCCGACCGCGCAGTCGGGCAACAACGCCGGGCCGATCTCGCAGAACAAGCAGAACCGCAGCGAAGAGACGATCAACTACGAGATCAGCCGGACCACCAAGAACCACGTCCGCGAATCCGGGCAGGTGCGGCGCCTGTCGGTCGCCGTGCTGGTCGACGGCACCTACAGCCTGCCGAGGGACGGCAACCCGGCGGCCTACCAGCCGCGGCCGGAGCAGGAGCTGGAGAGCATCAAGGCGCTCGTCCGCTCCGCCGTCGGCCTCGACGCCGTGCGCGGCGACACGCTGGAAGTCATCAACATGCGCTTCTGGTCGCCGGAAGACGACGTCCAGAAGCCGGAGGAGCTGTTCCTCGGCATGACCAAGGACGACCTGTTCCGCATCGCGGAGATGGTCGTTCTGGGCATCGTCGCCGTCCTCATCATCCTGCTGGTCATCCGCCCGCTGATCACCCGCGCCTTCGAGAAGGCCGACCAGCAGGAGGAGGACGACATGGACCGCCTGCTGGCCGACCAGAGCGGCATGCCCGCCGCCCTGGCCGCGCCGACCGGCGCGCTGGCCCAGGATCTCGCCCTGGAAGCCGCCCAGGCCGATGAGGAGCTGGAGCAGATGATCGACATCAACCGCGTCGAAGGC
The DNA here is from genome assembly GCF_003119195.2 of Azospirillum baldaniorum. Taxonomy (NCBI): domain Bacteria; kingdom Pseudomonadati; phylum Pseudomonadota; class Alphaproteobacteria; order Rhodospirillales; family Azospirillaceae; genus Azospirillum; species Azospirillum baldaniorum. The sequence goes on along the minus strand of NZ_CP022254.1, from coordinate 1,582,784 downwards.
CGCGTCCGCGCCTCCTCGCTGCGCAAGGTGGGCGAGATCGTGGAGAAGCATCCGGAGGAAGCGGTGTCGATCCTGCGCAACTGGCTGTATCAGGAGAGCTGACGCGATGAGCTCGGTCCGCAAATTCCTGTTCGACGAGTCCTTCGACGTGGACGCGCCGCCGCGCCGCCAGCTCCAGGCCGACGACGACTATTTCGACAACATTCCCCTGCCGGAACCGGAGCCCGAACCGGAGCCGGAGCTGCCGCCCGAACCGCCGCCGCCGGTGTTCGGCGAGGCCGATCTGGCCGCCGCCCGCGCCGCCGGCTTCACGGAGGGCGAGACCGCCGGCAAGTCGACGGGCTATGGCAAGGGCTTCGTCGACGGCAACAACGCCGGCCGCAAGGACGGCTACGAGCAGGCCCGCGTCGAGATCGAGGCGACGGTGCAGGCGCGGATCGCCAACGCGCTGGAAACCGTCGGCAACGGCGTGCAGCATCTGCTGAACGAGCATTACGCCACCAGCGCCCAGCGGGCCGACCAGCCCGTGCACATCGCCCTGGCCATCGTCCGCAAGCTGATGCCGGAGCTGGCGCGGCGCGGCGGGCTGATGGAGGTGGAAGGGCTGGTGCGCGCCTGCCTGACCGACCTGATCGACGAGCCGCGCCTGGTGGTGCGCGTCGCCGACGACATGGTGGACGCGGTGCGCGAGCATCTGGATCAGGTGATCGCGGCCCGCGGCTTCGGCGCCAAGCTGATGGTGGTGGGCGATTCCGGCCTCGCGCCGGGAAGCTGCCGGATCGAGTGGGCCGAAGGCGGGGTGGAGCGGGACACCGCCGGCCTGCTCGCCCAGATCGAACGGCGGATGGCCGGCCTGCTGGAGGCGCCGCCGGGGTGACACCCCCGCGGGTTGGACGGCGGACAGGATTTTCAAGGTTCTAAGGGCTTCTGGAGACTTCGATGGCCAAGGACAGCTTCTCCCTCGACGAGTTGGACGGCGGCGGCCGCAGCGACATTGCGGAGTATGAGACCGGCCTGGGTCCAGCCAAGGATCTGGAAGCGGTCTACGACATCCCCGTCCAGATCTCCGCCGTGCTCGGCAAATCGACCATGCAGGTCAGCCAGTTGCTCAAGCTCGGGCGCGGCGCGGTGGTGGAGCTGGACCGCAAGGTCGGCGAGGCCATCGACATCTACGTGAACAACCGCCTGGTCGCCCGCGGCGAGGTCGTGGTCGTGGAAGACCGGCTGGGCATCACCATGACCGAAATCATCAAGTCGGACCGCGGATGAGCCTCACACGAGACAGCGCTGAAGCGTCCCGCCGGGGTGGGCGTTCCGCCCGCCCGCGCGGCGGGGTGGACATGGCGACGCTGGTCGGTCTGGCCGCCGCCGCCGTGGTCATCTTCGTCGCCATGGCGTCGGGCGGCAGTCTGCGCGCCTTCGTCGACCCGCCATCGCTCATCATCGTGCTGGGCGGCACGCTGGCGGTCACCACCGCCTCCTTCTCGCTGTCCGACGTGGCGATCGCGTGGCGCGACGCCGGGGCGGTGCTGATCCACCGGACCAGCGACCCGCGCGGCGTGGCCCGGCAGGTGCTGCTGCTGGCCGAGGCGGCGCGGCGGGCGCCGGAGACGCTGCGCAATGTCCTGCCGGAGCTGAAGCACGAGTCGTTCCTGCACCGCTCGGTCACGCTGGTGGCCGAGGGCCTGCCGCCCGACGACATCGAGCGGATGCTGATCGGCGAGGTCGAGGCGTCGGGCGCCGGCAAGGTCAAGAGCGCCGGCGTGCTGCGCCGCGCGTCGGAGGTGGCGCCGGCCATGGGACTGATCGGCACGCTGGTCGGCCTCGTCCAGATGCTGGGCAGCCTCAACGACCCGTCGAGCATCGGCCCGGCGATGGCGCTGGCCCTGCTGACCACCTTCTACGGGGCGGTGCTGGGCAACGTCGCGCTGGCCCCGCTGGCCGCCAAGGTGGAGCGGACGGCGGAAGAGGACGCGCTCGTCAAGACTCTCTACACCATCGGCGCGGTATCCATCGCGCGTCAGGAAAATCCGCGGCGTCTGGAGATGCTCCTGAACGCCGTTCTTCCGCCTGGAAAGCGGATTCAGTACTTCGACCGGGACTCCGACCGGGGTTCTCCGAGGGGAGCGTAAGATGCGTCTGCTGATCGTTGGAACGTTGGAAGGGTACATCACCGCCGCTGGCAAGATCGCCATGCAGCGCGGGGCGAAGGTGTCCCACACCGACAGCATCGAGGGCGCCCTGAACGCCCTGCGCGCGGCGGCGGGGGCCGACCTCGTGATGATCGACGTCAAACTCGACATCGCGACCTTCATCGAGAGCCTGAAGGCGGAACGGATCACCATTCCCGTGGTGGCCTGCGGCATCGGCACCGACGCGGCGGCGGCGGTCAAGGCGATCCGCGCCGGCGCCAAGGAATACATTCCCCTACCCCCCGACGCGGAGCTGATCGCCGCCGTGCTGGAAGCGGTGGCGGAGGAAAGCCACGCCATCGTTTGCCAGGACCCGGCCATGCTGGCGACCCTGCGGCTGGCGGACCAGGTGGCGCCCAGCGACGCCTCCGTCCTGATCACCGGCGAGAGCGGCACCGGCAAGGAGCTGATGGCCCGCTACATCCACCGCAAGAGCCGGCGCTCCGACGCGCCCTTCGTCGCGGTGAACTGCGCGGCCATCCCGGAGAACCTTCTGGAATCGGAGCTGTTCGGCCATGAGAAGGGCGCCTTCACCGGCGCCGTCGCCCGCCGGCTCGGCCGCTTCGAGGAGGCCAACGGCGGCACCCTGCTGCTCGACGAACTGTCGGAGATGCACCCGCGGCTGCAGGCCAAGCTGCTGCGCGCCATCCAGGAGAAGGAGATCGACCGCATCGGCTCGTCGCAGCCGGTCAAGGTCAACGTCCGTCTTGTCGCCACCTCCAACCGCAACCTGGAGAACGAGGTCCGCGCCGGCAACTTCCGCGAGGATCTCTATTTCCGGCTGAACGTCTTCAGCGTCGCCATCCCGTCCCTGCGCGAACGGCCGGCCGACATCCCGCTGATCGCCGACCATTTCCTGAAGAAATACGCGCAGGCCAACGGTCTGGGCGAGAAGCGGCTGTCGGACGACGCGCTGCTGATGCTGCGCGCCCACCACTGGCGCGGCAACGTGCGCGAGCTGGAAAACACTATGCACCGCGCCGTCCTGCTCTCCAAGTCGGAGACGGTCGGGCCGGACGCGATCATGCTCACCAGCCAGATGCTCGCTCCGGAAGGGTCGGCGCAGGCGTCGATCCCGACCAACTCGCCAGTCGCCAACCCCTTTGCCGGGCCGGGCGGCACGGTGCCCCAGGCGCCGCGCGGCTATGGGCAGCCGGCTCCCGGCTATCCCACCTCCTACGCGCCGCCTCCGGGCCACGCCGCGGGGGCCGCGGCCTACGGCAACGCCGGAGCCTCGTCCTACGGCAACGCCGGAACAGCGCCTGGTGCGCCCGCCGTCCAGGGCCTCGTCGGCCGCACCGTGGCGGAGGTCGAGCGCGACCTGATCATCGGCACGCTGTCGCACTGCCTGGGCAACCGCACCCACGCGGCGAACATCCTGGGCATCTCCATCCGCACCCTGCGCAACAAGCTGAAGCAGTACAGCGAGGAGGGCGTGCCGGTGCCGCCGCCGGGCAGCGAGGAACGGGCGGCCTACTGATCCGCTGATTGGGGGAAAGGCGGAGGAGCGGCGGCATGGCACTGACCGAACACAATCCGGGGGCACGCGCGGGCGGCGGCAACATGTCGGCGCTGACCGACATGGTGGCCGTCGCCAAGGGGGCGCTGAAGCGCGGCGACATCGTGATGGCGGCCGGCATCATGCTGATCGTCGTCGGGCTGATCCTGCCGCTGCCGCCGATGCTGCTCGACATGATGCTCGGGCTGAACGTCACCATCTCGGTCCTGATCCTGATGGTGGTGCTGTTCATCGAGAAGCCGCTGGAGCTGTCGGCCTACCCGACGATCCTGCTCATCACGACGCTGCTGCGCCTGTCGCTGAACATGGCCTCCACCCGCCTGATCCTGACGCAGGGTCACGAGGGCACGGCGGCGGCGGGCCATGTGATCGAGGCCTTCGCCGGCTTCGTCATGGGCGGCGACTTCATCATCGGCGTGATCGTCTACGCGATCCTGACGATCGTGAACTTCAAGGTCATCACCGCGGGTTCGGGCCGCATCGCCGAAGTGGCGGCGCGCTTCACCCTGGACGCCATGCCCGGCAAGCAGATGGCCATCGACGCCGACCTGTCCGCCGGCATGATCGACGAGACCACCGCCCGCGCCAAGCGCAAGGAGCTGGAGGACGAAAGCGCCTTCTTCGGCTCCATGGACGGTGCGTCGAAGTTCGTGAAGGGCGACGCCGTCGCCGGCCTGATGATCATGTTCATCAACATCATCGGCGGCGTGTCGCTGGCGGTCCTGCGCTACGACATGCCGATCATGCAGGCGCTGGACACCTTCACCAAGCTGACCATCGGCGACGGCCTCGTCTCGCAGATCCCGGCGCTGGTCATCTCCATCTCCGCCGGCTTCCTGGTGTCGAAGGCCGGCACCGGCGGTTCCACCGACAAGGCGGTGGTCGGGCAGCTCACCAACCATGTCAGCGCGCTCGGCCTGTCGGCGGGCGCCATCGGCCTGCTCGCCCTGATGCCGGGCATGCCGATGCTGCCCTTCCTGCCGGTGGTCGCCGCCGTCGGGGCCGCCGCCTGGTATCTGCCGAAGATGCGCGCGAAGAAGGAGGCGGAGGAGGCGGAGGCCGCCGCCGCCGAGGCCGCGGGCATGGGCGGGCCGGGCGGCGGGGCCGCCCCGGTGGCCGACGAGCCGATCGCCACGGCGCTGGCCATCGACCTGATCCGGCTGGAGCTGGGTTACGGCCTGCTGTCGCTGATCAACCAGCCGCAGGCGGGCAGCCACCGGCTGACCGACCAGATCAAAGGTCTGCGCCGCCAGATCGCCGGCGAGGTCGGATTCGTCATGCCGGCCGTGCGCATCCAGGACAACCTGCAGCTTCCGCCCAACGCCTACATCATCCGCGTCAAGGAGATCGAGGCGGGGCGCGGCGACATCCGTCCGAACATGCTGCTGGTCATGGACCCGCGCGGCGAGGCGATGAGCCTGCCCGGCGAGCAGACGGTGGAGCCGACCTTCGGCCTGCCGGCCATCTGGATCGAGCCGGGCTACCGCGAGGAGGCGCTGTTCAAGGGCTACACGGTGGTCGACCCGTCCACGGTCATCACCACGCATCTGACCGAACTCATCAAGGACAACATGCCCGAGCTGCTGTCCTTCACCGAGACCCAGAAGCTGCTGGACGAGCTGGACAAGGAGCACCAGAAGCTGATCGCCGACGTGGTGCCGGCGCAGATCACTGTGGGCGGATTGCAACGGGTGTTGCAGAACCTGCTTGCAGAACGGGTTTCGGTACGCGATCTTGCCACCATTCTGGAGGGCGTGTCCGAGGCGGCAAGCCAAACCCGCAGCATCACGCAGATCACCGAGCATGTGCGCACGCGCTTGGCGCGGCAGATCTGCGACGCGAACATCAACGAGATGGGAGTGATCCCGCTCGTCACCCTGTCCCCCGAGTGGGAGCAGGCGTTCGCGGAATCGCTGGTGGGTGACGGCGACGACCGGCAACTGACGATGGCGCCGAGCCGGCTTCAGCAATTCATCACTTCGGTCCGCCAAACCTTCGAGCGACACGCCATGATGGGCGAGACCCCCGTCCTGTTGACCAGCCCGCTGATCCGTCCCTTCGTCCGCTCGATCGTCGAGCGGTTCCGGCCGGCCACCGTGGTGATGTCGCAGAACGAGATCCACCCCAAGGCGCGGATCAAGACCCTGGGGCAGATCTGATGCAGGCCATGACGAACCAGTGTGACGGGCGGGGAGCGAGCCGATGCGGCTGAAGTCGTTCCACGCCAAGTCCATGTCCGAAGCCATGCGCATGGTCCGCCAGACGCTGGGCGACGATGCCATCATCGTCGCCACGCGCGAGGAGGACGGCGGCGGCGTTCGCGTGACCGCGGCGGTGGAGGACGACGATCTGCTGATGGCGCAGGCGCGCACGGCCCAACCGACCCGGACCGCCCGCCCCGTGGTGGTGGTCGAGGAGGAGCCGGAGATCGATGTGGGCGAGGTGGTGGCCGACGTGCTGCACCGCCACGGCGTGCCCGCGGCCCTGGCCGAGCAGCTGATCGACGCCGCCGCCGGGCTGGACACCGACGACCCCGCGCTGGCGCTGGGCGCCGCCCTCGACTCCATGTTCACCTTCAGCCCGCTGCAGGACCGGCGCGGCGGCAACAAGCCGCTGATCCTGGTCGGCCCGCCGGGCAGCGGCAAGACGCTGATCGTCGCCAAGCTGGCCGCCCAGGCGGTGTTCCGCAAACGCTCGGTCGGCGTGATCACCACCGACACGGTTCGCGCCGGCGGCATGGAACAGTTGGCCGCTTTCACGCGTCTGATGAAAATCAAACTGGCGACGGTGGAAGACCCCGACGCGCTCGCGGGCGCGTTCGAGGTCAGCCGCGGCGCCGACGTCGTCCTGGTGGATACCGCCGGGCGCAACCCCTACAACCGGGAAGACATGGCCGACCTCAAGGCCCTGCTGTCCGCCGGGGTGGCCGAGCCGATCCTCGTGCTCCCCGCCGGGCTGGACGCCATGGAAGCCGCCGACATCGCCCAGTCCTTCAAGGCGCTGGGCGTGCGGCGGATGCTGATCACCCGGCTCGACATGGCGCGGCGGCTGGGCAGCCTGCTCGGCACGGCGCACCGTTCGCGCATGGCCTTCTGCAACGCCAGCGTTTCCTCCAAGGTGGCCGAAGGGCTGACACCGCTGAACCCGGTGGCCTTCGCCCGCCTGATGATGCCCGCCGAGGACAAGGCGGCGCGCAACCGGCCCAAGCCGGCGGCCCCTGCCAAGACCAAAGCCGTTCGTTCTTCGTCGAGGACCATCCCATGACCGATCCGGTGTTTCCGGCCGCCCTCAAGAACGTTCACCCGCTGCGCGGTGCCAACGTCATCGCCGTGGCCAGTGGAAAGGGCGGCGTCGGCAAGACGTGGTTCTCGATCACGCTCGCCCACGCGCTGACCAAGATGGGCAAGAACTCGCTGCTGTTCGACGGCGACCTCGGCCTCGCCAACGTCGACATCCAGCTCGGCTTCCAGCCCAAGAACGATCTCGGCGCGGTGATCAACGGCGACGTGACGCTGGGCCGCGCGGCGCAGCGCTACACCGAGGGCGGCTTCGACATCATCGCCGGCCGCTCCGGCTCGGGGACGCTCGCCCAGCTGCCGAGCCAGCGCCTGTCCGGCCTGCGCAACGACCTGATGGAGCTGGCCCGGCGCTACGACTGCGTCATCATGGACATGGGCGCCGGCGTCGACCGCACGGTGCGCACCCTGTCCGGCCCGGCCGGGACGACGCTGGTGGTGACGACGGACGAGCCGACCTCGCTGACCGACGCCTACGCCTTCATCAAGCTGACCCACGCCACCAACCCCACCGCCGACCTGCGCGTCGTGGTGAACATGGCGCAGAGCGTGAAGGACGGCGAGCGCACCTACGGCACCATCCTGAAGGCCTGCCAGAACTTCCTGAAATACAAGCCCGCGCTGGCCGGCATCATCCGCCGCGACCTGAAGGTGCGCGACGCCATCCGCAACCAGTCGCCGCTGCTGACCCGCTCCCCCAGCTCCGACGCTGCGCGGGACGTGCTGGCCATCGCCCAGCGGCTTCTGAACGGCCAGTAAGGCCGGGATGGGGGGCGCCCTCCCTCCCACGGCCGCTGGTGCGCCCGCCACCCCAGCGGCGGCGGCCACCCCCGCGCCCGCCCCGGTGGTGGTCGCCGAGGGCACGGTCAAGGCGCTGCCGGAGCGGTTGCAGGACATTGCCCGCCCGGTGGTGCTGACCGGCACCGTCATCGGCACCACGCCGGAGGGCCTCGCCCGCGTGCGCACCCAGGCCGGCGAGGTGCTTGTGCAAACCCCGACGCCGCTGCCCGCCGACAAGCCGGTGACGCTCCAGATCACCCCGGCGCAGGTGCTTCTGGAACAGGCCCAGGCCGCGTCGACCGACTCCGCCGCGCCCTCCCCCATACAGAGCCTCGCGGCGAAGGTTCTGGTGCTGACCCAGGGCACTCCCTCGACCACCACACCAAGTGTGCCGACCTCCGGCGGGCCGGCGCCGGCCGTTCCCGGCCAGACCGGAGCGACGTCTCCTCAGGGTTCGGCCCCTCAGGGTTCGGCGACACCGGTGGTGATCCTGCCCAGCCCGGCGTCCACCACGCCGATGGTGGGACCGGCGGGCCAGCCGCTCCCCCTGCTGCTGCCCGGCACCATCGTTCCGGCGCTGGTCATCGCCGCGGCGCCGAAGCCGCCGGCTCCGCCCGGTGCGGCCCCGACCCTGCCCGGCCAGCCCACCGTCACACCAGCGCCGCCCCCCCTTCCCGTCACGGACGGCGGCAGCGGCCAAGCCCCGGCACCGACACAGGCCGGCCAGCCCAACGCGGCCCCCGCCCCTCCGCAGGCGCCGCCCACGCCTTCGGGCGCATCGCCGCTCCCCGGCAAGCCGATGCTCGACAGCGCGGTGGAACTCGGCGGCGACGCGGCGCATCCCGGCGGGGATATGCCGGAGCCCGCCTCCCCCACAAAACCGCCCCCCGCGAAGCCTGCCGGGGAACCGGTTCTGACCCAGGGCGGCACCGTCGCCCTCAAGATCCTGACCGTCACGCCCCCGCCGGACCAGCCGCAGGCCGCCCCGCCGGACGATGGCTCTCCGTCACCGGACGGCCAGGGCGCCGGCAGCCCGCCCCGCAAGGACGGCGCTCCGTCCCAACCCGCTTCCCAATCCACGGCGGCCCCGCAGTCGGCCCCCGCCTCGCCCCGCGGCACCGCAACCCCGACCGCCACGCCCACGATGCCCGGTGCGCCCCCCGGCGCCTCCCCGGCAACGCCGGACACGCCCGACGGGCCGGTGCTGAAGGGCACGGTGGCCGGCAGCACGCCGCAGGGCCAACCGATCCTCGCCACGCCGCAGGGCATGCTGGCGCTGAACGTCCAGGCGAGCCTGCCGCAGGGCAGCGCCGTCACCGCCGCCCTGACCGACCCGGCCAAGGCGCTCCAGACCGCGCCGCCTCCGCTCGCCACGGAACCGGGACCGCTGAGCGAACGGGACTGGCCCGCCATGCGCCAACTCCTGAGCGCGCTCGCCGGGGTGGACCGCTCCGCCGCGCAGGCGCTGATCGGCACGGTAATGCCGCAGCCGAACCGCAAGCTGGGCGCGGCGATGAGTTTCTTCCTGTCGGCGATCCGCGGCGGCGACGCCCGCGGCTGGCTGGGGGAGGACGCCGCCTCCGCCCTGGAGAAATCCGGCCAGGGGAGCCTGCTGTCCCAGCTGGAGCGCGAATTCCGCAGCCTTCAGCAGCAGGCGGGCGATCCGCTGCCCGGCGACTGGCGCCCCTACACCCTGCCGATGATGGACGCCAACGGGCTGCTGCCGATCAAGCTGCACATCCATCCGATACATTCGGAAGAGGACGGAAAGACGGGCCGAAAGGGCGGTGACAAGGGAAGCCGCTTCCTGCTTGACCTGGATCTCAGCCGTCTCGGCCCGATGCAGCTCGACGGGCTGGTGCAACCCAACCGGTTCGACCTGATCCTGCGCAGCCACACCCCGCTGACCCCGGAGATCCGCCTGGACCTGATCCAGATTTTCGCGGACAGCATCCGCGCCGTGGGCTACATCGGCGGCCTGTCCTTCCAGTCCGGCGCCAAATGCTGGGTCAAGCTGACCCGGGCCGGAGCGGGCGGCAGCAGCTACACCGCCTGACGAGCCTGGACGCCATGCACCGCCGCGAGTTTCTGGCCACCGCCGCCAACCCGGACGCCCGCCACGATTATCTGGTGGAGCTGCACGGGGAACCGGCGCCCGGCACCCGCCTGACCCTGCGCTACGTCCCCGACCGCGCGGTTGCCACGCCGGACGGTGTCGCCGCCTATCTCGGCGCCCTGTCCGACACCGCGGCGACCGCCGGACCGGAATCCCTGGCCGTCGCCGTGCTCGACGACCTGAACAACGAATTGATCCCCCGCTGGGTTGAGGTCACGGTGGAACGGACCCTGCCCGTCCCCCAGCGTGTGGTCATTGAGGACCGCCAGCCCGGTTGGGACAACCCGCATCTTTTCGCCCGGATGCGGCGCGTCTGATCCTCCGATCCCCGCCTCGCCCGTCGTCCAGCATGGCTGCACCGCGCCACGTCACAGCTTTCGCCGCTTGATTTCCTCAACCCGCATGAGAATAAAGCGGGTCGGCTGGTGCGTGGATGAGTCTGTTGAAACGTACACGAATATTAAGGCGCGCCCAAACCCTCTGGGCGCGTGTTGGGCTTCGCGCGCGCCTCGAGGCCTTCATCCTGCTCGCCCTTCTTCCGATGGTGGGCCTGGTCGTCGTCCTTCTGCTTCAAGAGCGCAACCAGGACATCGAGCGGGCGCGCGATGCCACCCGCCTGCTCGCCGACCGGGGCGCGCAGCAGCAGGCGCAGATCGTTCAGCAGGCCCACAGCGTCCTCCAGCTTCTCACCCTGGTCCCCGACATCCGGGAGGCGAGCCCCGACCGTTGCGCAACGATGTTGAAACAGGCGACCGACCTTTATCCTTGGAGCACCGGCTTCGGGGTGTTCAACCCCGATGGCAATCTGTTGTGCAGTAGCAACAGGAGCCGGCCCATGAATGTGGGCGACCGTGACTATTTCCGCGAAGCTCTGACGACGCACGGCTTCACGGTCAGCAACTTCCTGATCGGGCAGAACAGCAAGCAACCCCGCGTGGTCGCGGCTCTGCCGATTCTCGGTGACGATGGTAAGGTCATCCGCGTCCTGTTGGCCGGGGTGGACTTGAACTGGCTTGCGGAACTGTCCGTCGAAATCGCCCATGAGTCCGGTGGAACCGTATCGCTGTTCGATTCCGAAGGAACGATCCTCGCGCGCGTGCCGGACCCGCAGGGGATTGTCGGGCGATCGATGACCGACCACCCGATGGTTCGAAAAATCATGGAGGAGGAGGCCGGGATCATCGAGGACGACGGTCTGGACGGCATTCCCCGGATCAGCGGCTTCTCGACCCTGGAGGAAACCGGCGCCAAGATCGTCGTCGCCGTCGCGCGCGACGACATCCTGGCCGCGGCCGACCGGAACCTGTTGCTGGGAACCGGCGTCATGGCCGGCGTGGTGCTGTTAATCGTCGGCGGGGTCTGGGTTCTGATGGAGGTGATGGTCCTGCGCCGCCTGCGGGATCTCAAGGCGTCGGCGGCGTTCCTGTCGTCGGACCTCTTCGATCCCCACGCCCCCTGCATGCCCGCCCCGGTCCACCCGTCCGAATTCAGCCAGGTCGCCCAGGCGATGCGGACGATGGGACGGACGCTGAGCGCCATCGCCTTCGAGGATCGCCTGACCGGGCTCGCCAACCGGCGCTTTTTCGAAGCCCATGTGGAGCGCCTTCGGGACCAGCCGGCGCAGGATCAGACCGCGATCGCCATCCTCTACATCGATCTCGACGGGTTCAAGCCGATCAACGACCAGCATGGGCACCATACCGGCGATCTGGCGTTGAAGGAGATCGGCGACCGGCTGGCCCGTTGCGTGCGCCAGGGGGATTTCGCCGCGCGCCTCGGCGGCGACGAATTCGCGGTGCTGCTCTCCCTGGCGGACGGCCATCAGGCGCACTACGCCATGGACGTGGCCAGACGGATCATCAACAGCGTCTCCGCTCCGATCACCGCCGACGGGCTCGACGTCCGGATCGGGTGCAGCATCGGTGTCGCGCTCTGGCCGGCGGACGCCGCGGACCTGTCCGTGGCGCTCCAGCACGCCGACCGGGCACTGTACGCCGCCAAACGCGCCGGCCGCGCGCGCGTGGTGGCCTATTCGGATCTTCCCACTTCGGATCTTCCCACCGGCAACGCCATGGCAACCTGAACCGGCTGACGGGAACAGGCCGATGGGAACAGTCCGGTCCGTCAGGATTCGACGCCGCTCTCCTCCTGCTGGCGGCGGCGGAAACCGACCAGAGCGGTCTCATCCAGCATGTTCGCCTCCTTGCGCTTGAGCTTTTCCTTCTCGCGCTTCAGCCGCTCTTCCTCGGCCAACTCGTAGCGCTTCAGCTCCTGGAAGGCTTCGGCCATCTCGTCGGTGGCGACGGCGATCTGGGCCTCCACCTGCCCCATCGACTGGGTCAGCCGCTTGCCGCGCTCCATCGCCGCCTGGATGTAGTTGCTGTAGGTGAAGGCGTATTCGACGTTGCCGCGGGCGGTGTCGCGCTCCGCCGCGATCTCCTCCTTCAGCCGCTCGATCTCGGCCTGGAGCCGGTCGGCGAGATTCTGCAACTCCGCCAGCGCCCGGCGCTTCTCGTCGAGCTTCCACTTCTGGAGTCGGATGATGGTCTTCAGACTGCTCATTCTTGCGGCGGCCACTGTTCAATGCCGAAGATGGCGGCAAGCTGAGCGTAGCTGTTGTCGAGGTCGGTCGCCTCGCGCTTGCCCTGCTTCAGGAAGGCCTCCAAGGCCGGCTGGAAATGGATGGCCTCGTCCACCTGCGGGTCGGTGCCCTTGCGGTAGGCGCCGAGGCGGATCATCTCCGCCATGTTGTCGTAGGACGACATCAGCCGCCGCGCGTGGTTCACCAGCTCGTTCTCCATGGGAGAGTTGCAGCCGGGCATGGTGCGCGACACGCTGCGCAGGATGTTGATGGCCGGATAGCGCCCACGCTCGCCGATCTGGCGCTCCAGGACGATGTGGCCGTCCAGGATGCCGCGCACGGCGTCGGCGATGGGTTCGTTGTGATCGTCGCCCTCGACCAGCACGGTGAACAGGCCGGTGATGGAGCCCGACCCGCTGAGGCCCGGCCCGGCGCGTTCCAGCAGGCGCGGCAGCTCGGCGAAGACGGTGGGGGGGTAGCCCTTGGTCGTCGGCGGCTCGCCGGCGGACAGGCCGATCTCGCGCTGGGCCATGGCGAAGCGGGTCACGCTGTCCATCATGCACAGCACGTTGCAGCCGGCGTCGCGGAAGGCCTCCGCCACGGCCAGCGTCATGTAGGCGGCCTGGCGGCGCATCAGCGGCGCCTCGTCGGAGGTGGCGCAGACCACGACGCTGCGCGCCAGCCCCTCCTCCCCAAGATCCTCGGTGATGAATTCCTGAAGCTCGCGCCCGCGTTCGCCGATCAGCCCGATCACCGCGACCTCCGCGCCGGAAAAGCGGGCGAGCATCGACATCACCGACGACTTGCCGACGCCGGAGCCGGCGAAGATGCCCATGCGCTGGCCGCGGCAGCAGGTGAGGAAGGCGTTGATGGCGCGGATGCCCAGGTCCAGCTTCTCGCCCACCCGGGCGCGGGAATGGGCGGGTGGCGGGTTGTTGCGGATGGGAACGCCATGCGTCCCCTTGGGCAGCGGCCCCTTGCCGTCCACCGGCTCGCCCAGCGCGTTGATGACGCGGCCGAGCCACGCCTCCGTCGGGAAGACCATGGGCTGGCTGTCCGACACCAGCGCGCGGCAGCCCAGCCCGACCCCGTCGATGGAGCCGAAGGGCATCAGCAGCGCGCGGCCCTGGCGGAAGCCCACCACCTCGCAGGGGACCTGCCGGCCGTCGCGGGATTCGACGATGCAGCGGCCGCCCACCGACAGTTCCTTCTCGATCCCCCCGACCTCGACCAGCAGGCCGAGCACGGCGGTGACCCGCCCGAACCGGCTGCAGCCGGAGACGGACTCGATTTCCTGAAGGATGCGGGCGACGTCGGCGGGCACGGTCTTGCGGATCAGCGGACGGAATTGGGACGGGTGAGCCGGGTGCGGACGGCGCAATTTGCGGTGGGCTCGAAGTCCGCCACCATGCCGCCCGCGTCATGCTCGTCCAAAAACATTAACGTTAAATGAAGTGCTATGCCTCTGGCGTTAAGCTGAATCGTCTGTTAACTTGTGTAAACAGACGCGCCGATCTGTTAAGGGAATTGGTTAAGGAACTGCGGGAAAGCAACGCCGCATCGGAAGCCAGAAACGCGCCATCTAACATCGGGATACCGCCATGAGGGTTCTGCTGGTCGAAGACGACTCCTCCACGGCCAAGAGCATCGAGCTGATGCTCCAGTCGGAAGGCTACATCGTCGACTCTACCGACCTCGGTGAGGATGGGCTCGAAATCGGCAAGCTGTACGATTACGACATCATCATCCTCGATCTGATGCTGCCGGACATCGACGGCTACGAGGTGCTGCGCCGCCTGCGCGCCGCCCGTGTGACCACGCCGATCCTCATTCTTTCCGGCCTGTCGGAACTGGACCACAAGATCAAGGGTCTGGGCTTCGGCGCCGACGACTACCTGACCAAGCCCTTCGACAAGCGCGAGCTGATCGCCCGCATCCAGGCCATCGTCCGCCGCTCCAAGGGCCATTCCGACAGCATCATCCGCACCGGCCGCCTGACCGTGAACCTGGACACCCGCACGGTGGAGGTGGACAACCAGCCGCTCCACCTGACCGGCAAGGAATACGGCATCCTGGAGCTGCTGTCCCTGCGCAAGGGCACGACCCTGACCAAGGAGATGTTCCTGAACCATCTCTATGGCGGCATGGACGAGCCGGAGCTGAAGATCATCGACGTCTTCGTCTGCAAGCTGCGCAAGAAGCTGGCCGCGGCGACCCAGGGCGACAACTACATCGAGACGGTGTGGGGCCGCGGCTATGTGCTGCGCGACCCGCACGAGGACGCGTCCCCGATCCCGCGCGTCCCGCACCAACAGGCCCAGGCGGCCGGCTGACCGCCGACCGCCCATCACGGTTAACATTCATGCCGGTGAGCGGCGGGCTCAGGCCCGCCGCCATTCAATGTCATTCCTGCCAGAACGCCTTGTCGGCTTCGCGGCGGGCGTCCGTGCGGCTCAACCCGACGTCGCGCAGCAGATGGTCGTCCAGCGCCGCCAGGGAGCGACGCTGCCGGTGGCGCTCGATCATTCCCAGCACCTCCCCGAGCGCCCGCTTGGCAAACCGCCGCGCGCCGACGAGAGACACCATGCCCCGGTCTGTGGAAACGGCGCCCAGCGCTCTCCTGCTCATGATCCGACACTCCGCTTGATGAATTCCGTTCCCTAGGAATGCACCCGGAAGCGGCTTGTCCGCAAAGGATGGTTTCTCTAACCTGCATGAGAGAATTTCATGCGCTCGGGCAACAATCCGGCGGCAACAATCCGGCGGATGCGGACCCATGCAGATCCCTCCCCTCAACGGCTTGCGCGCCTTCGAAGCGGCGGCGCGCCATCTCAGCTTCACCCGCGCGGCGGAGGAGCTGAACGTCACCCAGAGCGCGATCAGCCACCAGATCCGCACGCTTGAGGATCGGCTGGGCATCCGGCTGTTCCGCCGGCTGAATCAGGCGCTCGTCCTGACCGACGCCGGCCAGCTCCTGCTGCCCAGCGTGCGCGACGCCTTCGCGCGACTGGCCACCGGCCTTGAGCGGGTGATGGAGCATGAGCGCTCCGGCGTGCTGACGATGAGCGTCTCGCCCTCCTTCGCCAGCCGCTGGCTGATGAGCCGCATCGGCCGCTTCCGCGCCCGCCACCCGGAAATCCATCTGCGCATCAGCGTCAGCCAGCACGAGATCGATTTCGAGCGCGAAGCCGACATCGACATCGGGCTTCGCCACGGCCTCGGGGTGTGGGAGGGCTTGCGGGCCGACCGCTTCCTCGATGACGCGGTGTTCCCGGTGTGCAGCCCGGCCCTGCTTCAGGGATCGACGCCGCTGCGGCAGCCGGCCGACCTGCGCCATCATGTTCTGGTCGAGGAGACCGGCCACAGCTATTGGGCGACGTGGCTGGCCATGGCCGGGCTCGGCGACCTGAAGCCAAGCTCCGAGATGGTCTTCGACGAGATCGGCATCGCCATCGAGGCCGCCGAGAACGGCCAGGGCATCGCGATGGCGCGCGGCACCCTGGTGTTGGAGGAGCTGGCGAGCGGGCGGCTGACCCGGTTGTTCGACCTCGCCCTGCCGGGAGACTTCGGTTACTACCTCGTCTGCCCGGAGGTCACCGCCGACCGGCCCAAGATCACCGCTTTCCGCCGCTGGATCATGGAGGAAGGCGCCGCCGACCGCCTCACCGTCACACCGCCCTGATCAGACGGGCCTGGTTAGACGGCCGCCCGGAGCCCGCTCGGCACCTGGAAACCACCCAGGCTGTAGAGGCCGCGCTGGCCTTCCACCGGCTTGAAGCGGTCGGTGATGCCCAGCACGGTTTCCGCGCCGCCGAGATAGAGCACGCCATCCTGCGGCATCTGGCGAGCGATCGCCTCCAGCACCTTGGTCTTGGTCGGCTGGTCGAAATAGATCAGCACGTTGCGGCAGAACACGATGTCGAACTGCCCCAGCGTGGACAGGTCGCCCAGCAGGTTGAACTCGCGGAAGGAGGCCATCTGGCGAAGCTGCTGGCTGATCTGCCACTTGTCGCCTTGCTGCTTGAAATGCTTCACCAGCATTTGAATCGGCAGGCCGCGCTGCACCTCGAACTGGGTGTAGATGCCCGACTTGGAGCGTTCCACCATCTCCGCGGAGATGTCGGTGCCGACGATCTCGATCCGCCAGCCGGCCAGCTTCGCCGCGTCCTCGCTCAGCAGCATGGCCAGCGAGTAGGCCTCCTGCCCGGACGAGCAGGCCGCCGACCAGATGCGGATCGACCGCTTCGCCGACCGCGCCTCCATCAGCTTCGGCAGGACGATCTGCTTGAACTGGTCGAAGGGCTTCTGGTCGCGGAAGAAGGACGACTCGTTGGTCGTCATCGCCTCCGTGATGTCGCGCAGCAACGCTTCGTCCTTGCGCGTCCGCACGGTGGAGGCCAACTCCTCCAGCCCCTTCATGTTCCACTTGCGCGCCACCGGCATCAGCCGGGATTCGAGCAGGTAGGCCTTGTCCCGGGTCAGAACCAGGCCGGAACGCTGCTTGAGCAGCGTGGAGAACATGTCGAAATCTTCGACTCTCATGCTGCCCTCGATGCGAACTTGCGGATGTAGGGACCGATTTCCTTGAGCGGCAGCACCGCGGAGCAGATGCCCGCCTGGGCGACGGCGCCCGGCATGCCCCACACGACGCTGGACGCCTCGTCCTGCGCGATCAGGGTACCGCCGGCGTTCACCACCTCGGTGCAGCCCTTCAACCCGTCCTGCCCCATGCCGGTCAGGATGCAGGCCAGGACCTTGCGCCCGCCGAAGGCGCGGAGGATGGACCGCATCATCGGGTCCACCGCAGGGCGGCAGAAATTCTCGGGTGGGTCCTTGGTCAGCGAAATCACGTTGGCGCCCGCGCGCTGGGTCACCAGCATGTGGAAGTCGCCCGGCGCGATGTAGCAACGCCCCGACACGACCGGCTCGCCGTCCTTCGCCTCCTGGGCGTTCAGCCCGCACTGGCGGGTGATGTGCTCGGCCAGGATGGTGGTGAAGGTCGCCGGCATGTGCTGGGTGATCAGGATCGGCTGGGTGACGCCGGTCTTCAGATGGGCCAGCACCTCGAACAGCGCCTGCGGACCGCCCGTGGAGCTGCCGATGGCGATCACGTCCGGCTTGACCTGGCCGACGGAGCCGACGGCGGGGGCCGGGCGCAGCGTGACGGGCGGCGGCTCGCGCTTCAGGAAAGCGGCGGGCACCGGGGTCAGCGGGCGCAGCTCGCCGCGGGTGCGGGAGCCGGCGCGGCGGGCCGCGGCGCCCAGCGCCTTGACCTTCGACACCAGCTCGCGCTTGAAGGCGTCCGCCCCGCCGATCTCCCGGGTGGAGGTCGGCTTGGGGATGTAGTCGGCGGCGCCCGCGGACAGGCAGCGCATGGAGATGTCGGCCCCGCGCAGCGTCAGCGTGGAGGCCATGATGATCTTCACCTGCGGCGCCACCGCCAGCAGCTTCGGGATGGCGGTCAGCCCGTCCATCACCGGCATCTCGATGTCGAGGACGATGACGTCGAGCGAGTTGCGCTGCAGGGCGTTGACCGCCATCTGGCCGTCGCCAACCGACGCGACCACGCGGATTTCGGTATCGCCTTCCAGCGCGCGGGTCAAAAGGCCACGAATGACGGCGGAATCGTCGACCACCATCACCCGGACAGGATCGCCGCCGGCCGCACCGGTCGGATGCCCCGCCGGCGCGGGGGGAGGAGGTCTGCCGAAACGATCGGACATAACGCAATCAGCCTTTCAGGGTCGGAACGGTGCGCGGTGCGGTGGTCCCGCCCGTCACAGCAGCCCGACCTGCTCGAACTTGGTCTGGATGATGTCGCTGTCGAACGGCTTCATGATGTACTCGTTCGCCCCGGCGGACAGCGCCTCCTGGATGTGGGCGAGGTCGTTCTCCGTCGTGCAGAACACGACCTTGGGAATGTCCCCGCCGCTCATCTTGCGCAGGCGGCGCAGGAACTCGATGCCGGTCATCACCGGCATGTTCCAGTCCAGCAGGATGGCGTCCGGCATCTTCTGCGCGCAGGCCTCCATGGCCTGCTTGCCGTCCTCCGCCTCGGTGCAGGCGAAGTGCAGCTCTTCCAGGATCTTCCGCGCGACCTTGCGGACCACGCGGCTGTCGTCGACGACCAGACAAACTTTCATGGTGAACAGGCCTCAGGCTTCGCTTTGCACACCGACCGGGGGTTCGCCTCAGGCCGCTTCCATCGTGGTGAAGTTCAGCAGACGCGGCACGTCCAGGACCACCATGAGCTGACCGTTCAGGCGATAGATGCCCGTGGACACCTCGCGCCAGCGCGGGTCGAGGGTGGCCGGGTTGCGCTCGAAGTCATCGTTGGAGAGGCTCAGCACCTCCCCCACCGAATCGACCATCAGGCTGTAGAGTTCGCCGCGCAGGTCCACCACGATGGACATGCCCGGCTTGTCCTTCGGGCGCGACGTCAGGCCGAGCCGCAGGCGCACGTCGATGGCGGTGACGATGCGCCCGCGCAGGTTCAGCGAGCCGGCGACCTCCGGCGGGGCCAGCGGGATGCGGGTGATCCGCTGGTGCCCCAGCACGTCCTGGACCTGCAGGACCGGGATGCCGAACAGCTGGTCGGCGATCGTCATGGTCACATAGTCCTGGCTGCCACCGGAGGTGATCTCGTCGCCCTTGGACTTCTTGGTGGTGGCGGGCAGCTTGGCGTTGCTCATGCGGCACCTTTCTGCTCGGACAGGGTCTGCTGCAGCGCGTACAGCAGAGCGTCACGGTCGAACTTGGCGACATAGTCGGTGAACCCGGCCTGACGGCCGCGGTCGAGGTCGCGCGGGGAAGCGTGGCTGGACAGGGCGACCATCGGCGTGCCGCTCCAGCGGGTGCCGCCCTGGCGGACCGCCTCGGCGAAGTCGAAGCCGCTCATCCCCGGCATCTCGATGTCGGAGACGATGACGTCGAAGTCCTCGCCCGCCTCGCACAGCGCCAGCGCCTCGTTGGCGTTCTCCACGGCGGTGACGTCGTAGCCGGCGACCGACAGCAGCGGGGTTAGCAGGTTGCGGAAGAAGGGGCTATCGTCGACCAGCAGCACGCGCTGCAGCGCCTTCTCCTCCTCGTACGCATCGGTCGAGGACGAGCCGAACCAATCCTTGTAGGCCTGGGTCAGGAAGAAGCCCGCGTCGATCACGTCCGTCGCCTTGCCGGCGATGATCGCCGAGCCCATCAGGCCCGGACGGTCGGCGGTGAGCTGCACCACCAGACGCTCCTCCACGATGTCGACGATCTCGTCGACGATCAGGCCCATCGACCGGTCGCCGTCGGCGAAGACCAGAACCGGCTGGCGGCCCTCCTGGCCGATCATGAAGCCCGGATCGATCGGCACCAGCGGCATCAGCTTGCCGCGGTACTGGACCACCGGCATGCCGTTGGACGATTCGACGCTGGCGAGGTCGACATCCTCCAGGCGGGCGACCAGCGACAGCGGCACCGCCTTCGGCGCGCCGGCCCCGGCACGGAACAGCAGGAGGGCCATCTTGTCCTCCTGGCGGGTCGCCTGGACGGAGGTTGTCTCCTTCGACGCGGCCTCGCCCATGGCCATCTCGCCGGTGGCCGACGCGATGCCGTTGGGGTCGAGAATCATGATGACCGAGCCGTCGCCGAGGATGGTGTTGCCCGAGAACATCTCGATGTGGCGCAGGATCGGCGCCACCGGCTTCACCACGATTTCCTCGGTGTCGAACACGCGGTCGACCATGATGCCGAAGGTGTAGGTGCCGACCTGGGTGACCACGATGAAGGTCTCGTCGGTCTTCTTCTCGCCGCCCTCCTGGTCGTCCAGCCGCAGCAGCTCCTGCAGCGAGACCAGCGGCAGCAGGCGGTTGCGCAGGCGCAGGACCGGCGTGCCCTTCAGCCGCTCGATGGTGTGCTCGCTGTCGGCGGCGGCGCGCACCAGCTCGACCACGCTGATCTGCGGGATGGCGAAGCGCTCGCCGGCGCACTCCACGATCAGGGCGGAGACGATGGCCAGCGTCAGCGGGATCTTAATGACGAAGGTCGAGCCCTTGCCCTGCTGGGACTTGATCTCGATCGTGCCGCCGATCTTCTCGATGTTGGTCTTGACCACGTCCATGCCGACGCCGCGGCCCGACACGTTGGTGACCTTCGCCGCGGTCGAGAAGCCGGGCTTCATGATGAACTGGATGATCTGCTGGTCGGACATCGCCGCCAGCTCGCCTTCCGAGGCCATCCCGTTCTGGATCGCCTTCTGCTTGATGCGATCGATCGCCAGGCCCTTACCGTCGTCCTGGATCTCGATGATGATGTGGCCGCCCTCGTGATAGGCGTTCAGCGTGATGCGGCCGGTCTCCGACTTGCCCGAGCGCACACGGTCGGCGGGCACCTCCAGGCCGTGGTCGGCGGAGTTGCGCACCATGTGCGTCAGCGGGTCCTTGATCAGCTCCAGCACCTGGCGGTCCAGCTCGGTGTCGGCGCCGAGCATCTGAAGGTCGATCTTCTTGCCCAGTTCGTGCGACAGGTCGCGCACCAGACGCGGCAGCTTGGCCCAGGCGTTGCCGATGGGCTGCATGCGCGTCTTCATGACGCCTTCCTGCAGCTCCGACGTCACGTGGTTCAGGCGCTGCAGCGGGGCGGCGAACTCGCTTTCCTTCTGCGACCGCAGGATCTGGAGGAGCTGGTTGCGGGTCAGCACCAGCTCCGAGACCATGGTCATCAGGTTTTCGAGCAGGTCCACATTGACGCGGATGGTCTGCGCGGCGACCGCCGATTCCTTGGTCGCGGCCTCGCCGCCCGCACCGGCGCCGGACGCGGCCTCCGCGGCGGGAGCGGGCATCTTGGCGGCGGCGGGGACCGGATCGGGGTCCGGCACCACCAGATCGTGCGAGGGGGCGGGCTCTTCCGCCGGCTCCGCGGCGACCGGGGCCAGCGCGGTGCTGGTCGGGCCGGGGGTGGCGTTCCAGATCGCCTCAAGCTCGTCCAGCGTGAGGTTGCCCGAGGAGGAGACCGGAACCTCCTCCGCCGCCGCGACCGCGGGGGCCGGCGGCGGCACCGGGGCCGCGGCGGGCTTGGCCGGGGCGGCGGCACCCAGCTTGCCTTCGGCGCACAGGTTCAGCCGCTCGATCAGCGGCAGGTCGTCGCCCGGCGGCTCCGCCTCGGTCGCCTCCAGCACCGCCAGCAGGCTCTTGATGGTGTCCAGCGCCTGAAGGATCAGCGAGACCGCTTCGGGGTTGATGGTCAGTTCCCCGTCGCGGAACTTGCCCAGAACGTTTTCCGAGGCGTGCGCGACCTTTTCCAGGCGCGGCAGGCCGAGGAAGCCGCAGGTGCCCTTGATGGTGTGCACCAGACGGAAGATGTTCGACAGAAGTTCCGGATTGTTGGGATTCTGCTCCAGACGGACCAGTTCCACGTCGAGAACCGACAGGTTCTCGTTGGTTTCCGTCAGGAATTCGGAGAGCAGATCATCCATGTCGCGATCCCCACGCCCGCAATTGTATCCGTTTCCGGCCGGCCGGCCGTCCGGATGGCGGCGTGCGTGTCGCCGCCGGTACGGGCCTTTCCAGCTACGGTGGGAGCCTGTCAAACACTGATTAAGAGAACCTTACCTCCTTCGATACCACTCTTGGGCTCCGCCGTCATGCCGAGCCCACCGGCCCAAGGTTACAGCCCGCAAGGCCGGTGCCGGCACGGCGGCCTATGACCGCCGGGACGCCTCACGCAGCCATGATGAAGCGCCGCGCACCGGAGCAGTGGCGGTTTGAAACACGTCGATGCGCGGGTCACGCCCCCGGCGGGGGCCGCGTCACCACTCCACGGTGAAGACCAGCCGGTCCGGACCGGCCGGGGTGGCGGCGACGCGGTATCCGTCGTCCTCCGCGAAGCGCCCGGTCATGTAGGCGTGGATGCTGCGCGGGGTCAGGTCGGCGGCGGCCACCGTGCCGGCCAGCGCCGCCGCGGATTCATCCTTGAGGGCGCCGGGACGCCCGGCGGCGGTGATGGTGAAGCGCCCAGCCTGCTCGTCCCCCTCCGCCGCGACGGTGATGGTGCCGCCGTGGGTCAGCGCCTCGTCGGCCAGGATGATGACGTTGAGCAGCACCTTCGACGCGCCGCGCTTGAAGGCGAGCTGGTCGTTCGGCACCCCCGCCGGCCAGTCCAGCGTGGTGCGCCCGCCCTCCAGAAGTCCCTGAGCGGAAGAACGGGTGTCGCCGAAGCCCTTCTGCTCGCGCCCGGCGAGGCCGTAGGCCAGCCGGAAGACGCGCAGCCGCCGGTCGGCCTGCCCGGAGGAATGCTCGATCAGCTTCACCGCCTCGCCCATGAAGCCCCCGGCGGGCTCGTCCTCCATCTCCTCGATCAGTTCCAACCCGTTGCGGATCGCTCCCACCGGGCTCACGAGGTCGTGGCAGATGCGGGAGGCGACAAGCTCGATCACGCGGATGTCAAGCGGCACGGGTGGTCTCCAGATCGTTGATGGCCGACCGCCGGCGGAACGGCTGGCGACCATGGCCGCAGGCTTGGGAACTTCCCCCGGCCGGGCGGCATTCTGTTGCATGCCGGTGCCCCATGGGGATGGCCGGCGGCGACGTTCGTTTGTATCATTCCAAGAGCGCGGATGCCGCCGCTTTTCCACGGTCATCCCGCGAAAGCGATAACCAATTCCAGCGGATGCAGGAGGCGCGGCATGGACGATTCATTGGTTCCCGGCGCCTGGGTGCGCCACCCCGCCCGCCCGGACTGGGGGTTGGGGCAGGTGCAGTCGGCCATCGGCGACCGCGTCACCGTGAATTTCGAGAATGCCGGAAAACTGCTCATCAACACGTCCGTGGTCGCGCTGACCGTCACCGATCCAGACGACGCGCCATGAGCGGGAAGCTGCCGCTGGCCGCCCTCCTCCTGCTGGCCGCCGGCACCCCCGCGCTGGGCGACGACGCCCCCGATCCGGAGCGCGGCAAGACGCTGTTCCGCGCCTGCGCCTTCTGCCACACGCTGACTCCGGACGGCGGCAACCGCGCCGGCCCGACGCTGTGGCGGCTGTTCGGGCGCCCCGCCGGGGCGGTGGAGGGCTATCACTACTCCGCGGCGCTCAAGGGCAGCGGCATCGTCTGGGACGAGGCGGCGGTGGCCCGGCTGTTCGAAATCGGCCCCGACGTGATGACCCCCGGCAGCAAGATGCCGATGCAGACCATCACCAGCGCGGCCGACCGCCGCGATCTGGTCGCGTACCTGAAGGACGCCACGGCGCCGTAAGTCCGGATTGCGAGGCCGGCAAGCGGAATTGAGGAGCATGGCCCCGGACGGACCCCATCCCCATCTCTGTCTGTCGAACCCCCTTTCCGAGCCCCTTTTCCGAGCTGTGGTTTCCCGATGATTCCCCGCGCCGCCCGCAAGCCCCTGGCCATCCTGGTCGCCGTTCTCGCCCTGGTGGTCGTGGTGCCTGTGCTGGGCGCGGGCGGGTTCCTGCTGTGGCTTCGCCAGCAGACCCCGGCCTATGAGGGCGCGGCTACCGTCCCGGGAATCGAAGGCCCGGTGGAGATCCTGCGCGACCGCAACGCCGTCCCGCACATCTTCGCCGCCACCGAGCGGGACGCCTATTTCGCGCTCGGCTACGCCCACGCGCAGGACCGGCTGTGGCAGATGGAGACGATGCGGCGCGGCGCCGCCGGACGGCTGGCCGAGCTGGTCGGCACGCGCTTCGGCGACTGGGCGCTGCGGCTCGACCGCTCCATGCGCACGCTGGGCGTCTACCGCCGGGCCGAGGAGGCCTATGAGGAGCTGTCGCCGGAGGCCCGCACGGCCTTCGACGCCTACGCCGCCGGGGTCAACGCCTGGATGGAGACGCGCCGCGAGGCGCTGCCCATCGAGTTCCAACTCCTGCGCCACACGCCGGAGCCCTGGCGGCCCGCCGACAGCCTCGTCTGGGGCAAGCTGATGGCGCTCCAGCTCTCCGGCGATTCGCGGGACGAGCTGTTCCGCGCCAGCGCCCTGAAGAGCCTGACGCCGGAGCAGATGCGCGACCTGTTCCCGGACTCGGACCCCACCGCCCCGGTGACCCTGGCGGCGGCGCTCGACGGCTTGGATTTGCAGGGTGCGCTGGCCGCCCTGCCCGATCTCGGCTTCGACACCGCGTCCAACGAATGGGCGCTGACCGGGGGGCGCAGCGCGACCGGCAAGCCGATCATCGCCAACGACCCCCATCTCGGGCTGGAGGCGCCGGTCCTCTGGTATCTGGCGCGCATCGTGACGCCGGAGCACCGCATCGCCGGGGCGACCATCCCCGGCGTGCCGCTTCACATCCTGGGGCACAACGGTCGCGTCGCCTGGGGCTTCACCACCACCCACAGCGACACCCAGGACCTGTTCATCGAGAAGCTCGACCCGCAGGACCCCGGCCGCTACCTGACGCCGGACGGCAGCGCGGCCTTCGAGACGCGCCAGGAGACGATCCGCGTCGCCGGCCAGCCGGACGAGACGCTGACGGTGCGCGAGACGCGGCACGGCCCGGTGCTGGCCACGCCGGATGCCGCCGACGCGGCGCCCGAAGGCCATGTGCTGGCGCTGGCCTTCCCCGGCCTGTCCGCCGCCGACACCACGGCGGAGGCGCTGTACCGCCTCAACCACGCCGCCGACGCCGCCGCGGTGCGCGAAGCGCTGTTCCTCCACGTGGCGCCCCAGCAGAACGTCGTCTACGCCGACACGGCGGGGACGCTGGGCTTCCTGTCGCCGGCGCTGGTCCCGGTGCGGCGCGGCGGCGACGGCCGCGTTCCGGTGCCGGGCTGGACCGGCGAGTACGACTGGATCGGCTACATCCCCTTCGACGCGCTGCCCCAGGCGGTCGATCCGCCGTCGGGCCAGTTCGTGAACGCCAACAACGCGGTGGTCGGCCCCGGCTATCCCTACGCCCTGGCGACCGAATGGCCGGACCCCGCCCGCGCCGAGCGGATCGTGCAGATGCTCGGCGACGGCCCGCACACGGTGGAGGAGGTCGCCGCCCAGCAGATGGACGAGTTGTCCCTGCCGGCGCGCGACCTGCTGCCCCTGATGCTGGAGCCGTTGCGCAACGTGCCCGATCTCAATGGACAGGCCCGCGCCGCGCTGGACCGTCTGGCTGGCTGGGACGGGCGGATGGACCGCGACCGGGCCGAGCCGCTGATCTTCTCCTGGTGGGAGCGGGAGCTGGTGCGCAGCGTCTTCGCAGACGAGCTGGGACCGCTGTTCCAGAGCTACTGGGACCTGCGCCCGCGCGCCCTGCACCGCGTGCTGACCCAGGCGCCGCAGTGGTGCGACGACCGGACGACGCCGGCCCGCGAGGACTGCGCTGTCATGCTGGCCGGGTCTCTGAAATCGGCGCTGGCGGAGATTGAGCGGCGCCACGGCGCGGACATGAACGGCTGGCGCTGGGGGGCGGAGCACAAAGCCGCCCTGAACCACCGGCTGCTCGGCCGGGTGCCTCTGCTCGGTTCGATGTTCGACCTGTCGATCCCGACCGGCGGCGGCGCCTTCACCGTCAACCGCGGCACCACCCGCGTGCGCGACCCGCAGGACCCCTTCTCCCACGTCCATGGTCCGGGGCTGCGCGCGGTCTATGATCTGGCGGACCTCGGCAACTCCCGCTTCTCCATCGCCACCGGCCAGTCGGGCAACCCGCTGTCGCCCCATTGGGGGGATCTGGTGCAGGGCTGGCGCGACGGGGTGGGCCTGCGGCTGGCCGGCGACCGCGGCACGCTGGCCCGCGACGGCGCCACGCTGCTGACGCTTTCCCCCACCCGTCCAGGGAGTCCGCAATGACCGAGGCCGCACCGTCTCCGACCCTGCCCCTGCCCCTGACCCTGGACGACGTCCGCGCCGCCGCCGCGCGGATCGGCAATCATCTCCCTGTCACCCCCACCGAGGCCTCGCCCCGCCTGTCGGAGATCACCGGCTGCTCGGTGGTGTTGAAGCTGGAGAACCAGCACCTCACCGGCTCCTTCAAGGAACGCGGGGCGCTCAACAAGCTGCTGTCGCTGGGCGAGGCGGAGCGGCAGGCCGGGGTGATCGCCATGTCGGCGGGCAACCACGCCCAGGCGGTGGCCTGCCACGCCACGCGGCTGGGCATCCGCTCGGTCATCGTGATGCCCTCCTTCACCCCCTTCACCAAGGTGGAGCGCACGGAAAGCCTCGGCGCGCGGGTCGAACTGCACGGCGAGACGCTGAGCGACGCGGCGGCTTACGCCCAGGAGCTGGCGGCGCGCGAGGGGCTGGTCTTCGTGCATCCCTACGACGACCCGCTGATCGCCGCCGGCCAGGGCACCGCCGCCCTGGAACTGCTCGACGCCGCGCCGGACCTGGAGATGCTGGTGGTGCCGGTGGGCGGCGGCGGGCTGATCGGCGGCATGGCGGTGGCGGCCAAGGCGCTGAAGCCGGACATCGCGGTGATCGGGGTGGAGTGCGCCATGTTCCCGTCGATGCGCCAGGCGCTGGCCGGGCAACCCATCACCTGCGGCGGCGCAACCATCGCCGATGGCATCGCCGTCAAGGCCCCTGGCGCCGTCACCCTGCCGCTGGTCCGCCGACATGTGGACGCGGTGGTGGAGGTGGGCGAGCCGCGGCTGGAGGAGGCCGTCTACCGCCTCGCCACCGTGCAGAAGCTGGTCGCCGAGGGCGCCGGGGCAGCCGGTCTGGCCGCGGTGCTCGACGATCCCGAGCGGTTCCGCGGCAAGCGGGTGGGCATCGTCGTGTCCGGTGGCAACATCGACGCGCGCATCCTGGCGCAGGTGCTGACGCGCGGGCTGGTCTACGAGGGGCGCATGGTGCGGCTGCGCATCGGCATCACCGACGCTCCCGGCGCGCTCGCCCGCGTCGCCCGCCTGCTCGGCGAGGCCGGGGCCAACATCGTCGAGGTGCATCACCAGCGCCTGTTCCACGACGTGCCGGTCCGCATGGCCGAGATCGACGTGGTGCTGGAAACCCGCGGGCGCAGCCACGTGCAGCGCCTCGTCGCCCACATGGAGGAGGCGGGCTTTCCGACGGAGCTGATGACCGACATTTCCTGACCTGCGGTGGAATGACACACAAGGGTCATCCGCACATACGCGCCTTATTCGCGGCATCCACATCCTGTGATAGATTGATCGGGCAACGAGAATAATCTTTGGGATACTCGCGTATGTCCATTGCCGCCTGGGGCCCTACGTCCTCCGCAACCGTCTACGGGTTGACCGCCGCCAACCGCCCCACCACCGACATCGACGGCGGCCCGCTGGGATGCGATCCCGCCCTGCTGCGAACCGGCATCGTCACAACTCCCCAGACGATCTCCGATACGTCCCTCATCCCCATCCTGTCGGGAAGCAAGTGGGGCACCGCCCAGGCCGCGGCGCCGGTCACACTCACCTACTCCTTCTACGAGAGCGGCGGTCCCGCCGTCGCCGCGGCGGGCGTGACCCCGGCACCGTTGGACATTGCCTTCCGCGATGCCATCCGCAGCGCCCTGGTCAGCATCGCCGATGTCGCCAACATCAGCTTCGTGGAGATCACCGAGTCGGCGACGGGCGGTGCGACCGGCGCTCCCGGTGCCTCGGGTGCTCTGGTCGGCCATCTGCGCTTCATCGATGACGCACGGCTGGACAGCGATCCCAACACCGCGTCCTACGCCATCGGGCCGTCCGCGACGGCCCTGTCCAGCGGTCTGGTGGCCTTCGATTCCGACCGTGTCACCGCTGCCAGCGGCGGCGGCTACGCGACGATTCTTCGTGAGATCGGCCGCGCCCTCGGGCTTACCTACAGCTTCGAGCCAAGCGACGCTCCCGCAACCTACAGAGGGCCAACGTCGGAGAACGGCGTGTGGAGCACGGAATGGACAATGATGTCGGCCACAATGCCGGTCTCCCGCCTGCCCGCCGGCGCGGTGTTCAACCCGGCGGGGCCGATGATGGCGGACATCCTGGTGCTGCAGTCCTGGTATGGGGCCAATCTGAACACGCGAACCGGGAATGACACCTACCGGATCGACGGGCCGCTTTTGACGAGGGCACTGTGGGACGCCGGGGGAATCGACACTCTCGACGCCTCCGCATCGACAACCGGGGTGAACTTCAACTTGGAAGCGAGCTCGATTAATTACGGTCACAACCTTGCCCCGCGCGCCTTGTTCGAAAATGCCATCGGCAGCGCCGGCAACGACACCATCTTTGGAACGAACGAAAGGCCCAGCATTGGTCCCGACGGCGTGTGGTTCGACCACAGCGGCAACAACCGCATCGATGGCGGACCCGGCGACGACCAGATCTTGGCGGGGTCCGGCAACGACACGCTGATCGGCGGCACGGGCCGCAACTCGCTCAGTGGAGGCCTGGGCAACGACACCGCCGTCTACGACGCCGCGTCGACCGACGCTTATGCCTACACCGTGCAAGGCACCCTGATCCTGTCGATTCCCAAACTCGGAATCAGCGACACTCTGGTCGACATCGAACAACTGTCCTTCACCGACCGCAGCTTCGCCGCCGCGGACGCCACCTCCATCCTCCTCCCATCAAGCGCGAATCCGAATCCCCCATCGTCTCCCATCCCCCCGTCGCTGACTCCACCCCCGTCACCCGTTCCCGCCATTGATCCCGCACGCCGCCTCTACGTCACTCGCGGCGGTGCCAGCACCGAAGTGGCGATGGACAGCTACTCCGGTCCGGTGACCTGGCTTCGCAACATGCACATCGGCCAGAACGACAGCGAAGCGATGCACGGGACGGCGCATGCCGACTTCATCAACACGCTGGGCGGCGACGACGCGGTGAATGGCGGCGGCGGGGACGACGTGCTTGACGGCGGTCTCGGCTCCAACTACCTGATCGGCGGAAGCGGCAGCGACACCTTCTTCGTGGACGGCCGCGGCGGCGGCATCACTTGGTCGACCGTGACCGACCTGGAGCCGGGGGAGTGGGTCACCGCCTGGGGCTGGAAGGAGGGCACGTCCAAACTGACCTGGGCCGAGATGGCCGGGGCCGAGGGCGCCAAGGGCGCCACCGCGCACATCGACCTCGACAACAACGGCAGCATCGACATGAGCATGACCATCGCCGGCAAGTCTTCCGGCGCGGTCCTGGTCACGCCCGGCGAGGTCAACGGTTCCAGCTACCTCGCCTTCACGCTGAAGTAACCGCTCCTAAAAAATGATTGCGTGGGCGTCCGGAAGGAACGGCCGCCCACGCCGCCGCGCGGTCATTCAGGGAAGCTGCGCGTAGGCGCCACGGAAGTAGAGTAGCGGCTTCCCGTCCTCGCTGCCCGACAGACGGCGGACGCGGCCCACGATGATGACGTGGTCGCCACCGTCATAGACATGCTCCCGGTCGCACTCCAGGCTGGCGAGGCAGCCGGTGAGGATCGGCACGCCGCTGTCCCAGCGCTCCACCTCCACCCCGTCCCAGCGTTCCTGCAGGTCGCGGCGCGAGAAGCGGTTGGACAGTTCCGCCTGCCCTTCGGCCAGGATGTTCACCGCGAAGGACGGCGCGGTGGTGAAGGCCTCGAACGACATGGCCGCCCGGCCCAGGCAGAACTGCACCAGCGGCGGGTCGAGCGACACCGACGAGAAGGAGTTCACAGTCACGCCGATCGGCTCGCCGTCCGGTGCGACGGTGGTGACCACGGCGATGCCGGTGGGGAAGCATCCGAGGGCGTTGCGGAAAGCCCGAGAATCAAAGGTCATGGCGGCCTGTGTGGGCTCGTCGGTTATTGGGGCGAGGGTGCTGCGGCGAAACTGCGGGATTAACCCAGCCGGACCGTCGGTGCAAGTCGCATCTGCCGCGACCCGTCCGGAAGCGGCCGGATGTCGCCCTCCGCCACATTAAATGGATCTTAAGGATGAGGGTCCACCCTTCGGGCGTCCGCACGGACCGCGAATTCCCGACCACAAGGCCCCATTCAGCAAGGCTTCATGTCAGCGAACCCGTCCGGCGGCGAACAGCCGATCATCATCAAGAAGAAGAAGGGCGGCCATGGCGGCCACCATGGCGGCGCCTGGAAAGTCGCCTATGCCGACTTCGTGACGGCGATGATGGCCTTTTTCCTGCTGCTGTGGCTGCTCAACGTCACCACGTCGGACCAGCGCAAGGGAATCGCGGATTATTTCTCGCCCACCTCGGTCAGCCGCGAAAGTTCCGGGTCCGGCGGCATGCTGGGCGGGCGCACCATCACCGCGCCGGGCGCCCAGATCTCCCCCTCCTCCCCGATGTCCGCCGACGTCCCGGTCTCCGGGCCGCCCGGCCATTCGACCCAGGAGGACGACGAGGCGAACGACCCGACCGACGCCGCCCCGCCCCCCTCCTCCCCCGCCGAGCAGAAATCCAACGAGTCGCGGCTCGACTACCAGAAGCGGCTGGAGGAGCAGGCCAAGCAACTCGGCATCCCCGGCCAGAAGCCGGGCGAACGGCTGTCCGACTTCGCGGAGCGGGTGAAGGAAGGCGGCGAGAAGCTGCAGGACGCCCAGAAGGAGGCCCGCCAGTTCCAGCAGGCCGCCACCGAAATCCGCCAGGCCATCCAATCCGTGCCGGAGCTGGAGCCGCTGGCCCAGAACCTGATGATCGACCAGACGCCCGAGGGCCTGCGCATCCAGATCGTCGACCAGGACCGCGTCTCGATGTTCCCCGGCGGGTCGGGCCAGATGTACCCGCAGACCCGCCAGCTCGTCATGCAGGTGGCCAAGGCGCTCGCCAAGCTGCCCAACAAGCTGTCGATCAGCGGCCACACCGACGGCATTCCCTTCACCTCCGGGGCCGGGCGCGACAACTGGGACCTGTCCACCGAACGCGCCAACGCCACGCGCCGCGCCCTGATCGCCGGCGGCATCCCGGAGGAGCGCGTCCAGGACGTGATCGGCCGCGCCGACCGCGATCTCCTCGTGCCCGACCAGCCGGGCAGCCCGCGCAACCGCCGCATCAGCATGGTTCTGCTGCGCGAAAGCAAGACCACCACCGCACCCGCCGCCACGAATTGATACCAAAGCCGATGAGGCGTTGGTACCAAGGCGTTAGTTCCTTGCCTTTGAACGTACCCCTTCTTGTTTTGTCGATGCGCCGCACAACGCGGGGAATGTTTGCCCTGTTCAAAAGGCGAAGCGATGGTTCATACTTCGCGTCAGACACCATTGCCACACGGCATCGGTCAATCAAGGGCGTTAGCTGCGGGGGAGTCTGTGAGCGTACCCGAAGGCAAGGCGAATGACCTTTTGACGAACTATGATCCCGGCCTTTACTACGACGAATTGTTCGGAGGCCGTGATTATCCAGCCGAGCACTCGGCGCTGATCCGGCAGAGACTGGCCGGTCTGAACTTCGGGGATTTGTTGAGGCGGTCGCAAGACGCCGAACGTGAACTGTACAATCTGGGCATCACCTTCCTTGTTTATTCGAACAAGGACGCGGTGGACCGGATTCTTCCCTTCGACATCATTCCCCGGGTGATCTCGGCCAAGGAATGGGCGCATCTGGAGGCGGGAATCACCCAGCGCGTCACCGCGCTGAACCTGTTCCTCCACGACATCTACCACGACCAGAAGATCCTGAAGGACGGCGTGATCCCCGCCGACCTCGTGCTGGGCAACGGCTGTTTCCGGCCGCAGATGGTCGGGCTGGACGTGCCGTTCGACACCTACATCCACATCATGGGCACGGACTTGGTCCGCGACCGCGAGGGCACGTTCCGCGTGCTGGAGGACAACGGGCGCGTGCCGTCCGGCGTGTCCTACGTGGTCGAGAACCGCCACATGATGCAGCGCGTGTTCCCCGACCTGATGCAGGACATCGGCATCCGTCCGGTGGACAATTACGGGCACAAGCTGCTCGACGCGATGATGGAGATCGCGCCGCAGGACGTGGCCGACCCGCAGGTCGTGCTGCTGTCGCCCGGCTCCTACAACTCCGCTTATTTCGAGCACATCTTCCTGGCGCGCGAGATGGGCGTGCCGCTGGTCGAGGGCCGCGATCTGGTGGTGGAGAACGACCGCGTCTACATGAAGACCACCAACGGTCTGGCGCGGGTCGACTCGATCTACCGCCGCATCGACGACGCCTTCCTCGACCCCAAGGCCTTCAACCCGGACAGCATGCTGGGCGTGCCGGGCATCATGGAGGCCTACCGCAAGGGCAACGTGGCGCTGGCCAACGCCGTCGGCACCGGCGTGGCGGACGACAAGGCGATCTACTGCTACGTCCCGCGGATGATCAAATACTACCTGGACCAGGAGGCGATCATCCCCAACGTGGACACGCGCATCTGCCGCGAGGCCGACGCGCTGCAATACACGCTGGACAACCTGGACAAGCTGGTGGTGAAGCCGGTCGGCGAGGCCGGCGGCTACGGCATCACCATCGGCCCGCGCGCCAGCAAGGAAGAGTTGGCGGATTGCCGGGCCAAGCTGCTGGCCGATCCGTCCAACTACATCAGCCAGCCGGTGGTCGACCTGTCGGTCTGCCCCACGGTGACCGACGACGGGATCGACCCCCGCCACGTCGATCTGCGCCCCTTCGCCATCACGGGCAAGAACACCTGGGTGCTGCCCGGCGGTCTGACCCGCGTGGCGCTGAAGAAGGGCACGCTGATCGTCAACTCGTCGCAAGGCGGCGGGTCCAAGGACACCTGGGTTCTCCAGGACGGGGTTCTCCAGGATGGGTCACAGGAAGGGAGCGCGTCGTGAATCTGCTGGCCCGTTACGCCGAATGCATTTTCTGGATGGCGCGCTACATGGAGCGCGCCGAGAATCTCGCCCGGATCCTGGACGTGCATGAGACCTTCGCGCGCGACACGCGGGGGATGACCAACTGGTTCTCCATCGTCCAGCTCAACGCCGACGAGAAGGACTTCTTCAGCCGCCACGACCGCCCCACGGCGGAAGCGGTGGTCCATTACTACATGTTCGACACCCAGAACACGAACTCGCTGGTGTCCATGCTGCGCATGGCGCGGGAGAACGCCCGCGTCCTGCGTCCCTGGATCTCCACCGAGATGTGGACGCAGATCAACGTGTTCCACAACAAGCTGGTGGAGATGAACGGCAAGGACGTGGCCCTGCCCAACCTGTCCAAGGTCTGCACCTGGATCAAGGAGGAGTGCCAGACCCACACCGGCATCACCGAGGGCACCTTCTACCGCGACCAGGGCTGGTACTTCTACCAGCTCGGCAAATACATCGAGCGGGCGGACCAGACGACGCGCTTGCTCGACATCAAGTACCACACGCTGCTGCCCTCCCCCGTCGCGGTCGGCTCCACGCTGGACATGAGCCAGTGGACGACGGTGCTGCGCTCCGCCGCCGGGTACCACGCCTTCCGGCGCGTCTACCCGCGCGGCATGTCGCCCACCACGGTCGCCGGCTTCATGATGTTCAACGAGGGGTTCCCACGCTCCGTTGTGATGTGTGTGCGACAGATCGACGGCCTCTTGACCCGTTTGAAGTCCCGTTACACCCTGCGCAACGGCAGTGACGCGATGGAGAAGGTGGACGAATTGCTCGGCGCGCTTCTGGCACGCCCGATCGAGGAAGTGATCCAGCTCGGCCTGCACGAGTATCTGGACGGCGTGCAGGCCCAGCTCTGCGGCATCACCACCGAGATCGGACGCGCCTTCTTCGGCCAGGACACCGTCCCCATGACCCAGAGCCAATCCCAATAACCTCCGTTCAGCATCCTCTTCCAGCCGCCGAACCCCAACAGCCGACCCACGGGCCGGTTATTCAGAAGTCAGCCAGCCCGATGTCGGTCATCCAGCCGCAACTCCGCCCGCTCCAGCAGTTCTTCCGGTCCGGGCCGATGCCCTGCCCCTATCTGCCGGGACGGGTGGAGCGCAAGCTGTTCACCCGGCTGCTGGGCCCCTATTCGGCGGAGGTCAACTCCACCCTGTCGCGCGCCGGCTTCCGGCGCAGCCACGACATCGTCTACCGGCCGGTCTGCCCGAACTGCCAAGCCTGCGTCCCGGTCCGCATCCCGGTGGGCTCCTTCGCGCCCACCCGGTCGCAAAAGCGCGTCCGCCGGGCCAACAGCGACCTGACTCTGGCGGAGGCGCCCGCCGCCGCCACGACGGAGCAGTACCGGCTGTTCTCGCTCTACCAGAACTCCCGCCACGGCGAATCCGACATGGCGCGCATGGCCATGGCCGACTTCGCCGCCATGATCGACGAAGGGCGGGCGGATACCAGCCTGTTCGAAGCCCGCGACGCGGAAGGACGGCTGGTCGGCTGCATGCTGACCGACCGGCTGACCGACGGCTATTCCGCGGTCTACAGCTTCTACGACCCCCGCCAGGACCGCCGCAGCCTGGGCAGCTTCATGATCCTCAGCCTGCTGGAGCGCGCCCAGGCGGACGGGCTGCCCTACGTCTATCTCGGCTATTGGATCGCCCAGAGCCGCAAGATGGCCTACAAGGCCAAGTTCCGCCCCCTGGAGGCGCTGGGCCGCGACGGCTGGTTCCGTCTGCCCAACGATCCGACTGACTGACGGGCCGTCGTCCGGATTGCTCGCGATCCCGGATTGCTCGTGATCGGAGACTATTGGGGCAATCACGTATAAAGGCTTTCAAGCTCTTGCGCTGCCGGGGCCTCCTGCGGAATATTGCCGCAGCAAACACCCCATGGTGTTACCATAAAAGATTGAACCGGCGCCCAGCGCCACCGTTCACAGGGCAACAAAAGGAACGGACGGGGATACACCCGTCCCAAACCAACAGGGAGGCTCTCCGTTGAGGTTCCTGCTCCGAATCAGCGGGCTGATCGATGCTGTCAACGACGGCATCGGCAAGCTCGTCTATTGGCTGGTGCTGGTCGCCGTGATCGTCAGTTCCGGCAATGCCGTCATCCGCTACAGCCTCCATTACAGCTCCAACGCCTGGCTTGAGCTGCAATGGTACCTGTTCTCCGCGATTTTCCTGTTGTGCTCGGGCTACACGTTCCTGCGCAACGAACACATCCGCATCGACATCGTGCTCGGCCGCTTCTCAAGGCGCGTCCAGTGCATGGTGGACATCTTCGGGATCCTCTTCTTCCTGTTCCCGATGGCCATCCTGATCATGTGGCTCTCCTGGCCGATGTTCTGGGACAGCTTCATCACCAAGGAAATGTCGAGCGACGCCGGCGGCCTGATCCGCTGGCCGGCCAAGATCCTGGTTCCCGCCGGTTTCTTCCTGCTGACCATGCAGGCGGTGTCCGAGCTGATCAAACGCATCGCCTTCCTGGCCGGTCTGATTGACCAGCCCGGCGAGAAGATGCACAGCCACTCCTAAGAGACCGGGGACCACACACGATGGCCGCCTTCCTCATTGAGAACATGGCGCCGCTGATGTTCGCGGCGCTTGTTCTTTTCCTTCTGATGGGTTTCCCGGTCGCCTTCGCGCTCGCCGCGAACGGCCTCCTCTTCGGTCTGATCGGCATCGAACTGGGTCTGCTGACCCCGGCCCTGTTCCAGGCGCTGCCGGAGCGTGTCTTCGGCATCATGCGCAACGACACGCTGCTGGCCATTCCCTTCTTCACCTTCATGGGGCTGATCCTCGAACGATCCGGCATGGCCGAAGACTTGCTCGACACGGTCGGGCAGCTCTTCGGTCCGCTGCGCGGCGGTCTGGCCTACGCGGTGATCTTCGTCGGCGCGCTGCTCGCCGCGACGACCGGCGTGGTGGCCGCGTCGGTCATCTCGATGGGCCTGATCTCGCTGCCGATCATGCTGCGCTACGGCTATGACCGGCGTCTGGCGTCGGGCGTCATCGCGGCGTCGGGCACGCTGGCCCAGATCATCCCGCCGTCGCTGGTGCTGATCATCCTGGCCGACCAGCTCGGTCGCTCGGTCGGCGACATGTACGCCGGCGCCCTGGTCCCCGGCTTGGTGCTGACCGGTCTCTACGCCGGCTACATCCTGGTCGTCAGCATCGTCCGCCCCGAATTCACCCCGGCCCTGCCGCCGGAGGCCCGCTCCCTGCGCGGCTTCCAGCTGCTGTTCCGGGTGCTGACCTCGCTGGTGCCGCCGCTGGTCCTGATCTTCCTGGTGCTGGGCACCATCTTCATCGGCATCGCGACGCCGACGGAAGGCGGCGCCATGGGTGCCGCGGGCGCCATGATCCTGGCGCTCATGAAGCGGCAGCTGAGCTGGTCGCTGATGCGTCAGGCGATGGACACGACGGCGAAGCTGTCCTCCTTCGTCATCTTCATCCTGATCGGCTCGACGGTCTTCGGTCTGGTGTTCCGCGCCGTCAACGGCGACTTGTGGGTGGAGCATCTGCTGACCAGCCTGCCGGGCGGCGAACTGGGCTTCCTGATCGTCGTCAACATCATGGTCTTCCTGCTCGCCTTCTTCCTCGACTTCTTCGAGCTGGCCTTCATCATCGTGCCGCTGCTCGCCCCGGTCGCGGAAAAGCTGGGCATCGACCTGATCTGGTTCGGCGTCCTGCTGGGCGTCAACATGCAGACCTCCTTCATGCATCCGCCCTTCGGTTTCGCCCTGTTCTTCCTGCGAAGCGTCGCTCCACGGGAGGATTACAAGGACAAGATCACTGGGAAGATCATCAAGAAGATCACCACCGGCCAGATCTATTGGGGCGCTGTGCCGTTCGTCTGCATCCAGCTGATCATGGTGGCGCTGGTCATCATGTTCCCGGAGATGGTCTTCTCCGGTCTGGACCGCGGCGAGCCGATTGATCTGGACAACGTGAAGATCGAGATCCCGGCCTTCGATTCGGGCGAACCGCCGCCGCCCTTCGGCGCGCCGGAACAGCCCGCCGAGGACCCCAACGCCGACCTCATGCGGCAGTTGCAGGGCAAGTAACCGCTCCCTCCTCCTCCGCCCAGCGGGGGAGGAACCGGAAAGCCCACCCGCGTATCGGCAACAAAAAAGCCCCGCTTCCGCGGGGCTTTTTCGTGTTCGGTGTTCTTTCAGGATTTCTTCTTCGGCGTCGGGGCCGAGTAGACGAAGTTGTCGAAGGTGTTCTCGGCGACGCGGAACCACAGGTATTCCTCGTCGCGGAACTTGCGCCACTGCTCATAGACCTTGCGGAACTTCTCGTTCTTCGCGGCTTCCTCCTCGTAGACGTCGAAGGTCGCCTGATAGCAGGCCTGCAGGATGTCGCGCGGGTAGGGCTTCAGCACCGTGCCGGCGCCGACCAGACGCTTCAGCGCATGCATGTTCACCACGTCGTACTTGCCGACCATGTCGGCGGTCGCGTCGGCGCAGGCCGCTTCGAGAATCGCTTGGTAATGCTTGGGAAGCTGCTCCCACTGCGGCAGACTGACGAGGAAGGACACCTGCGGTCCGCCCTCCCACCAGCCGGGGTAGTAGTAGTATTTGGCGACCTTGTTGAAGCCGAGCTTCTCGTCGTCGTAGGGGCCGACCCACTCCGCCGCGTCGATCGTGCCCTTTTCCAGCGCCGGGTAGATGTCGCCGCCGGCGATCTGCTGCGGCACGACGCCCAGGCGCTGCAGGATGGTGCCGGCGTAGCCGCCGATGCGGAACTTCAGACCCTTCAGATCCTCCACCGTCTTCAGCTCGTTGCGGAACCAGCCGCCCATCTGGGTGCCGGTGTTGCCCGCCGCGAACTGGACGATGTTGTAGCCCTTGAAGAACTCGCGCATCAGCTCCATGCCGCCGCCATGGGTCATCCAGGCGTTCTGCTGGCGCGCGTTCAGGCCGAAGGGCATCGCCGCGTCGAAGGCGAAGGTCGGGTCCTTGCCGACGTAATAATAGGAGACGGTGTGGCCGCACTCCACGGTGCCGTCCTTCACGGCGTCCAGCACCTGCAGGCCGGGGACGATCTCGCCGCTGGCGAAGGTGCGGATCTGGAACTTGCCCTCGGTCATCTCGGCGACGCGCTTGGCCACCCGCTCGGCCCCGCCGTAGATGGTGTCCAGGCTCTTGGGAAAGCTTGACGCGCAGCGCCACTTGATCTCGGGGTTGCTCTGCGCGATGGCGGGGGCGGCCAACGTGCTG
Organism: Azospirillum baldaniorum; assembly: GCF_003119195.2. Taxonomy (NCBI): domain Bacteria; kingdom Pseudomonadati; phylum Pseudomonadota; class Alphaproteobacteria; order Rhodospirillales; family Azospirillaceae; genus Azospirillum; species Azospirillum baldaniorum. The sequence goes on along the minus strand of NZ_CP022254.1, from coordinate 1,544,390 downwards.
GCGGCGACACCGACACCGGCGCTGGTGATGAAGGTACGGCGTTTCATGGCGGTCTCCTTGGGTCCTCTCGTCCCGGCGTGGGCGCACACCGCCGTTCCCGCCCCCGCAAAGGGGGCGCGGCGTGCGAACCGAAAGGCTGTTGGTTTTTAGGAAGTTGTCTGGCAACGCCGGATCGACGTCACCGTGCGGATCACGGACCGGAGCTGCCGGAGCCGATGGGCCCCCGTGCCGCCGCTGTGCCTTCACACGGATCTGTGGTGACCATGCGCGTGCCTCCCTGTCGCCCGGTGTTCCTCCGGCCCCTGGCGCCCCCTTCGGGGCACTCCTTCGGTCGGTGGCACCGAGTTCATTTTGATACGATCACTATGCCGGAATCGCGGGGCAGACTTCAAGTCCGAGCATGGCTCGACCCTACCAATTCGGGAATTTTCCGTCGAAAATTCCGCCAAAAGTGAAACGGGGGGCCAAAGGCCCCCCGTTTGCGCGCAACGTTAGGTGTATGGGTCCGGGAAACGGCCGTCTTACGTGAAGCGGTTCACCTTGGGGAAGCCGTTGGGCGGCATCTTGCCCACGCCGGCGCGGTTGCCCAGCCAGCCGGTCAGGTTGGTGACGTTGAACTGCCGCTCGCCGTGTTTCCAGCTCAGCCCCTCGGCGATGGTGAAGACCTTCAGGTCGGACAGGCTGCCGTCCTTGTACTTCTGAAGCTGCACGCCCTTGCCGCGGGCCATCACCGGCACCTGCTCCAGCGGGAAGACCAGCAGCAGGCGGTTGTTGCCGATGACGGCCACATGGTCGCCCTCCGCCGGGATGCAGATCTTGGCGTCCTTGTTGTCGTCGGGGTTGAGGACCTGCTTGCCGGAGCGGGTGTGGGCGACGACCTCGTTCTCCTCGACCTGGAAGCCGCGCCCGTCCTCCGACGCGACCAGCAAACGGCGGTCGGGCTGGTGCTTGAACAGGGTGATGATGTCCGCCTCGTTGCCGAGATCGATCATCAGCCGCACCGGCTCGCCGAAGCCGCGCCCGCGCGGCAGCTTGTCGGCGGACAGCGTGTAGAATTTGCCGTTGGTGCCGAAGACGAGGAGCTTGTCGGTGGTCTCGCAATGGACCCAGAAGCCTTCCTTGTCGCCTTCCTTGTACTTCACGTCGAGGCGTTCGGCGTCGGTCAGATGGCCGCGCACCGCGCGAATCCATCCCTTCTGCGAACACAGCACGGTCAGCGGCTCGCGCTCCACCATGGCGTCGACGGGGATATCGATGACGGCGGTGGCCTCGGCGACCAGCGTGCGGCGGTCCTCGCCGAAGCGCTTGCGCGTCTCCTCCGTCTCCTTGCCGATGGTCTTCCAGCGCAGGCTCTCGTCCGACAGCAGCTCGGTCAGACCGGTCCTCTCGGCGGTCAGCGCGTCGTTCTCGCGCTGGATCTCCATCTCCTCAAGCTTGCGCAGGTTGCGCAGCCGCATGTTGAGGATGGCCTCGGCCTGCACCTCGGTCAGGGAGAAGGCGCGCATCAGCTCCTGCTTGGGCTCGTCCTCCTCGCGGATGATGCGGATGACCTCATCCAGGTTCAGATAGGCGATCAGGTAGCCGCCCAGGACCTCCAGCCGGTGGTCGATCTTGGCCAGCCGGTGGCGGGACCGCCGCTCCAACACCTCCATCCGGTGGTCGAGGAAGGCGTCGAGCACCTCGAACAGATTCATGACGCGCGGGACGTTGTCCTTGTCCAGCACGTTCATGTTCATGGCGAAGCGGATTTCCAGATCGGTCGTCTGGAACAGCGAGGCCATCAGGACCTCGGGGTCGACGTTGCGGCTCTTCGGCACGAGGACGAGGCGCACATCCTCCGCCGACTCGTCGCGCACGTCCTCCAGAAGCAGCAGCTTGCGGTTGGTCAGAAGCTCGGCGATCTTCTCGACCAGCCGGGCCTTCTGCACCTGATAGGGCATCTCGGTGACGACGACCTGCCAGGTGCCCTGCCCCAGCTTCTCCACCTCCCACTTGGCGCGCAGGCGGAAGGAGCCGCGGCCGGTGCGGTAGGCCTCGACCACGTTGGCCCGCGGCTCGACCAGCACGCCGCCGGTCGGGAAGTCGGGGCCGGAGATCAGGGTGACCAGATCCTCGATCTTGGTCGGGGCCGGCTTCTCCTTGCCGGCCAGCGCCGCCTTGACGCAGTCCAGCTTGTGCTTCAGCACCAGACGCAGGGCGGAGCAGAGCTGGGCGGCGTTGTGCGGCGGGATGTTGGTCGCCATGCCGACGGCGATGCCGCTGGAGCCGTTGGCCAGCAGGTTGGGGAAGTTGGCGGGCAGGACCGCCGGCTCGTCCCCGTCGCCGTCGTAGGTCGGGCGGAAATCGACCGCGTCCTCGTCGATGCCTTCCAGCAGGGCCTTGGCGACGTCGGTCAGGCGCGCCTCGGTGTAGCGCATGGCCGCGGCGTTGTCGCCGTCGATGTTGCCGAAGTTCCCCTGCCCGTCCACCAGCGGGTAGCGCACCGCGAAGTCCTGCGCCAGACGGACCAGCGCGTCGTAGACGGAGGTGTCGCCGTGCGGGTGGAACTTGCCGATCACGTCGCCGACCACGCGCGCCGACTTCTTCGGCGGCGTCGAGGGGTCGAGCCGCAGCTGGCTCATGGCGTAGAGCAGGCGCCGGTGCACCGGCTTCAGCCCATCGCGCACGTCGGGCAGCGACCGCGCCATGATGGTGGAGAGCGCGTAGCTCAGGTACCGCTCGCTCAGCGCGTCGCGGAGCGGCTTCTCCTGGATGTCGAGGACGGGGTCTTGGGCAGGGTCTCGGGACGTCATGGCGTGTGGATACCAAATCTAGCGGCGGCGCGCCACCGTGTTCTCGTAACGTTCTCTTAATCGCAGCCTTGCGGGCGGCAGCGGTCCGTTGAGCAGATGGCGCTCCAGGAAATGACCGGTCAGACGCAGTCCCTCCGCCACCGCCTGCGGCCCGCCGCCGCCCAGACCGATCAGGAATCCGGGCAGCGGCAACAGCCGGTCGCGGTAGGGTTCCCCGGCGGAGGCCGACACCGCGCGCCCGGTGCGCGGGCTGACATAGGCGAGGTAATCGTTGGCTCCGGTGACCGCGCAACGGTCGAGATCCAGCCCGAATCCGAGTTCCGCCAGCAACCCGACCTCCCACCGCACGTAGGACTCGGCCCAGGCGTCGCCGCCCAGCAGGCCGAACAGCGCCAGAAGCCCGTCGAACAGCGCCGGGTGCGGCTGGTGCTCCGGCAGGGCGGCCTCGGCCAGCGCGCAGGCGGCGGTCAGGGTCGCGAGTCGCAACGGATCATCGAGAAAGGCGGCGGAATAGCCCTGCACCACCTCCAGCGTCAGGTTGCCCAGATGCTCCGGCAGGCGCCCGCGCCAGCGCGCCGACACCAGCGTGCCGGGCTCCAGCGCCGCCCGTGTGCGGCTGGACCGCCCGCCCATCACCATGCCGGCGTGCCGCCCGTGGTCCCGCGTCAGCAGGGTGACGACCGCCGAGGTCTCGCCATGCGGCCGGGCCGACAGCACGACGCCCTGATCGGACCACTCCATAGGCCTGCTTCCTTACGTTGACGGGGCCTGCGAGGCTCGCCCGCGGCGCCCAGGCATACCCCGGAGTGCCCGCAAGGCGGGATCGGTCACGCTTTCCGCCAGCATGGCGCAAATCCTTCGCAACAGGGCTTCATTTCTCATTCACCATTCGGGCACTATGTTGCGAGTGACGGAATGCGGGCGCGCCGCGGCGGTGAGGGGGCTTTGAGCAGCACGATCGAGCGATATCTGCTGGCCGAGAAAGCTGGCTCCGAGGGCGTGTGGGACTGGGACCTTCGCAACGATACGATGTTCCTGTCTCCCCGCTTCAAGGAGTTTCTCGGGTTGCCGCCGGGCGAGATCAATCGCCCGGAGGATTGGCTCGACCACGTCCACCCCGACGACATCGACTGGCTCTACGCCTCCTTCGAAGGCCAGATGGTTGGCGTCTCGCTTCCTTTCCAGATCGAACACCGAGTCCGCCGCGCCGGAGCCGGCTTGTCGCCGGACAATGGCGACTCCGGCTGGCGCTGGCTGGTCTGCCGCGGCATGGCCGTGCCCGACGAATCGGGCGATCCGGTGCGTCTCGTCGGGTCGGTCGCCGACATCACCGATCGCAAGCACGCCGAAGCCCAGCTCCGCAAGAGCGAGGAGCGCTACGCTCTCGCCGCCGCAGCCAGCAATGACGGGCTGTGGGATTGGGATCTCGACGCCGGAACCGCCTATTATTCGCCGCGCTGGCTGTCGCTCCTCGGGCTTGAGGAAGGCAGCATCGGCAACAGCCCGGACGAATGGATGGAGCGCGTCCATTCCGACGACCGCCGTTCGTTGCGCGAAGCGCTCGACGCCCTGGGTGGCGAGAACACCGTTTTCCAGATCGAGTACCGCGTGCACCACGCCGACGGCGGCATCCGCTGGATGGCCTGCCGCGGCATCGCGGTTCTGGACGCGCAGGGCCGGCCGGTGCGGCTGGTCGGCAGCCAGGCCGACGTCACCGACCGCAAGACCGCCGAGCAACGCCTGCTGCAGAGCGAGGAGCGCTACGCGCTGGCCGCCGCGGGCGCCAACGACGGGCTGTGGGACTGGCGGCTGGACACGGACCAAGTCTATTACTCCCCGCGCTGGGCGGCGATGCTCGGCTTCGCCGTGGACAGCCTGTCCAACCGCATCGGCGAATGGTTCGACCGCGTGCACCCCGACGACCTGGCCGGGCTGCGCACCGCCTTCGACCTGCATCTGACGGGCGAGCGCGAACATCTCCAGCACGTCTTCCGCATCCAGGCCGCCGACGGGGACGAGCTGTGGATGCTGGTCCGCGGGCTCGCCGTGCGGGACGGGTCGGGACGGGCGGTGCGAATCGCCGGCTCGATGACCGACATCACCGCCCAGAAGCGGGCGGAGCAGCAGCTCCTGTTCGACGCCTTCCACGACGGCATGACCGGGCTGCCCAACCGCACCCTGCTGCTGGACCGCATCGGCCAGGCGCTCGACCGCAACCGGCGGGCCGGCGGCAAGGCCTTCGCCGTCATCTTCGTCGATCTCGACCGCTTCAAGTCGATCAACGACGCGCTGGGGTCCAGCGTCGGCGACCGGCTGCTGAAGACCATCGCCGAGCGGCTGGACGAGACCCGCCGCATGGGCGACACGCTGGCCCGCCTGTCGGCGGACGAATTCGCCGTTCTGCTGGACGGCATCGACGACGTGGGCGACGCCCTGTCCGCGGCGGAGCGCATGGGCGAGGCCGTCGCGCGGCCGCTGGCCCTGGACGGCCACGACCTGGTGCTGTCCGCCTCCATCGGCATCGCCCTCAGCGTCTCCGGCTACGACCGGGCGGAGGAGATGCTGCGCGACGCCAGCCTCGCCATGTACCGCGCCAAGTCGGGCGGGCGAGCGCGCATCGACGTCTTCGACAGCAACCTGCGCCGTCAGGCGATGGCCCAGATGCGCACGGAAACCGACCTGCGCATGGCTTTGGAGCAGGATCAGCTCGTCCTCTACTACCAGCCGATCGTCGCCCTCTCCTCGGGCCAGATCGCCGGGTTCGAGGCGCTGATGCGCTGGAAGCATCCCGAGCGCGGGCTGGTCCCGCCGGGCGAGTTCATCCCGTTGGCCGAGGAGTCGGGCCTGATCGTCCCGATGGGCCGCTGGGCGTTGCGCGTGGCGGCGCGCCAGCTCGGCCAATGGCAGGCCCGCTTCCCGCGCTCCACCCCACTGTTCATGAGCGTGAACGTCTCCTCCCGCCAGTTCAGCGACGACGACCTGATCGGGCTGGTCAGCGAGGTTCTCCAGGAAAGCCGGGTCCCGCCCTCCAGCCTGAAGCTGGAGATCACGGAAAGCCTGCTGATGAAGGACCCCGCCAAGTGCCGGGTGCTGATGCAGGGCATCCGCGACATGGACGTGCGCCTGTCCATCGACGATTTCGGCACCGGCTATTCGTCGTTGTCCTACCTGCACAAGTTCCCGGCGGACACGCTGAAGATCGACCGCAGCTTCGTCCAGGCCATCTCGTCGGGCGAGGGCAACGCGGCCATCGTGCAGGTGATCGCCACGCTGGCCGCCATCCTGGGCATGGACGCGGTGGCCGAAGGCGTGGAGACCGAGATGGAGTCGGAGTTCCTGCGCGATATCATGTGCAAGTACGCGCAGGGCTACCTCTACGCCCGACCGGCCCCCGCCGACGCCATCGAGGCGCTGCTGCTCCGCGAGGCGGAGGAACCGCTGGCCCTCCCCAGCCTGGCGTAAGGCCCCGCGTCTCCCAATCCGGCCCCATCGAACGGACACTTTCCCCGGCACCGCCCTTTGTGCGAGTGTCCGCGCTCTTTCACCGGGACAGATCGGGATTCTGCGTTATGGCCGACCGCAACTGCGGAGAATGCACGCTGTGCTGCAAGCTGATGGGCGTGCCCGAACTGAAGAAGCCTTCGGCCAAGTGGTGCGTGTCCTGCGACCAGGGCAAGGGCTGCACCGTCTATGAGGAGCGTCCGCAGTCCTGCCGGAACTTCCAGTGCTTCTGGCTGATGGACGAGAACTTCCCCGACGAGTTCCGGCCCGATCGCATCCACGCCCTGGCCGCCTTCAACGACGTCAAGGACAGCTGCGTCCTCCACGTCGATCCGGCCAAGCCGCGCGCCATGTCCAGCCCGAAGGTCAACGCCCTGATCGACGCGCTTCTCAAGAGCTACGCCAAGGTGTTCGTGCTGTCCGGCAAGGAAAGCGCGCTGATCCAGCGCTGAGTCCGGTTACGCCGCGCCGCCGCGGAAGTTGAGCAGGCTCGGCGCCTTGTCGATGATCTCCTCCAGGATCAGGGAGGCGGTCTCCAGATCGCGCTCCAGGTCCTGGCCCAGCTTGCCGGCGTAGTTGGGGCGCTTCAGCTTCTCGTGGGCGTCGTGCAGGCTGCGCAGCTCCGCCACGAAGATCTCGCGGGCGCCCATCGGCAGGATCGGGTTGGCCGACAGCACGAAGAAGAAGCGCATGCTGGCCCGAACCAGAAGGGCCAGCATCACCGTGTCCAGCCGCTCGAACTGGTCGCGCAGGTCGTCGGAGCGGGTGTCCACGAGGTTGCGCAGCCGCTGCTCGATCAGGATGACCAGCGCCTGGAACTCGCCCACCTTGTCGCGGAATTCGCGGTAGGCGCCGAAGCTGTGCTTGCTCGCCTCATGCTCGGCCAGTTGGGCGAGCTTCGACGCCTCCCGGCACTGGCGCTCCAGCGCGGACAGCAGTTCCTTGACCTCGGCGCGGGTGTATTGGCGCTTGCTCATGACGGCGGAAAGACCCTTCGACGCGACGGCCTGCCCTATAGCACGAAGACGGGCGCCGGTCACCGGGACGCTTCACCGGCGCGAAGACGGTGTCACCCCGATCAGTGATCCGCCGCCGCCGGTTTGCCCCCCGGACGCCGCACCAGCGGCATCAGCAGGAGCCCGGCGAAGAACACCCCGGCCATCAGCAGCAGGCAGTCGTTGAAGGTGAGCACCATCGCCTCGCGCTCCACCATGCGGGCCAGCGTCTTCATGGCGGCGGCCTGCGGGTCGGCGACCAGCCCGTCGAACTTGGTCGCCAGCCCGTCCAGCGTCTCCTGCACCAGCGGGCGGGCGAGGTTCAGGTTGTCGCCCAGCCGGTTCATGTGCAGGGAGGCCCGCTCCAGCAGCACGGTGTTGATCGCCGCCAGACCGATGGCGCCGCCCAGGTTGCGCATCAGGTTGTAGAGGCCTGACGCGTTCTTGAGCTGCTCCGGCGGAAGCGTACCGAGCGCGATGGTGTTCACCGGGATGAAGCAGAGCATCAGGGACAGGCCACGCACCGCCTGCGGCAGGAACAGCTCCCAGAAGCCGGACTGGTTGGTCAGGTGGGCGTTCAGCCAGACGCCCGTGCCGAACAGGCACAGCCCCATCGCCAGCATCACCCGCAGGTCGAGCTTCTTCGACAGCGCGCCGGCGATCGGCGCGGACAGGAACTGGAAGGCGCCGGTCACGAACATGATCGTGCCGATCTGCAAACTGTTCAGCCCGCGCACCCGCGCCAGGAACAGCGGCTGCAGATAGACCGCCCCGTAGAGTCCGATGCCGATGATGAAGCTGTAGAGCGAGCCGATGGCGAAGTTGCGGTCCAGGAAGGCGCGCAGCTCGACGATCGGGTTGCCGTAGGTCAGGACCCGCCAGAAGAAGCCGACGGCGGACACCGCGGCGACCACGGCGAAGATCGCCACATACTCGTCCTGGAACCAGTCCTGGCGCGGGCCTTCCTCGACCACGAACTCCAGGCTGCCGAGGAAGGCGGCCATCAGCCCCAGCCCGATGAAGTCGAAGCCCTTGCGCAGCGCCGGGTTGGGCTTGTCCACGTCGACCAGCGTCCACACCAGCGAGGTCACGGCGATGCCCGGCAGGACGTTGGCCAGGAACAGCCAGTGCCAGGAGAAGCTCTGGGTCAGCCAGCCGCCGAGAGTCGGGCCCAGCGTCGGCGCCATGGTGGCGACCAGACCGATCATCACCGACACGCCGGCCCGCTTCTCCGGCGGGAACAGGGAGAAGCTGGTGGCGAAGACGGTCGGGATCATCGCGCCGCCGATGAAGCCCTGGAGCGCCCGCCACACGATCATCGATTCGATGCTGGAGGTGAAGGCGCAGGCGACGCTGGTCAGGGTGAAGCCGGCGGCGGCGATGGTGAACAGCACGCGGGTGGAGAGAATCCGCGCCAGCATGCCGGACAGCGGGATCATCACCACCTCGGCGATGAGGTAGGAGGTCTGCACCCACGAGATCTCGTCGGCGCTGGCCGCGAGGCCCGCCTGGATCTCCGACAGGGAGCTGGAGACGATCTGGATGTCCAGGATCGCCATGAACATGCCGACGACCATGGACAGGAAGCCCAGCCAGTCGCGCGTGCTCACCGGGCGCGGCCCGGCGCTGGACCCGGCACTGGAAGGGGAAGGAGCCGCCGCGTCCCGGCCCGCAGGGGGCGGGGGAGTTTGGAGCCGGGACGCGGCGGTCTCGCCGCCCGCGTCCGCCGGGGGATTGGCGGTGCTGGCGGTGGGCGTGTCGTCGTTGGTGATGGCGGTCATGGTCGCCCTCTCCAGGACGAAAGAGATTGAAACGAAAAACGGGTGTTGGCGTGGTTACTTCGACGCGACCGTCCGGCCGGGGACCAGCGCGCCCATGACGGTGCCCCTGTCGTGCGGCTGCTCCTCGGCGCCGCGGGTGTCCACCTCGGCGACCACCGACAGGCCGGGGCGCAGCAGGCCGGACAGCACGCTGTCGCGCGGCAGGGCGATGCGCACGGGCACGCGCTGGACGATCTTGGTGAAGTTGCCGGTCGCGTTCTCCGGCGGCAGCAGGCTGAACTGCGAGCCCGACGCCGGGGCGAAGCTCTCCACCCGGCCGAGCAGATGCTTGTCCGGATAGGCGTCGACCTCAACCGTCACCGGCTGGCCGGGACGCATGCGGGCGAGCTGCGTCTCCTTGAAGTTGGCGACCACATAGACGTCGGGCAGCGGCACCAGCGAGAGAAGCTGCACGCCCGGACGCGCGTACTGGCCGACCTGGACGCCGCGGTTGCCGACCACCCCGTCCACCGGGGCGCGGATGACCGTGTTGTTCAGATCGTTGCGCGCGGTCTGCAGGGCGGCCTCCGCCTGACGCAGGCGGGCGTCGGTCTCGCTGCGGCTGGCGTTCAGCACGCCGACCTGATCCTGTTCCGCGACCAGCGCGGCGCGGCTGCGGGCGGTCTCCGCCGTCGCCTTGCGCAGGTCGGCGTCCGCCGTCTCGAACTTCTGGCGGCTGGCCCAGCTGTCGCTGGCCAGCGCGCGGGTGCGGTCGAAATCCTGCTGGGCGCGGCGCTGCTCGGCCTCGGCGCTGGAGACCGAGGCGGCGGCCTGATCGATGATCGCCTTCTGGAGCTGCAGCTTGCTGTCGATGGTGCCGAGCGCCGCCTTCTGCGCGGCGACGTTGGCCTCGGCCTCCGCGACCTTGGCGCGGAAGTCCTGGTCGTCCAGCACCGCGAGCACGTCGCCTGCGGCGACCTGCTGGTTCTCCGCCACCCGGACGTCCCGCACATAGGCGGAGACCTTGGGACTCACCACCGTGATGTCGCTGTGGACATAGGCGTTGTCGGTCGACTCGAAGAAGCGACCCTCGGTCCACCACTCCCAGCCGGCGTAGCCGCCACCGGCCAGCGCCGCCACCGCCACACCCGACAGAACGATCTTCCGCACGGCCTTGACCATCGTAATCCAGCCCACCCGTTTCGGTTCTTTGCCCGGCGCGGTCCGGCTTGCCGCCGTCCCGCCGAAACTGAACCGTTCAGTTTAGTCTTGCGAAAAGATGATCGTGGGCCTACCTGTTGTCAAGAGTGAACTGAACGGTCTAGTTTTAACGTTTGGGATTGTGGTTGAATGCGGAACGCGTTACGGCAGCGGGGACTCGGTGCAGGAAGTCCCGCAAGCACCGTCGGCACCGTGGTAGAACAGGACGCAGGGCCGGTTTCAGGACACCCGGTTTCAGGACACGAGGAACGCATGAGCACGCTGGTCGCCCCCACCCCGGAGGCAGGATCGAAGCCCGCGCAGATCCTGGAGGCCGCCGGAAAGCTGTTCCTGGACCATGGCTACGGCGCCGTCAGCATGGACGCCATCGCCAAGACGGCCAACGTGTCCAAGGCGACGCTCTACGCCCATTTCGGCAGCAAGGACGAGCTGTTCCGCGTCATGGTCGCCCGCGAATGCAAGGGGCAGGCGATGGCCGCCGTCTGCGAGGAGGCGCGCGCGCTCGACATGGCCGACGGGCTGCGCCTGATTGCCCGCCATTTCGTCACGCTGATCCTGTCGCCGCAGGCGCTGGCCGGCTACCGCGTGGTCGTCGGCGAGGCGCACCGCTTCCCCGAACTGGCGAGCGCCTTCTACGAGGCGGGCCCGGCCCGCACCATGGAGCACATCAGCGCCTTCATGACCGACCTCGACCGCCGCGGCCTGCTGCGCATCCCCGACCCGCAGTTGGCGGCGGAGCAGTTCGTCGGACTCGTCAAGTCGCACACGCATCTGCGCTTCATGCTGTGCCTGTCCGAACGCCCGACCGAGGAGCAACTGACCCGGATCGTCGACGGCGCGGTCTCCCTGATCATCCGGGGCTACGCGCCATAACGGAACTGCGGTCAGCGCCAGCCTCAGCGACCGCCGTCGAAGGTGATCATGACCTCCAGCACCCCGGCGGCGTCCGCCTGGATATCGCGGAAGGTGGCGATCTCACCGGGAAGGATCTGCGGCGGCACCGGCTCGACGGTCCAGTTCCGCAACGGCTGGCGGTCGGCGCCCAGCGCGGTGACCCGCAGCGCCGGCACCGTGCGCAGCGTCTCGGAGACGTTGACGATCTGCCCCTCCACCAGCAAAGCGGCCTTGCCGTCCTCGGCCTTCTGTTCCGAGCGGACGTTCTGAAGCTGCAGGCCGGTGCCCGGCGGCTCCACCGGCAGGCCGACCGTCTCGTAGAACAGCGCGGCCGGAGGCCACAGCCGCACCACGGTGGCGCGGCCGAAATAACCGGCAGCACCGATGGCCAGCAACACCGCCACGAAGGCCCCCCAACCGACCAGCGCCCGGCGCCGCGCCCCGGGGTCGGCCACAGGCTTGGCAGCCGCCTTCGTCTTGGAGGACGGCGTCTTGGTGGAGGGCGGCGGGACCGGGTGGAACTCGGTCACCGCGTCGGGATGGAAGACGGGATCGTCCTGCGGCAACTGCCACCACATGTGGCCGCATTGGGCGCAACGCACCTTCCGGCCCTGCGGACCGACCGCCGAATCGGCAAGAGTGTACCGTGTGTCGCAGGCCGGACAGGTGATGATCATAGATGCCGATCGTTGTCACCGAATTTGCAGACTGTCCTTATAGGTAGTCGTGAGGTGTGAAGCAAGGAACGCACGGGCGCCGCGCGCGGCCGTCCCCAGCCGGACGAGGATGGCCCGGCTGACGAAGACAATGTTCGGGGCCGCGGGGCGGACAGCGGTGGACGCGCCGGCCCCTGCCGGTGCATTGTCCATCCGCGCACCCGGCGGGACGCCGCCGGGGCCTTCCGTTGCGCCTTTGGTGGGACCGTGATCCGTTTCGAGAATGTGGGACTGCGCTATGGCACCGGACCGGAGGTGCTGCGCGACATCAGCTTCACCCTGCCACCCGGCTCGTTCCACTTCATGACGGGGGCGAGCGGGGCCGGCAAGTCGTCGCTGCTCAAGCTGATGTATCTGGCGCTCCGCCCGTCGCGCGGGCTGGTCACCCTGTTCGGCAAGGACATGGCGCGGGTCAAGCGCACCGACCTGCCGGCGCTGCGCCGCCAGATCGGCGTGGTGTTCCAGGATTTCGCCCTGCTCGACCATCTCTCGGCGCTCGACAACGTGGCGCTGCCGCTGCGCATGGGCGGCGCGCGCGAGTCCGACGTGGTGGAGCACTGCACGGAAATCCTGCGCTGGGTGGGGCTGGGCAACCATCTGAACTCCCTGCCCTCCACCCTGTCGGGCGGGCAGCAGCAGCGCGTCGCCATCGCCCGCGCGGTCATCAACCGCCCGCGCCTGCTGCTGGCCGACGAGCCGACCGGCAACGTGGACGACGGCATCGGCATGCGCCTGCTCTACCTGTTCGAGGAGCTTCACAAGCTGGGCACCACCGTGGTCATCGCCTCGCACAACGAGGCGCTGATCCGCCGCTTCGAGCACCCGCGGCTGATGCTGGAGAACGGGCGCCTGCACGTCCTGCCGGCGCACGCCTCGCGCTGGGCCTGACGCGGAGGGAAGGAGACACGCCATGGCCCTGCCGCCGCTGACCCGCCGAAATTCCGATCTGCCGCTGGCGAAGGACCCGACCTCGCGCTTCCTCATGTGGCTGACCGCGCTGATGGTCTATCTGGCGGCGCTGGCGCTGGCCGGGGCCCTGCTCGTCTCCGACATGACCCGGCGCTGGGACAGCGGTCTGGCCGGTGGGCTGACCGTGCAGATCATGCCGCTGCCCGACAGCGCCCAGGCCGCCCCGCTGGAGGAGCGGACGGAGGCCGCGCTGACCGTCCTGCGCGCCACCCCTGGCATCGCGACCGCCAGCGTCCTGTCCAGCGGCGACGTCGGCCGGCTGCTCGAACCCTGGCTGGGCAAGGAGGCCGCCGACCCGCTGCTGCCGATGCCGCGGCTGATCGACGTGATGACCAACGGGCCGGTGGACACGGCGGCGCTGTCCGTGCGCCTGACCTCCGCCGCCCCCGGCGCCACGCTGGATGACCACGCGGTGTGGCTGGCCGACCTGCGCCGCTTCGCCGGGGCGATGCATCTGGCGGCGCTGGGCATCGTGGCGCTGATCGGCGGGGCGGGCGTGATGGCGGTGGTCTTCGCCGTGCGCTCCGGACTCGCCATCCACCGCCATGTGGTGGAGCTGCTGCACCTGATGGGGGCCACCGACCGCTATGTGGCGCGGCAGTTCGAATCGCACGTCATCGGCCTGACCCTGCGCGGCGGGATGACCGGGCTGCTGCTGGCCGCCGGCACGCTGGGCGGGATCGGCCACGCCGCCGCCGGGCTTCACGCCAGCCTGCTGCCCGACCTTGCCACCTCGCCCTGGTGGGCCGTCGCCGCGCTGGCCGCCGTGCCGCTGGCCGCCTGCCTGCTGGCGGCGCTGACCGCGCGCTGGACGGTGCTGCGCACGCTGGAGTCGATGCCGTGACCGTCCTCCCGATCCGTCCGTCCGGAGGCTGAGGGATGGCCCACTCGCGGCGCGCCCGGGTCCTGCGGGCTTTGCGACGGCTGCTGCTTCTGGCGATGCTGGGCGGGCTGGCGTGGCTCGGCGGGCTGTTCTGGTTCGCCGCGTCGATTCCCCGCACCCCGCCGCCGCCCGGCAGCGCCGAGGCCACCCGCAACACCGACGCCATCGTCGTGCTGACCGGCGGCAGCGGGCGGCTGAGCACCGGGCTGGAGCTGCTGGCCGACGGGCGGGCGCACCGGCTGTTCGTCTCCGGCGTCTACGAGGGGCTGGAGGTGCAGGAGTTGCTGAAGCGCTCGCGCCAGTTCCCCGGCGAGATGGAATGCTGCATCACGCTCGGCTATTCGGCGGACAGCACGATCGGCAACGCCTACGAGACGGCGGACTGGCTGCGCGCGCAGGGCTACGGCTCGATGCGGCTGGTCACCGCCAATTACCACATGATGCGCAGCCTTCTGGAGTTCCGCATGGTGATCCCGGAGGTCGAGGTGGTGCCCCACCCCGTCGCCTCCCCCAACGTGCATCTCAACGACTGGTGGCTGTGGCCGGGCACGGCGAATCTGCTGATGACCGAGTACAACAAGTACATTGTGACGCGCCTTCGCTACACGCTTGAGAAGCTGATCGAATCCTGACAAGTTCCCGGCCATGATCTTCCTGCGTTCCCTCGCCTTCAACGTCGCCTTCTATGTGTGGACGGCGGTCATCTGCGTCGGCATCCTGTGGTCGCTGCTGCTGCCGCGCCGCAGCATGATCCGCGTGATCACATGGTATTTCGGCACCGTCTCGTGGCTGGAGCGCACGCTCGTCGGCATCCGTTACGAGGTGCGCGGGCGGGAGCACGTCCCCCAGAGCGGGTCCTTCCTCCTGGCCGCCAAGCACCAGTCGGCCTGGGAGACGATGAAGCTGCACTTCCTCGTCAACGACCCGGCGATCATCCTGAAGCGCGAGCTTCTGTGGATTCCCATCTGGGGCTGGTACGCCGCCAGATCCCGGATGATCGCCGTCGACCGCGGCGCCAAGGGCCGCGCCGTCGCCTCGATGGTCCGGAACGCCCGCCCGGTGCGGGACGAGGGGCGGCCCATCGTGATCTTCCCGCAGGGGACGCGGGTCGCCGTCGGCGCCTACCGACCCTACCGGATCGGCGTCGGCGTGCTCTACGACCATCTCAAAATCCCCATCGTGCCGATGGCGCTGAACGCCGGTCTCTACTGGGCGCGCAACAGCTTCATCAAGCGGCCGGGCACCATCATCGTGGAATTCCTGCCCCCCATCCCAGCGGGCCTGGGCCGCGCCAAGGCCATGCAGGAGCTGGAGGAGCGGCTGGAGGCGGCCACCGACCGGCTGGTCGTCGCCGCCGGCGGGCCGGCGACCGTGCGGCCGAAGGCGGCGGAACCAGCCACCGCCGCGGTGAGCGAAACCGCCTCCTGATGCGCCGGGGCGCGGCCTTCGCCTTCCTCGCCGGTCTTGTGCTGGCGATGTCGACGGTGGTGGCGACAGTGGTGGCGACGGACGCCCACGCCCAGTCGCAGCCGAGCGGCGAACGCTTCTCCAACGCCGCGGTGACCGGGGGCGTCACCATCACCCGCAAGGCCTGCGCCGCGCTGGAGGCCCAGGACACCGCCGCCTGGGTCGAGGTGGACGGGCGCGGGGAATGCCTGCGCTACTACGCGGCGGGCCTGCGCCCCGCCCCCGGCCCCAACCCGATTGCCGCGGCCTGGATGCACGGCGACATCATGGGGACCAAGCCGACCTCCGTCGGCCACCAGGAGGGGCTGGGCGTCGCCGCCATGATCGACCAGGAACGCGCCCTGGCGGAGCGGTTCGGCATCCCCTTCCTGTTCCTCGCCCGGCCCGGCGCCTATGGCAGTTCCGGCCGCTTCTGGACGACGCGCCACACGCCGCGCGAGGCGGCCCTGATGAACGCGCTGCTCGACGTCCTGAAGGCCCGCTACGGCGTGACGGAATGGGCGCTGGGCGGGCACAGCGCCGGCGGAACGCTGACCGCGGAGTTCCTGGCCCGCCGCCATGATCTGCGCTGCGCGGTGATCTCCTCCGGCGCGCCGGCCTACCGCGCCTATCTGGAGGCGCGCGGGCTGCGGACGCTGCTGGCCCGCCCGCAGGGCTGGTTCGACCCCGCCGCATCGCTCGACCGCATCCCGCCCGATCCTGGACGCCGCGTCTTCGTCATCGGCGACCCGCGCGAGACCAACATCCCGTTCGACACCCAGCGCGGCTACTTCGACGCCCTGACCGCGCGCGGGCACGCGGCGTGGCTGGTGCCGCTGGAGCGGGCGCCGGCCCCGCGCCACCACAGCCTCGTGGACTTCGGCGAGACCGCTCTCGGCCTGTGCGGGTCCGGCGCCGACAGCGGCCATATCCTGGCGACGCTCAAGGCCATGCCGGATCAACGGGACCGCATCAGCAACTGACAGCCGGAACGCAAGAAGAACGGCTGGGTTGACCCCCGGGAGGGTGGCACCTACTCTTCGGACATGGCTGTCGGCGGGCCGGCGCCATGGACCGGCCGCCCGCGCAGGGGAGGACGTATGACGGGGATCGCCACCATTTCCCAGCGGATCTGGGACATGAAGTACCGCTTCAAGTCCGCCGCGGGCGATCCCATCGACCAGACCGTCGCCGACACCTGGCGCCGCGTCGCCACGGCGCTCGCCGCGCCGGAGGCCGACCCGCAGGTCTGGGCGCCGCGCTTCGAACGGGCACTGTCCCGCTTCGAGTTCCTGCCCGCCGGGCGCATCCTGGCCGGGGCCGGCACCGGGCGGGCGGTGACTCTGTTCAACTGCTTCGTCATGGGGACGGTGGAGGACGATCTCGGCGCCATCTTCGCCCATCTGCGCGAAGCGGCGCTGACCATGCAGCAGGGCGGCGGCATCGGCTACGACTTCTCCACCCTGCGGCCCAGGGGGGCCTTCGTAAAGGGTGTGGGCGCCGACGCCTCCGGCCCGCTGTCCTTCATGGACGTGTGGGACAGCATGTGCCGCACCATCATGTCGGCAGGCGCCCGGCGCGGCGCGATGATGGCGACCCTGCGCTGCGATCACCCCGACATCGAGGACTTCATCGACGCCAAGCGCGAGCCGGGCCGGCTGCGCATGTTCAACCTGTCGGTCCTGGTCACCGACGCCTTCATGGACGCCGTGCGCGAGGACCGGCCCTGGCCGCTGGTCTTCGATGGGCAGGTCCACCGCGAGGTGCGGGCCCGCGGCCTGTGGGACCGCATCATGCAGGCCACCTACGCCTATGCGGAGCCGGGCGTCATCTTCATCGACCGGGTGAACGGGCAGAACAACCTGAATTATTGCGAATCCATCGCCGCCACCAACCCATGCGGGGAGCAGCCGCTGCCCCCCTACGGGGCCTGCCTGCTCGGCTCGATCAACCTCGCCGCCCTGGTGATCGACCCGTTCGAGGAGACGGCCCGGCTCGACACCGACCGGCTGAAGGAGCTGACGGCGCTCGCCGTGCGGATGATGGACAATGTGGTCGACGCCTCGCGCTTCCCGCTGGAGGCACAGGCGCGGGAAGCCCACGCCAAGCGCCGCATCGGGCTGGGCGTCACCGGGCTGGCCGACGCGCTGATCCTCTGCCGCACGCGCTACGGCGGCGAGGCGGCGGTGGCGCTGACCGAGTCCTGGCTGAGGATCATCCGCAACGAGGCCTACCGGGCCTCCGCCCTGCTCGCCGCGGAGAAGGGCGCCTTCCCGCTCTACGACCGCGACGCCTATCCGAACGCCCCGATGGTGCGCGGGCTGGACGAGGACGTGCGCGCCCTGATCGCGGAGCATGGCATCCGCAACGCGCTTCTGACCTCCATCGCGCCGACCGGAACGATCTCGCTGTTCGCCGACAACGTGTCGTCGGGGATCGAGCCGGTCTTCTCCTACAGCTACGAGCGCACCGTCCTGATGCCCGACGGCACCCGCCGGACGGAGGAGGTGAGCGACCACGCCCACCGCCTGTTCCGTGCGCGGTTCGGGGACGAGGCCCCCCTGCCCGACTGGTTCGTGGACGCGCAGTCGCTGACCCCGGCGGAGCATGTGGTGATGCAGGCGGCGGCCCAGCGCCATGTGGACAGCTCCATCTCCAAGACCATCAACTGTCCGGAGGACCTGCCCTTCGACGCCTTCAAGGACGTCTATTGGCAGGCCTACGAGCTGGGCTGCAAGGGCTGCACCACCTACCGCCCGAACGCGGTCACCGGCTCCGTCCTGTCGGTGAAGAAGGAGGGCACGGCATCGCCTCCCGTTCCGATGGCCAAGCCGCCCGATCGTCCGGAGACCCTGCCGGGCGAAACCTACAAGGTGCGCTGGCCGGACAGCGACCACGCCATGTACATCACCATCAACGACATCGTGGAGAACGGGCGCCGCCGGCCCTTCGAGGTCTTCATCAACTCCAAGAACATGGAGCATTACGCCTGGACCGTGGCGCTGACGCGAATGATCTCCGCGGTCTTCCGACGCGGCGGCGAGGTCGGCTTCGTGGTGGAGGAATTGAAGGCGGTCTTCGACCCGCGCGGGGGCGCCTGGATGCAGGGCCGCTACGTCCCATCCCTTCTGGCGGCCATCGGTGACGTGATCGAACGGCACCTCAAGGCCATCGGCATGCTGCCGGACGACGGGGCCGCCAACGGGGCACTGACCGCACCCCCGTCCGCCGACGCCGCCCCCGGTTCCGCACCGGTGGTCATCGGAACCGAGTCGGCCAATCTCCGGCAATGCCCGAAATGCGGCCAGCCCGGCCTGATCCGGCAGGAAGGCTGCGACAGCTGCCTGAACTGCGGCTATTCCAAATGCGCCTGAGGGCGGTCAGCACCGTGACGGCTCGCCGGAAATCGGCGGCGCCGGCACGCAGGGCGTGTCGCCTCCGTTCCGGGTGACGGCCGGCGGGGCCGGGGCGCCGGACAAAAGTTCGTCGATGCCGACCCCCTTCGCGATGGCGATGCCGGGCGCCATCATCAAAGGCACCCAGATCACCGCGGACAGCAGGTTGGCGGTCTGGAAGCTGTGGTGCGGCATCGCCATCATCCCGGCGGTGATCGGCACCACCGGCCGCAGCGGACCGAGGAAGCGGGCAAAGAAGACGCTCTTGCCGCCGTGGCGCAGGAAGAAGCGGCTGCCCCGCTCCAGCAGCTCCGGCCGCTGACGGAACGGCCAGACCACCGGGACCCGATCGCCGAACACCCGGCCGAGCCAATAGGACACGGCGTCGCCCAGCACCGCGCCCAGCGCGAGGGCGACGTAGACCTGCCAGAAGCCGAGGGCGCCGGAGGCGACCAGCGCGCCTCCCGCGGCGATCAGCACCACGCCCGGCACCACGAACCCGACGAAAGCCAGGGACTCCGCGAACGCGCACAGGAAGAAGATCACCTCCGCCCAGGAGGCGTTCGCTTCGATGAAGGCACTCCAACGCTCCATGCCATCGATCAGCATGTTCCTTGCTGCGTCGTTCATTCAGGTTCCCTGTGAGGCGGCTCGTTGGAGCGGACTGTGCCACAGATCGGCAGCGTCGTGCAGATCGGTGAACATCCCACCCCGCCTCACCGCAGAGGAATCAGGGCACGGCCTGAAGCCACTCGGCCAGCATCCTTTGCCCGGCCTCACGCAATTCCGGGCCGATCCCCGCCGCTTGACCGCGCAGCACGCGCGGGTCGATGCCGGCCCCGGCCAGTTCGGCGGCATGGCCGGTCAGCCATCGCTCGATGCCGGCGGCCACATCGACCTCCGGATGGAATTGCAGGGCCAGCGTGTGGCGGCCAACCGAAAACCCCTGGGTTGCGCAGAGCGGCGTCGCCGCCAGCCTCTCCGCTCCGGCGGGGATCTGGAAGGCGTCCCCGTGCCAGTGGAGCACCGGAACGCCCTCCAGATGGCGAAGCGGTCCGGCCCGTCCGGCATCGGTCAAAGTGAGCGGGCCGAAGCCGATTTCCTTGTGGCCCATGGGATGCACCGCAGCGCCGAGCGCCTTGGCGATCTGCTGCGCCCCGAGGCAGATGCCGAGCGTCGGGCGCCCCGCGGCCAGCCTTGCCGCCAGGAGCGTCGATTCCTCGGCGAGATACGGATAGGCGTCGCTGTCATAGACCCCGACGGGACCACCAAGGACGATCAGCAAATCCGGCTCCAGCGGATCGAGCAGCGCAAAAGGCGCCATGTCGAGATCATGATAGCGGACCGAATAGCCGGCCTCCGACAGCACCGCGCCGAAGATGCCAAGGTCCTCGAAATGGACGTGCCGGATCGCCAGTGCCGTTTTGTGCATGGGTCGCCTCCCGCTCCCGCGCCGGGAACGTCGTGGATTGGTCGGTTCTCGGATACCAGACGAATGGCTCGCTGTGCCCAGCCATTTTTCGGCAATGGTCCAGACCAATTCTCCTTGTTCCGGAGGCCCGCCGACTTTACGGCGTCGCCGCCATGCGAAGCGCCCTCTCCAGCTTTCTGACCGCGGTCTCGATCTCGAACGGCGTGTAGGCCGCGAAGCCCATCAGAAAGCCGGCCTTGCCGTCGCAGGCGGCGTGCAGCGCCGACAGGCCGAGCAGTTCGATCCCGGCCCGCCGCGCCGCGTCGACGGCGGCGCGCTCCGTCAGGTCGCCGGTCAGCAGACAGGGCATCTGCAACCCGCCGATGGGCACCTGCGGCTCGACGAAATCCGACAGGTGTTTGCGGACGAGACCCGCCAGCGCGTCGAGGCGCTCGGCGTAGACGCCGCGCATCGTCCGGACATGCGCCCCGAAATGCCCGCCTTCCATGAAGCGGGCCAGCGTGAGCTGCGCCATCGGCGCCGTGTGGCCGTCCAGCAGGGTGCGTGCCACCGTCATCGGCTTCACGAGCGACGGCGGCAGCACGGCGTAGCCGATCCGCAATCCGGGAAAGAGCGATTTGGTGAAGGTGCCGATGTAGATGGTGCGGCCATGGGGATCGAGCCCCTGCACGCAGGCCGTCGGCTTGCCCGCGTAGCGGAACTCGCTGTCGTAGTCGTCCTCGATGATCCAGGCCTGATGCCGGGCCGCCCACTCGATCAAGGCCAGACGGCGGTCCAGCGCCAGCGTCGCGCCGGTCGGAAACTGGTGGGACGGCGTCAGGAACACCGCCTTCGCCCGCTGCGGCTCGGCCAGGATGTGATCGACGACGACGCCCTGCCGGTCGACGCGGACCGGAACGCAGTCCAGCCCCGCCGCCTCGAACGCCTTGCGCGCCCCGTAATAGGCCGGGTCCTCCAGGAAAATCCCGTCACCGGGGTCGAACAGCAGGGTCGCGCAGAGCGACATCGCCTGCTGCGAGCTGGTCAGCACCAGGACACGGTCGGCGGTGGCGCGCGCGCCGCGTTCGAGGTTCACATAGTCGGCGATGGCGCGGCGAAGCGGCTCGGTCCCCTGTGGATCGCCGTGAAACAGGCTTTGCGCGCCAACCTCCTTGCGCACCTGCCGTTCCAGCCGTTCCCAGAGCGCGAGCGGAAAGGTCCGGGTTTCCGGAACGCCATGGGCGAAGGGCCGTGGCACCGGCATCTCGCGCACGCCGCCCCCCTCGAACACGGCGGCCCCGCGCCGGCTGAGAGCGGGCGCCTGATCGCTCGGGAGCGTGTCGCGCCGGGGCCGGCGGCGGCCGGGGGTGAACTCGGTGATCTCCGCGACGAAGCTGCCGCTGCCGACGCGCCGGTCGATGAAGCCTTCGGCGTGAAGCTGGGCGTAGGCCGCCTCGATCGTGTCGCGGGACACCCCCAGCGACATGGCGAGAGCGCGCGAGGCGGGCAGCGGCTTGCCCGGCCCAAGCGCGCCGTCGACGATCAATTGCCGGACGGCTCGCTGAATCCGCGCGTGGAGCGGCATGGCCGCATGGGCGGGGTTGGCGATCCACGCCTTCACGGACTCAAGCTGGGAATGCCGGAACAATTGGTCTGGCCTTCTTCGATAAAGCGGATGGGCACATCAGGCCATTGGTCGGGTAGTTGTCAAGGCCGCTCATCGCCCTTGCGGCTCGAACCGTCCGGAGGTCCCGCGCAACCATGCCACCCAATTCCGCTCCCATCCGCCTCAACGACCTCACCCACCCCGTCGTGGCGGGCCTGATCTCCGTCATCGTCAATTACGGCGGCACCTTCATCCTGGTCTTCCAGGCGGCGAAGGTCGCGGGCCTCAGCCCCGACCTCACCGCCTCCTGGGTCTGGTCGGTCTCCATCGGCGTCGGGTTGACCGGCCTGTTCCTGAGCTGGCGCCATCGCGAGCCGATCATCACCGCCTGGTCCACCCCGGCCGCGGCGTTCCTCGTCACCGCGCTGGCGACGACGCCCTACGCCGAGGCGGTCGGCGCCTACATGATTTCGGCGGCGGCCTTCGTCGCGCTCGGCCTGTCGGGCTGCTTCGATAAGGTCATCCGGCTGATCCCGCCCGGCATCGCCTCCGGCCTTCTCGCCGGCATCCTGCTCCCCTTCGGCATCGGGGCGTTCGGCGGGGCCAGCGTCGATCCGCTGCTGGTCGGGCTGCTGATCGTCGCCTATGTCGCGCTGAAGCGGTTCTCCGCCCGCTACGCCGTGGTCGGCATCCTGATTCTCGGGCTCGCCTTCCTGCTGACGCAGGGCCGCGTCGATCTGTCTGGGCTGTCGCTGGAGTTCGCCGCCCCGGTCTTCACCGCGCCGGACTTCTCGCTGAACGCCTTGCTGTCGGTCGCTCTGCCGCTGTTCCTGATCACGCTGTCCGGCCAGTACATGCCGGGGATGCTGGTCCTGCGGAACGACGGCTTCAAGACGAGCGCCAACCCCATCGTGACGGTGACCGGCCTCGGCTCGCTGCTCATGGCCCCGTTCGGCTCCCACGCCTTCAACATCGCCGCCATCACCGCCGCCATCGCGACCGGCAAGGAGGCGCACGAGGACCCGTCCAAGCGCTGGATCGCCGGGATCGCCGCGGGCGTCTTCTACGTGCTCGTCGGGGTGTTCGGGGTGACGCTGGCCGCCGTCTTCATGGCGTTTCCCGCAACCTTCATCACCGCGCTCGCCGGTCTGGCGCTGCTTGGAACCATCGGCGGCAGCTTGGCCGGGGCGATGGCCGACCCGGCGTCCCGCGAGGCGGCGCTGATCACCTTCCTGGCGTCCGCCGCGAACATCAAGCTGCTCGGCATCGGCGGGGCGTTCTGGGGTCTGATGATCGGCCTCGTCGCCCATCTCGTCCTCAACGGGCGCCTGCGCCTGCCCCGCCGCAGCCTGGCGGTCAGAAAAGAGGCGGTGACCGAGGGAGCGACCCCGTAATCACCCCATCGGCTCTCCCCGGGCGGCTATCCCCGAGACGGCCGCTCGATCCCGGGGATGGTCGCGACCGTCTCCGCCAGGAACTCCACCAGCAGCCGGACCCGCGCGATGCCGGCCCGTTCCGGCACGATCAGCAGGTTGAGCGGCACGGCGGGCGGCGCGTGGTCGGGCAGGAGAACCTCCAGGCGGCCGTCGGCGAGCAGGTCGTCGACCAGCCAGACATGGGCCGGGCCGATGCCGCGGCCGGCGAGATAGGCCTCGCGCGCGGCCAGCCCGTGATCGACCCGCAGCCGTCCGCCCAGGGACACGGCGTGAAGGGCGCCGTCCGGCCCTTCGAGCGTCAGCCGGTCGCTCCCCGCGATGTTCGACATGCGCACACCGTCGAACCCCGCGAGGTCGGCCGGCGTCGTTGGCCGGCCGTGCCGCTCCAGACAGGCCGGCGCCCCGACGAGGACGCGCCGGCTCAGCCCGAGCGCCCGCCGCTTTAGCGAACTGTCGGTGAGCGGACCGAGGCGGATGGCGATGTCAACGCCATCGCGGACGAGGTCGATGCGCTCGTCGGTCAGGCCGAGATCGACGGCGATGTCCGGATGGCGGTCCTGGAAGGCGAAGATCAGCCGGCTGATGTGCCGGACGCCGAGCGCCGCCGTGCAGGACACGCGCACCGTCCCGGCCGAGGCGCGGCCGGTGTCGCGCGCCTCGTCGCCCGCCTGCTCGACAAGGCGCAGGATCTGGACGGCGTTGGCGTAGTAGCGCTCGCCCTCCGCGGTCAGCGCGACGCGACGCGTGGTCCGGCTGAACAGGGCAACGCCCAGCGCCTCCTCCAGCTCGCGGATGTGCCGGGTGACGCTGGATTGCCCGATGGCCATCTCGCGCGCCACCGCCGACAGGCTTCCCCGTTCGGCGACGCGGACGAAGGTCCGCATGCGGTCCAGCGTGACGTTCGATTGATCCATTTTACGGCAGAGTTCTATCCATTCACTTCGTCTACCGGATCAATCTCCACCGGCCTAGCGTGAGGCGCAAGCGTTTCAAGCGAACAGGTGCCTGTGATGAACGTGCTGATCGTCTTCGCCCACCCCGATCCCCGCTCCCTCAACGCCGCCCTGCGCGACGCCGCCATCGCGGAACTGGAGGCGCAGGGCCATACGGTGCAGGTCTCCGACCTCTACGCCATGAACTGGAAGACCACGGTGGACCGCGCCGACTTCCCCAGCCTCGGCGAGGGGGAGCGCCTGAAGGTGGCCGCCGCCTCCGGTGCCGCCTTCGCCGCCGACGCGCTGACCGACGATGTGAAGGCCGAGCAGGAAAAGCTGCTGTGGGCCGACGCACTGATCCTGCAATTCCCGCTCTGGTGGTTCACGATGCCGGCGATCCTCAAGGGCTGGGTCGACCGCGTCTACGCCTACGGCCTCGCCTATGGAGTCGGCGAACACAGCGACCGCCGCTGGGGGGACCGCTACGGCGAGGGCCGCTTCGCCGGCAAGCGCGCCATGCTGGTGGTGACGACGGGCGGCTGGGCCGAGCATTACGCGCCGCGCGGCATCAACGGTCCGATTGACGACCTGCTGTTCCCGATCAACCACGGCATCCTGCATTACCCCGGCTACGACGTGCTGCCGCCCTTCGTCGCCTATCGGGTGGACCGCTTCGACGAGGCCGGTTTCGCGCGGGCGGCGGAGCAATTGCGGGAGCGGATGCGGACGCTGGAGACGACGGCGCCGATCCCCTTCCGCCGTCAGAACGGCGGCGATTATGCGATCCCCAGCCTCGAACTCCGCCCGGAGTTGGAAGCCCCCGGCGCATCCGGCTTCGCCCTGCACCGTACCGCTTGAGAGCGCTACAGCCGGATCAGGACGACGCCGAGGATCAGGGAGGCGGCGCCGGCCAGCCGGGTCGGGCTTATCGGCTGCTGCGGCAGCCCGAGCAGGCCGACATGGTCGAAGGCGAGCGAGCCGAGCATCTGGCCGACCACGATCAGCGCCAGCACCGTCGCCGCCCCCAGGCGGGGCACCATCAGGATGGCCGTCCCGATGAACAGCGCGCCGAACAGCCCGCCGGTCCAGGTGACCCACGACCCCGCCCCGCTCACCGCTTCGGCGAGGCGGGGTCCGGGCGCGAGGAGCGCCACCGCCAGCATCGCCAGCATGCCGACGACGTAGCTGACGAAGCCCGCCCACCAGGGCGAGCCGAGGTCGGCCCTGAGGTTGGCGTTGAGGACCTGCTGCAACGCGACGCTGACCCCGGCGCCGACGACCAGGAGGTACGAGATGGCGGACACTGCGATGGACATGCCATGCTCCCAAGATTGGCTGTGGGTGAATGCCGGATGGGTAGCAGGCGGAGCGGCGGCGGTCTGGTACGGATGTGACCTAGTGCACTGACTCATTCAGAAGGTGCAGGGAGCCGGGCGATCTTGGCGAGGATGGTGTCGGCGGGCTTGATCCAGACGAAGGGTTTGGATGCCTTGTTGTGCTCGCGGATGTAGCGGGCGATGGCGTCCTGGAGGTCGGCCACGGACTTGAAGACGCCGCGCCGAATGCGTCTGCGGGTGATGATCGAGAAGAAGCCCTCGACGGCATTGATCCAGGAGGCCGAGGTAGGCGTGAAGTGGAAGACCCAGCGCGGGTGATCAGCCAGCCATTCCAGGACCTTGGGATGCTTGTGGGTGGCGTAATTATCGACGATGGCATGGATCACCTTGCCCGCCGGGACGGCGCGCTCCACAGCGTTCAGGAACTTGATGAACTCCTTGTGGGTGTGCTTGGGCAGGCAGCGCCCGACCACCGTGCCGTCCAGCGTGTTCAGCGCGGCGAACAGCGTGGTGGTGCCGTTGCGCTTGTAGTCGTGCGTCATCGTCCCGCACTTGCCGGGCTTCAGCGGCAGGCCGGGCTGGGTGCGGTCGAGCGCCTGGATCTGGCTCTTCTCGTCGATGGACAGCACCACTGCGTGGCACGGCGGGTCCATGTAGAGCCCGACGATGTCCTCGACCTTGGCGGCAAAGGCCGGGTCGTTGGAGCGCTTGAAGGTGCGGATGCGATGGGGCTGAAGGCGATTGGCCTCCCAGATGCGCTGCACGGCGCGCAGGCTGATGCCGACCGCCTTGGCCACCGCCCGGCCGGTCCAATGCGTCACCGCGCCGGGTGGTTCCGAGCAGGTCAGCGCCAGCACCTTGGCTACCGTAGCGGTGGGCAGCGGCGCCCGCCCAGGTTTACGCGTCTTGTCGCGCAGCAGCCCGTCCACGCCCTGTTCGGCGTAGCGCACCTGCCAGCGCCAGACCGCCGGGCGGCTGACACCGGCGCGGCGCGCCACCTCCTGCACCGGTAGCCGCTCGGCCGAGAGCACGATGATGGTCGCCCGCTGCACATGCTTCTGAGGGCGGTTCCGGTCGCCGAGGATCGCGGCCAAGCGCGCGCGGTCCTCCGCTCCAACGATGATGCTGACGGTCTGGGCCATGCCGACAGAATCGCACGTCGGCCGGCCGCTGTGAATCCTATGTCTGCGTCAGTGCACTAGCTGGCCCGGTAGCGGCCCGGAGTCACGCCGAAGGCGCGGCGGAAGCAGCGCCCCAGATGGCTCTGGTCGGTGAATCCGGTGTCCGCCGCGACCGCGGCGATGGGCTCCCCGGCGCGGAGCAGCAACCGCGCCTCGTTCAGCCGCTCCTGAAGCCCGAAGGCATGGGGTGGGACGCCGTGGTGCTTGCGGAACCGGCGGGAATACCCCTCGCGGCTCATCCCGGCGCGGCGGGCCGCCTCGCCGACGCTGTCCCACGCCTCGCCCCCCGTGAACGCGGATGCGGGCTCCACCCCGGTCCCGATGGGGCGGCGGTGGTCCTCGGCGATCCGCGTCAGGTCGGGCCAGCCCAGCCCGCCCGTCCTCCGCCAGTGCCGGGCCAGCCCGGCGATCGCCTCCGGCGCGGCGTACAGGCCGGGCGGCGTGTAGAGGTTGATGCAGACGACCTCGTCCGCCCCGCACAGCGAGCGGTGCGGCAGGCCTGCAGGAATGTGCACCCCCTCGCCGGGACCGGCCTCGCGCAGGTCGCCGGCGATGACGAAGCGCCGCCGTCCCGCCAGGACGAAGGTCAGCTGATCCTCGCGATGGAAATGCACCGGCAGGGCCACGTCGAGCCCGCGCACCGTTCCCAGCTCGACGATGCCGCTGCCGCCCCCGCTGCCGGTGGGGCGCCAATAGTCCCAAACCTGCGGCGGACGCCCCATGACGGCGATCCTTCCCATCACGTTGTTTCCGGGTTGTGATTTTCGCATGGCGCCGATCTGGACTCCATCGCACCGCACATCCTGTGGCATAAGAGCCCCCGCCACGCCATGGGAACAACGCCGCAGGAACGCAGCCGCACATGATCCGCTTCGACAACATCAGCAAGCAGAATGGTCACCGAATCCTCTTCCTCGAAGCATCGGCGGCGTTGAACCGGGGCGAAAAGATCGGGCTGGTCGGTCCCAACGGGGCGGGCAAGACGACGCTGTTCCGCATGATCACCGGCGAGGATTTGCCGGACACCGGTCAGGTAGCGATCGAGAAGCAGGCGACCATCGGCTACTTCAACCAGGACGTCGGCGAGATGTCCGGCCGCTCCGCCGTCGCCGAGGTGATGGACGGTGCCGGCCCGGTCAGCACCGTCGCCGCCGAGCTGGCCGAGCTGGAAGCCGCCATGGCCGACCCCGACCGCGCCGACGAGATGGACGCCATCATCGAGCGCTACGGCGAGGTCCAGGCCCGCTTCGACGAGCTGGGCGGCTACGAGCTGGAGGGCAAGGCGCGCGAGGTGCTCGCCGGCCTCAGCTTCAGTCAGGAAATGATGGACATGGACGTCGGCATGCTGTCCGGCGGCTGGAAGATGCGCGTGGCGCTGGCCCGCATCCTGCTGATGCGGCCCGAGGTCATGCTGCTCGACGAACCGAGCAACCATCTGGACATCGAAAGCCTGATCTGGCTGGAAGGCTTCCTGAAGGGCTTCGAGGGCGCCCTGCTGATGACCTCGCACGACCGCGAGTTCATGAACCGCATCGTCAACAAGATCATCGAGATCGACAGCGGGTCGCTGACCAGCTACTCCGGCGACTACGGCTTCTACGAGCGCCAGCGGGCGCTGCGCGAGAAGCAGCAGGAGGCCCAGTTCGAGCGCCAGCAGGCCATGCTGGCCAAGGAGCTGAAGTTCATCGAGCGCTTCAAGGCCCGCGCCTCGCACGCCAGCCAAGTCCAGAGCCGGGTGAAGAAGCTCGACAAGATCGAGCGGTTCGAGCCGCCCAAGCGCCGCCAGATCGTGACCTTCGACTTCCCGCCAGCCCCGCGCTCCGGCGACGACGTCGCGGTGCTGAAGAATGTGCACAAGGGCTACGGCAGCCGGACCATCTACGAGGGGCTGGACCTGACGATCCGCCGCAAGGAGCGCTGGTGCGTCATGGGCGTCAACGGCGCCGGCAAGTCGACGCTGCTGAAGCTGGTGGCCGGCGCGACCGAGCCGGACAGCGGCACCGTCGCGGTCGGCGGCAGCGTGCGCATGGGCTATTTCTCCCAGCACGCCATGGACCTGCTCGACGGCGACAAGACGATCTTCGAATCGCTGGAGGCCTCCTTCCCGCAGGCGAGCCAGGGGTCGCTGCGCGCTCTGGCCGGCTGCTTCGGCTTCTCCGGCGACGATGTGGAGAAGAAGTGCCGCGTCCTGTCCGGCGGCGAGAAGGCCCGGATGGTCATGGCGACCATGCTGTTCAACCCGCCCAACTTCCTGGTGCTGGACGAGCCGACCAACCACCTCGACCTCGACACCAAGCAGATGCTGATCTCGGCGCTGGGCGCCTATGAGGGCACCATGCTGTTCGTCTCGCACGACCGCCATTTCCTGGCGGCCCTGTCGAACCGGGTGCTGGAGCTGACTCCGGAGGGCATCCACCAGTACGGCGGCGGCTACACCGAGTATGTGGCGAGCACCGGACAGGAAGCCCCGGGCATCCACTAAAGCGAACTTTCGTTCGCTTTAGACTCATATCGCCTCATTTGCCGGCGGGCTCCGGTCGCATGTGCGACCGGGACCGCCGTCGCGGTCCAAAGCGGATCGCAATCCGCTTTAACGCCGGCCGGGGCGGGAACGCGTGCACCGCAACAAGCGGCTTGCGCGGGCCGCCCCCTCCATGGAAACTTGTGTCCGTGTCGTTCGGGCTGGGTTGCGCAACCATGGAGATTTTGGAATGGCTGGGTACGACAACGCCGACGGCCCCGCGGGGCTGGTCATCCGCCTGATCGACACCGCGGTGAAGGCCCTGGACGAGATGTCCGACGCCGCGGGCGAGATCGCGCCGGACGTCGGCACTCTGACGGACACGCTGGTGGCCGCCCAGCGCATCGCCGACCGCGCGTCGCAGGATTTGCAACGCCTGTCCCAGAAGCTGGCCGCCCAGTAGCGGCCGAAGCGGTGCGGCGCCGCAGCGCCGCACCGATCCTCCCTTACCGACGTTGCCCGGCGGTGAAGGCGAAGTTGTCGAAGCTGTTCTCGGCGACGCGGAACCACAGGTATTCCTCGTCGCGGAACTTCTTCCACGGCTCGTAGATCTTGGCGAACTCCGGGTTGTTCTTGGCCGTCTCGTCGTACAGCTCGTAGGCCGCCTTGTAGCAGGCCTCCATCACCTCGCGCGGGAAGGGACGAAGCTGGGCGCCGCCGGCCACCAGACGCTTCAGGGCGGCGGGGTTGTCGGCGTCGTACTTGGCGTTCATGATCGCCAGCGCCTCGTAGCAGGCCGCTTCCAGAGCCGCCTGATAGGGCTTCGGCAGCTCTTCCCACTTCTGCTGGTTGACCAGCAGCGACACGTTCAGGCCGCCTTCCCACCAGCCGGGGTAGTAGTAGTACTTGGCGACCTTGTTGAAGCCGAGCTTCTCGTCGTCGTAGGGGCCGATCCACTCGGCGGCGTCGATGGTGCCCTTTTCCAGCGACGGGTAGATGTCGCCGCCGGCGATCTGCTGCGGCACCACGCCCAGCTTGGTCAGCACCTGCCCGGCGAAGCCGCCGATGCGGAACTTCAGGCCGCTCAGGTCCTGGACCGTCTTGATCTCCTTGCGGAACCAGCCGCCCATCTGGGTGCCGGTGTTGCCCGCCGGGAAGTTGACGACGTTGTAGCCCTTGAAGAACTCGCGCAGCAGTTCCATGCCGCCGCCCTGGAGAATCCAGGCGTTCTGCTGGCGGGCGTTCAGGCCGAACGGCACCGTCGCGTCGAAGGTGAAGGTCGGGTCCTTGCCGACATAGTAATAGCTGGCGGTGTGGCCGCACTCGACCGTGCCGTTCTGCACGGCGTCGAGAACCTGCAGGCCGGGAACGATCTCACCCGAGGCGAAGGGCCGGATCGTGAACTTGTTGTCGGTGATGGCGGCGACGCGGCGCGAAATCACGTCGGCGGCGCCGTAGATGGTGTCCAGGCTCTTCGGGAAGCTGGAGGCGAGGCGCCAGTGCACTTCCGGCGTGCTCTGCGCGATGGCCGGAGCGGCAAGGGTGCTGGCCGCGACGCCGACACCGGCGCTGGCAAGGAACGAACGGCGTTTCATACGGGAAGTCCCCTCCTGTTCTTTTGTTCAGGAAGGAACCTATCAGCGTCCTCCGAACCCCCGCAAAAGGTTAGCCGTGCAAAGGGCGAATAGCTTCCCCGACGAAATATTTCGTGACAAACCGTTTGTGGTTGAAACCAACGGTTACGGCACCGCCAATCGGTGGTCGCGGAATCGGCCGTAGGTGTAATGGGCGGCGCATCCCCCTTCCGCCGACACCATGCAGGAACCCATCGGGTTCTCCGGCGTGCAGACGGTGCCGAACAACTTGCAATCGCTGGGTTTCTTCACCCCGCGCAGAATATCGCCGCACTCGCAGCCCTTGTGGTCGGGCACCGCGCGGCCCGGTACGGAGAAGCGCCGCTCGGCGTCGAAGGCGGCAAACTCCTCCTTCAACCGCAGGCCGCTGTCGGGAAGCGAGCCGAGGCCCCGCCATTCGAAGCCGGATCGCACGTCGAAGGTGTCGGCGACGAGCCGCTGGGCCTTCCGGTTGCCCTCCGGGGTCACCGCGCGGGTGAACTGGTTCTCCACCACCGCCCGCCTCTCGTTGACCTGACGGATCAGCATCAGGATGGCCTGGAGCACGTCCAGCGGCTCGAACCCGGCGATCACCACCGGCTTGCCGTAAGCCTCCGCCACGAACTCGTAGGGGCGGCTGCCGATGACCACGGAGACATGCGCCGGCCCGACGATGCCGTCGAGTGGCAGCGTGCCCATCTCCCGCACCTCCGGGCTGTCCATGATGCCCCGGATGGCCGCGGGGGTCAGGACGTGGTTGCAGAAGACGCTGAAATTCCTCAGACCCTTGGCCTGGGCGGCGTGGACGGCCACCGCGGTCGGCGGGGTGGTCGTCTCGAAGCCGATGGCGAAGAAGACGACCTCACGGTCCGGGTTCTCCTCGGCGATGCGCAGGGCGTCCATGGTCGACAGGACCATCCGCACGTCCGCCCCCTCGGCCTTCGCCTTCAGCAGGCTGACCCGTCCCGATCCCGGCACGCGCAGCACGTCGCCGTAGGTGCACAGGATCACGCCGGGCTGGCGCGCGATGGCGATGGCGTCGTCGATCCGCCCCACCGGCAGGACGCAGACCGGACAGCCCGGCCCATGGATCATCCGCACGTTGTCCGGCAGCAGGTCGGGGATGCCGTAGCGGGACACCGCGTGGGTGTGGCCGCCGCAGAACTCCATCAGGTGATAGGTCCGCCCGGTGGCCGCCTCCCGCGCGATGGCGGCGGCAATGCCGCGGGCCAGCGCCGCGTCCCGGAATTCATCGACGTACTTCATCGCTCCAGCCCCTTCCGCCTGCCGTCACGGCATTTGGACGGCGGCGGGGAGCGCTGGCGTTGATGCGGATCAAGAATGGGGCGCGGCGGGACGGCATCACGCCCGCCGCGCCGTGAACGCCTTACTTCGAAGCGCCCATCACGGGCAGCGACAGCTCCGGACCCCGCCCCGAATCCTCGATGCCGATGGCGGAGGAGCCGGGGGAGCCCAGCGCCACGCTGACCGGACGCCCGTTGTTGTGGTTCTTCCACATCTCGTAGAGCGCCAGCGCCGCGTAGATCTTGGCCTCGCGGCTGGTGTTGTAGAGCCATTCCTGGGTCGGGATGACGCGCAGCGCGCCGTTGCCCGACTGCTCCACCCGCTCCGCGAAGCGGTAGCCGAGCTGGTTGTTGATGCCGGCCATCAACCCGTCGAAGCCCGAGGAGATGCGCCCGAACCCGGCGTCCGACGCCGCGGACGACGCGCCGCCCAGCGTGCTCGGCGTCTGCCGCTTCACGAGGTCGCCGAAGACCCAGCCTTCCTCGCCGGTGCGCATCGAGCGCACGCCGATCCAGTTGCCCTCCTGCTTCAGCTCGATCACCTCGTCACCGCGGGTGACGGTGGAGCGGACCGAGGCGTTGTCGGACGGGGCCGCGCGCAGGTTGACCTTCTCGCCGGTCACCGTGTGGATGTCGCCGGGGGCCGCCGCCGCGGGCAGGGCCACCAGCGCCGCCACGCCGACACCGGCCAGGGTTCCGAGGAAAGTCTTCGTCATCCGAGACATGTGCATTCTCCCGCAGAACGCGCGCATCGCGCGCCGTTTCCCCTACAACAGGCAAAGGCGGGGTATGCTCCATGGACAGAGGAAGGGCGGGCGAAACTACTCGAAAGACACACGCAGGGGGCTGCCGCCGGCGGGCCATACGCCGCGGTCAACGGCGCGGGCGCCCTCGAAGACCAGCCAGCTCTGCCGGCCGTAATGGGGCAACGGGCGCAGCAGCGCCTGCAGCGCCGCCGCGTCGTCCGCGGCCACCGCCAGCAGCGGGCGGCCCTGCGGGGTTCTTGCGGTCCACACCCGCGCCGTGCCGCGACCCTTGAGGCTGTCCGGCAGCGGCGGCAGGCCAAGCCGGGCCAGCAGCCGGTCGACCTCCCCCGCCGTCCCGATCACGGCAAGCGGGCCGGCGGGGTCGGCGCGGTCCGCGGCGGCAATGCGCGGTTTGCCATCGGCCAGACGCTCGGCCAGCGTGCGGGCGGCCTCGGCGGCCGGGCCGTCAGCGGTGGCGATGACGGTGGTGGCCGCGTGGTCCAGCGTCACGTCGCGCAGAGTCGGCGGCGCCTCCCCCGGCGCCAGACGGCGGAACAGGCCGAAGCCGGGATCGACCGCCAGCGCCCGCGGTGCTGTGGCGGCCGGGATCGTCACGGTGGCCTCATTCCCGTCGAGGCGGATGGTATGGCGCTCCGTCCCCGCCACGGTCTGCACCTCCACCGGCACGGTCAGGCCATAGGCCGGCTCGCCCTGGCGCAGGGTCAGTGCCACCCGGTCGCCGTCGGCTCTCGCTTGCACCAGTTCCAGCGTCGGCGCCCCCACGCGGGTCAGCCATTGTTCGAAAAAGGCTTTGAGGTCCCGCTCCGACGCCGCTTCGAAAGCGTGGCGCAGATCGTCCCACCCCGCGTCCTGAAAGCGCTTCTCCTCCCAGAAGCGGCGGATGCCCGCGTCGAAGGCGTCCCTCCCGATCTCGGCGCGCAGCATGTGGAACAGCATCGCCGCCTTGCCGTAGCCGACGATCTGGGCGGCGTCGTGGACCTTGGCGCGGAAATCGGTCAGGGCGGAATCGCGCTCCGCCGGAAGGGCGGCGTAGTCGCGCAGCCAGTCCAGCCGCATGGCCCGTGCCGCATCCTCGCCACGCGCCTCCGCCGCCGCGTAGTCGGCCAAGAAGGTGGTCAACCCCTCCGACCAGTTGCCGGGCCAGATGCCGCTGTCGCCGACGCGCACGCCGTTGCCCCACCAGTTGTGCAGGATCTCGTGGGGCAGCGACTGGGCGCGGATGAAGGGCAGCGGCATCACCTGCCGCCCGATGTAGGTCAGGCCGGGGAAGCCCAGCCCGACGGGCAGCGGCGCCGAGAGGATGGCGAAACCGGCGAAGGGATAGGCACCGATCCGCGCCGCCTGCACGTCGATGGTCCGGGCGCTGAGGTCCAGATACTCGTCGGCCAGCGGGGCCTGTTCCGGATGGAAGTAGGTGCGGAGACGAAGACCATTGTGCATCCGTTCCGTCACCTGCCACGCCCCGGCGAAGAGCGACGGCTCCTCGACGCTGCGCTCCTCCGCGAAGATCGCGGTGTAGCCGGCGCCATCGCGCGTCTCCTCGACCAGACGGCCCGTCGCCACCGCGACGAAGGGCGCCGGCACGCGAACCGACAGCCGCCAGGAGGGCGGCTCCGCCGCACCGCTTTCGGGAGTCGGAATCCAGCCGGTGCCGGCGGGCAGATAGGCGCCCTCCGCCCCACCACCTCCACCGCGCGACTCCGGAGTCAAGGGCGGCAAGGTCCCGGCGTAGCGCAGGTGAAGCTCGCCGCCGCCCTCCGGAACGGTGACTGGCAGGGCGTTGCCGCGCACCGCCACCGGCTTGCCGTCGAGCCGGGCTTCGCCGACCGCCAGCCCCGGCGCCAGCCGCAGCCGGTGCGTGCCGCCGGGCAGGCGCAGCCGGTCCTCAACCTCCAGCCGCCGCGCGGCGGGGTCCAGCGTGACGGTCAGGTCATGGTGCAGGCCGGCGGCCCAGCCGGGCGCGACGGCGAGGATGCCGCAAAGGGCGAGGAGGAGGGTGCGCATGACCCTGCAATATAAGGCTTGGGCTGCGCCGCGCCAGCGGAGGCATGCCAAGCCCTCACTGATCCCGCTCCGCCCCATGGCAGCATTCCCCACCCTCCTCCAGATCCCGCAGGATCGGGCAATCCGGCCGCTCGTCGCCGTGGCAGGCGTGGGCCAGATGCTTCAGCGTGTCGCTCATCGCGCGCAGCTCGGCGATCTTGGCCTCCAGCTCCGCCACATGGTCGAGCGCCACCCGCTTCACCTCGGCGCTGGAACGGCTGCGGTCCTGCCACAGCCCGACCAGGATCTGGATGCGCTCGATGCTGAAGCCCAGCGTCCGCGCCCGCTTGACGAAGCGCAGGATGTTCACGTCGCTGGGCGAATAGACGCGGTAGCCGGACGCCGTCCGCCCGGCCTCGGGGATCAGGCCGATGGATTCGTAGTAGCGGATCAGCTTGGCGTTGACGCCGGACGCCTTCGCCGCGTCCCCGATGGTCATGCCGCCGACGCTCATGGCTTCCACCCCCGCAGCGACAGGGCGTTCAGGACGACGCTGACCGAACTCAGCGCCATCGCCGCCCCGGCCAGCACCGGGCTGAGCAGGCCCGATGCCGCCAGCGGGATGCCCACCAGATTGTAGATGAAGGCCCAGAACAACCCTTGGCGGATCTTGGAATAGGTGCGGCGCGACACGTCGATGGAACCGGCCACCAACGCAGGATCGCCGCGCATCAGCGTGACCCCGGCGGTGTGCATCGCAACGTCGGTGCCGGTCGCCATGGCGATGCCGACGTCGGCGGCGGCCAGGGCGGGCGCGTCGTTGATGCCGTCGCCGACCATGCCGACGACTTTGCCCTCCGCCTTCAGCGTCGCCACCACCTCGGCCTTGCCGTCCGGCAGCACCTCGGCGAAGACGCGGTCGATGCCCAGGTCAGCGGCCACCGCGCGGGCGGCCCCGGCACTGTCGCCGGTGACCATCACCGTCTCCACCCCCTGCGCCTTCAGGGAGCGGACGGCGGCGCGGGCGCTCTCCTTCACCGTCTCGCCGAAAGCGACGAGGCCCAGAACGCGCCGCTCCGGCGTCGTTTCGGCCA
This sequence comes from Azospirillum baldaniorum, assembly GCF_003119195.2. NCBI lineage: Bacteria > Pseudomonadati > Pseudomonadota > Alphaproteobacteria > Rhodospirillales > Azospirillaceae > Azospirillum > Azospirillum baldaniorum. The sequence goes on along the minus strand of NZ_CP022254.1, from coordinate 1,508,690 downwards.
GCCAGGACACGGTGCGCCCAGCGGATTCCAGCGCCGCCGCCCGCGCCTCCAGCCCCGCGTCGGACAGGCCGCTTTCCGCGATCAGCCGCTTGCTGCCCAGCAGAAGGGCGCGGCCCTCCACGGTGGCCGACACGCCGCGCCCGGCCAGCGCCTTGAAGCCCTCCGGCGCAACGCCGGCCACGCCGCGCTCCGCCGCGCGATCGCGGACAGCGCGGGCCAGCGGATGCTCGCTGCCGCTCTGGAGCGCCGCGGCCAGCCGCAAAAGCTCCTCCTCCTCGACGCCATCCACGGGCACCAGATCGGTGACGCGGGGCTTGCCCTCGGTCAGCGTGCCGGTCTTGTCGAAGGCCACGGCGGTGATGGCGTGGGCGTGCTCCAGCGCCTCCGCGTCCTTGATGAGGATGCCGTGGCGGGCCGCCGCTCCGGTGCCGACCATGATGGCGGTCGGCGTGGCGAGGCCCAGCGCGCAGGGGCAGGCGATGACCAGGACCGACACCGCCGTGATGATCGCGGTTTCCACGTTCCCCGTGCCGATCCACCAGCCGACCAGCGTCACCGCGGCGATGCCCAGCACCACCGGCACGAAGACCGCCGCCACCTTGTCGACCAGCCGCTGGATCGGCGCCTTGGACGCCTGGGCGCCCTCGACCATGCGGACGATCTTGGCGAGCATCGTCTCGGCGCCCACCGCCACCGTCTCGACCAGCAGCAGCCCGTCCACGTTGATCGATCCGCCGGTGACGCGGGAGCCCGGCGTCTTCTCCACCGGCAGGCTTTCGCCGGTCAGCATGGATTCGTCGACGCTGCCCGCCCCCTCCGCCACGCGCCCGTCCACGGGGATGCGCTCGCCGGGACGGACCGCCACGCGGTCGCCGACGCGCACCTGGGCGATGGGCAGTTCCACCTCCACACCATCGCGGCGGACGCGGGCGGTGTCAGGGCGAAGCTGCATCAGCGCGCGGATCGCCGCCGCCGTCCGGCCCTTGGCGCGGGCCTCCAGCCATTTGCCGAGCAGCACGAAGGTGATGAGCACCGCCGACGCCTCGAAATAGAGGTGCGGCGTATGGCTCGGATGCGCCGTCAGCATCATGTAGACGCTGAGCCCCCAGGCCGCCGAGGTGCCGAGCGCCACCAGAAGATCCATGTTGCCGGACCCGGCGCGCGCCGCCATGAAGCCGGCCCGGTAGAAGCGCCAGCCCAGCCAGAACTGCACCGGGGTCGCCAGCAGGAACTGCGCCCAGGCTGGCAGCATCAGGTTCAGCCCCAGCAAATCCCCCGCCATGCCGAGGACCAGCGGCGCCGACAGCGCGGCGGCGATCAGCACATGGCGGAGATCGCGCCGGTTACGATCCTGCGCCGGGTCCTCCACCGCCGCTGCGGCGGAATCGGTGTCGGCGACGGGGGCGGCGGTGAAGCCGGTCATCTCCACCGCTTCGGCCAGCCGGGCGGCGTCCACCGTTCCGGCATAGGCGGTGACGTGCGCCCGCTCCGTCGCGAGGTTCACGGCGGCGGACTCCACCCCCGGCACGCGCAGCAGCGCCTTTTCGACGCGCGCGACGCAGGAGGCGCAGGTCATGCCGCCGATGGTCAGGTCGAACGCCTGCCTCTGTGGTTCGAAGCCGACATTCTCGATGGCCTCCGCCACCGCCCGCGGATCGGGATCGCCCGCGAAGGCGACCCGCGCCCGCTCGGTGGCGAGGTTGACCGACACGTTGGTGACGCCCGGCAGGCGCGACAGCGCCTTTTCCACCCGCCCCACGCAGGAGGCGCAGGTCATGCCGGAAATCCCGATGTCGAGGTCGGTGGTGGCGGACATGATCCGTCCTTTCTTCGTCTTCAACCGGCTCCCTCAGATAAGGCTTCCAATGACTGGAAGGTCAAGGGTGCCGAAAACCGTTACGCGACCGGAAGCCCTTCGGCTTCGAAGCCGGCCTTGTCGAGGGCCGTCCGCAGGGCATCGGCGCTGGGCGCCCCGCTGACACGGACGTCCTTCGAGTCCAGGTCGATCTGCACATCCTCGACCCCGGCGACGGCGCCGAGCGCACGGCGGACGGAGGCAGCACAGCCGCCGCAAGTCATGCCAGGAACCTTGAACGCAACCATGACGAACTCCTTCCCACGAGGTGGTGTTGCCGTCAGCTTCCGCCTTCCAGCGATTGGAAGGTCAAGAGGAAATCCACTGCCCCGATCGCCGCCCCATCACTGCTCCGAACACTGCCGTGGTACCGCCGGAACCAACCGCCACGCTCGCGCATTCATGGGTCATGGACATCACCCGCCAGCGCAGCTTTCTCCATGACGAAGCCCAATTCGCCCGCGCTTTGGCCCGCGCATCGGCGGGAGCGATCATCTTCGCCCTGCCGCTGCTGATGACCATGGAGATGTGGGAGCTGGGCTTCTACATGGACCGCTTCCGGCTGGCCCTGTTCATTCTGGTGACGCTGCCGGTGCTGTTCGGCCTGTCCTACTTCGCCGGGTTCGAGGAAACCTTCTGCTGGCAGGACGACCTGATCGACGCGCTGTCGGCCTTCGCCGTCGGCTTCCTGATGTCGGCGGCGCTGCTGACCGTCTTCGCCATCGTGCGTCTGGACCAGCCGTTGCCGGAGATCATCGGCAAGATCGCGCTCCAGTCCGTGCCGGCCAGCATCGGCGCCATGCTGGCGCGCAAGCAGCTCGGCCAGCAGGACGACGCCGATCGGGAGCGGCGCATCCGCTCCAGCTATCCGGGGGAACTGTTCCTGATGGGGGCGGGGGCGCTGTTCGTCGGCTTCAACGTCGCCCCGACCGAGGAGATGATCCTGATCTCCTACAAGATGTCGCCCTGGCACGCCGTGGCGCTCGCGGTGCTGTCGCTGGGGCTGTTGCACATCTTCGTCTACACGGTCGGCTTCGCCGGGCAGGAGAGCGCCGGGGACGACGGGTTCCTGTCCGTCTTCCTGCGCTTCTCGGTCGCCGGCTACGGCATCGCCCTGCTGATCAGCCTCTATCTGCTGTGGACCTTCGAGCGGATCGCCGGCCTGTCGATGATGGAGCTGGTGACCGCCACGGTGGTGCTCGGCTTCCCCAGCGCGCTGGGCGCCGCCACCGCCCGCCTGATCGTGTGACGGGAGGGACGCCGATGGCCGACATCCGGGAAAACGACATCACGTCGAGGGACGAGGACGGCAGCGCGTCGGTGTCGCGGCTGGCCTGGATTTCGTCGGGGCTGGGGCTCTTGCTGTTCCTGGGCTCGGTGGGGGTGCTGGGTTACGAGGGCATCACCCGCGGCAGCGGCCCACCGGCGATCACCGCCGTCGTCGAGGAAGTGGTTCCCGCCGGGCCACGCTGGCTTGCCCACATCCGGCTCACCAACGACGGCGGCAAGACCGGTGCGAAGGTCCAGGTGGAGGGCCAACTGATGGCGGGCGACGAGGCCTTGGAAACGTCCGTAGCCGAGTTCGACTATGTGCCCGCCGGCTCCGAGCAGAAGGGCGGCCTGTTCTTCGACCGCGACCCGCGGGCGCACGCGCTGCGCCTGCGCGTGCTGGGCTATGTGGAGCCCTGAACCAAGCGGGCTCCCGGCCTGTTGTCCTTGGCACCGGCAACAGAGGACACCGACCCCGCGATGACCCGCCTGACCATCGACGAGGCGCAGCAGCGCATCCGCCTTTTCCTGACCGGCGACATGGTGGAGGCGCTGCGCGCCGTGGATTACGAATCCCCGCCGCTGGCCGACCAGCCGTCCGGCCTGACGCTGGAGGCGGCAAGGCGGGCCGCGGTGCGCTTCAGCCATGTCGAGGGGGCGTCCGACTGCCTGTACCGCGTCGACGCCTTCGATGAATCGCTGGTGATGCGGCTGCAACTGAACGTCCGTCGCTTCGTGGCGATCTATCAGGTGCCGGTCGCCGATCCGGTGGCCAGCGCCACCATCTCCCCGCATTTCGAACGCTGGGCCATCGGCGCCGGCCACGCCGGCTGGACCATCGGCTGGCGCGACGGCGCCGACCCCTGGCAGCCCGACCGGCGCGTGGTCGAGACCTACTGCTACGCCATGCTGCCCGAGGACTTCCTCGACAACCCGCTGGAGCAGCTCTACTGGCGGACGGATCTCGTGCAGATGACCCGCGCCTTCATGCTGGAGGCCCACCGCATGGGCATCCGCTTGGCTGCACCGCAGGGGATGTGAAGATTCCCGAGATACCCTCTCCCGCCCCGGGAGAGGGAGGGACCCGCCGCGCGAGCGGCGGGAGGGTGAGGGTACCGCCGAGAATTCGCGCATCAATCCTCGCACGACCCTCACCCGGCCCTCCGGGCCACCCTCTCCCGGGACGGGAGAGGGGTTCATGCCTCACGCCAGATCGAACAGCAGCACCTCGGCGCTGACCACGCCGTCCAGCGTCAGGGATTCCTCCTTGCTGATCGCGGCGCCGTCGCCTTCCTTCAGGACCTCGCCGTTCAGCCGGACCTGACCGCGGGCGACCTGCACCCAAGCGTGGCGGCCCGGACGCAGCTCGTGGGTCACGCTGTCGCCCTCGTCCAGAAGCGTGGCGTAGAGGTCCACGTCCTGATGGATGACCACGCTGCCGTCGCGCCCGTCCTGGGAACCGACGAGGCGCAGGCGGCCCTGCTTCTCCTCCCGCTCGAAGGCCTTCTGCTCATAGCCGGGGACCATGCCCTCCTCGTTGGGCAGGATCCAGATCTGCAGGAAGTGCACCGGGTCCTTCTTGGACGCGTTGTACTCGCTGTGCCGGATGCCCGACCCGGCACTCATCCGCTGCACGTCGCCGGGGCGGATGACCGAGCTGGTGCCCAGCGTGTCCTTGTGCTCCAGCGCGCCGTCGAGAACATAGGACACGATCTCCATGTCGGCGTGCCCGTGGGTGGGGAAGCCGGCGCCGGGGATCACGCGGTCGTCGTTGATGACGCGCAGCGCGCGGAAGCCCATATGGGCCGGGTCGTAGTAGTGGCCGAACGAGAAGCTGTGCTTGCTGTTCAGCCAGCCCATGTTGACGGCGCCCCGTTCGTCGCGGTTGCGGATCGTGATCATCTCTGCTCCTCCTCGTCCTGTGCGAGGCCCTGTGGCCCCTCGTCTGGAGAGGAATGTGCTCCCGTTTCCGCAAAACAACAATTGCCGGAGTTGCGGCTTATCTGTTCCATGAGATGCAACAAACGGCTATGATGGCGGCTCCTCTCAACCAGCGTCGCCGACCACCATCATGCCCGCCATCATCCCTGATGTTTCGCCCCTCCTCCTCGCCATGGACCTGACCGGGATCTTCATCTTCGGGCTGACGGGAGGGACGCTGGCCGTGCGGCACCGTCTGGACATCTTCGGCGTGATGGTGCTGGCGCTGGTGACGGCGCTGGCCGGCGGCGTGCTGCGCGACCTGCTGATCGGGGCGATCCCGCCGGCCACCATGCAGGACGAGCGCTACCTGATCACGGCGCTGGCCTCCGGCCTGTTCGCCTTCTTCTTCCACCCCTTCATCAACCGGCTGGTCAAGCCGGTGATGGTGCTGGACGCAGCCGGCCTTGGCATCTTCGCGGTGGCCGGCTGCGGCAAGGCGCTGGCCTATGGGCTGGGCCCGCTGCCCGCAGTTCTGCTGGGCGTGCTGACCGCCTGCGGCGGCGGGCTGGTGCGCGACGTGCTGGTGGCCGAGGTGCCGCGGGTGCTGCGCGAGGAGATTTACGCGGTGGCCGCCCTGCTGGGTGCGGCGATCGTCATCGCCGGGGCCATGCTGGACCTGCCGAAGGCGCCGGTCGCCATCGCCGGGGCGGCGGCGGCCTTCCTGCTGCGGGTGGTCAGCGTCCTGCGCGGCTGGAGCGCGCCGCGCGCCCCCGGTTCCTGACATTTGCGGTGAACAACCAAAGGCTTGGGCTGTTGGAATGGGCATGAGCGACACCGTGACCGACAACCCGGCCATGAGCCGGTTCGAACTGGACGTGAACGGCCAGACGGTCTTCGCGACCTACCGCCGCCGCGGCACCATCCTGCACATCCCCTATGTGGAGGCGCCGCCGTCCCTGCGCGGAACCGGCGCCGCCGGGCGGCTGCTGGAGGGGGTGATGGCCATCGCCCGCGCCGAGGGGCTGACCATCGTCCCGATCTGCGGCTACGCCGCCAACTGGATGCACCGCCACCGCGAGCATCACGACCTGCTGGCGCGGTAGATCTCACGACGGTCCCGGCGGCCGTTGCCCATCGGTCGCCGCGAAGACCTCCTTGGCCGCGAACAGCCCGTTGAGAGCGGCCGGGAACCCCGCATAGACCGACATCTGGATGAGAACCTCGACGATCTCGTCGCGGGTCAGCCCGACGTTCAATCCGGCCTCGATGTGCACCTTGAGCTGGGGTGCCGCGTTCCCCATGGCGGCGAGCGCCGCGATGGTGGCGATCTCGCGGGAGCGCAGATCGAGTCCGGGCCGCGAGTAGATGTCGCCGAAGGGGAACTCGAACACATAGGTCGCGAAGTCCGGCGCGATGTCGGCAAGCGACGCCACCACCTTATGGCCGGCCGCGCCGTCGATCTCGGCGAGCGCCCGTTGCCCGCGCTCAAGCCGGCTTTCTTCGATCCTGGACAGGTGTGTCGTCATCGTCAGTCTTCCTCTGTTCCGTTTCGACGTAACCGTCGATCTTGGTATCGAGGACGAGAAGACAGGCGTTCAGTTCATCGACCTGGGCGCGCACACGCTCGCGGTGTTGCTCCAGCAACGCCCGCCGCTCCGCTTCGGTCCCGGCGCCCGCCTCACGAAGCGCCGCATAGCGGAGCATGTCGCGGATCGGCATGCCGGTCGTCTTCAGACGGCCGAGAAACTCGATCCAGGTCAGGATCGAGGCGTCGTAATCGCGGTGGCGGGACTGGTTCCGGTCGGCGTAGGGCAGCAGCCCGATCCGCTCATAGTAGCGGATGGTGTGGGCCGTCAGCCCCGAACGTTTCGCGAGGTCCCCGATCTTCATGCGCGTCTGCTTCTCATCACGATGCACAGGACGCTACGGGTTCGAGCGCGCTCTAAGTCAAGAGGGATTCGGTCACCGCGACCGCCAAGGCGTCACAGGCCGAGATAGGCCTGCTTGACCGCGGGATCGGCCAGCAACTCCTCGCCCGTGCCGGCCAGAACGACGCGCCCATTCTCCAACACATAGGCGCGTTGTGCCAACTTCAGCGAGGCGGCGACGTTCTGCTCCACCAGGATGATCGTCATGCCTTCGGCGGCGAGCGCGCGGATGGTGCGGAACAGCTCCTGCACCATGGTCGGGGAGAGGCCGAGCGACGGCTCGTCGAACATGATCAGGTCGGGCTTGCCCATCAGGCAGCGCCCGATCGCCAGCATCTGCTGCTCGCCGCCCGACAGCGTGCCGGCGGCCTGCTCCAGCCGCTCCTTCAGGCGGGGGAAGAGGGTCAGCACGCGCTCGAACGTGTCCTTCGCCCCGTCGCGGGCGCGCGGGATGACGGCGCCCATCTCCAGATTCTCGCGGATGCTGAGCGTCGGGAAGATCTGCCGCCCCTCCGCCACCTGCCCGATGCCGAGGTCGCAGACGACGTGGCTTGGCAGGCCGGCGATGTCCTTGCCGCGGAAGCGGATGGTGCCGCGGGCCGGCTTCAGGATGCCGGAGATGGTGCGGATCAGCGAGGTCTTGCCCGCCCCGTTGGCGCCGACGATGGCGGTCGTCGTGCCCTCCGCCACCGCGATGGACACGCCGTCGAGCGCCTGGGCGTCGCCGTAGAAGAGGTCGAGGTCGGATACGGTCAGCATGCGGGGTCTTGCGTCGTGGCGGCCTTGGGAGAAGGGCCGCCACCTTAGCGCAGGCGCCGCCGGAACCGAACGGCTTTTACTTCAGGAAAAACAGGACGCTCATCGCCAAGCCCACGGCGATGATGCCCGCGCGCAGGATGCGCGACGGGATCTTGCGCCCGACCCGCGCCCCGACATAGCCGCCGGCCACCGCAGCCACGGTCATCAGCGCGGCGTAGGACCACTCCACCGCCCCGCCGATCGCGTAGGCGGCGACCGCAATGGCGGTCAGCACGGCGGAGAACAGGTTCTTCAGCGCGTTCATGGCGTTCAGGTTGGTCATCCCGAACAGGCTCAGCTGCGCCAGCAGCAGGATGCCGAGGCCGCCGTTGAAATAGCCGCCATAGACCGACACCGCGAACAGCGTGGCGAGCATCGCCCCCGTCCCGTGCAGCCCCACCGCCCGCAGCCGGGCCGCCAGCATGCCGCCGAAGGCGAACAGCGCGGTGGCGACCAGCAGCAGCCAGGGCACGATGCTGCGGAACACCGAATCCGGAGTCACCAGCAGCAGCGCCGCCCCGATCAGCCCGCCGGTCAGGCTGACCACCGACAGCGTGACCAGCCCAACCCCGCCCACCGGCTCCAGGTCGTGGCGGTAGCCGTAGACGCCACTGGCGTAGCCGGGCAGCAGCGCCACCGTACCGGTGGCGTTCGCCGCCACGGGCGGAACCCCGGCGTAGATCAGCGCGGGAAGAGTGAGAAAGCTGCCGCCGCCGGCGACCGCGTTCATCGCCCCGGCCAGGAAGGCCGCGGCGAGCAGGAGCAGGGATGTCGTCACCATCGTTCGGGTCGTTGTCTTTTCTTGTTGTTTTTCGTCCCTCTCCCGCCTCGGGAGAGGGTGGCGCCGAAGGCGCCTCTCACGCTGGCTGAAAGCCAGCGCTGACGGCGACAGGCGGATGCCTCTGGCATCCGCTGAGAGCCGGGTGAGGGTCGCGCGAGGATCGATGCCTTATTCTTGGCCGCACCCTCACCCTCCCGCCGCTGCGCGGCGGGTCCCTCCCTCTCGCGGGACGGGAGAGGGTTTGGAACGTTACCCCCGCCCCCGCAGCTCGCGCCGGATGATCTTGCCCGTGGTCGTCATCGGCAGGCTGTCCACGAACTCAACCGCGCGGGGATACTCGTGGGCGGCCAGCCGCGTCTTCACATGGGCCTGGATCTCCGCCGCCAGTGCGTCGCTGGGGCGAACGCCGTCCTGGAGGACGATGAAGGCCTTCACGATCTCGGTGCGCAGAGGGTTCGGCACGCCGACCACGGCGGCCATGCGGACGGCGGGGTGGCCGATCAGGCAATCCTCGATCTCGCCGGGGCCGATGCGGTAGCCGGCCGACGTGATCACGTCGTCGTCCCGCCCGACGAAGCGGATGTAGCCGTCGGTGTCCAACTCGCCCTGGTCGCCGGTGACCAGCCAGTCGCCGACAAACTTCGCGGCGGTGGCCTCCGGGTTGTTCCAGTATTGCAGGAACATCACCGGGTCCGGGCGGTGCACGGCGATCAGGCCGATCTCACCGGGAGGAAGGCGGTTGCCCTGCCCGTCGATCACCGCCACGTCGTGGCCGGGCGCCGGGCGGCCCATGACGCCGGGCTTGGGCGGCATGACCGTGGCGCAGGAGGACACGATCATGTTGCACTCGGTCTGGCCGTAGAACTCGTTGATGGTCAGCCCGAAGGTCTGGCGGCCCCAATCGAGAAGCTCGGCCCCCAGCGTCTCGCCGCCGCTGGCGACGGAGCGCATGCTGTAATTCCAGCGCGTCTGCGGGTCCTTCACCGCGCGCATCATCTTCAGCGCGGTCGGCGGCAGGAAGGCGTTGCGCACCTGGAAATCGGCGATCAGGCGGAAGGCCTCCTCCGCGTCGAACTTCTCGAAGCGGTGGGAGACCACGGTCACGCCATGGTGCCAGGCGGGCATCAGCACGTCGAGCAAACCGCCGATCCACGCCCAGTCCGCCGGGGTCCAGATGCGGTCGCCCGGCTGCGGGAACAGGTCGTGGGAAATCTCCACCCCCGGCAGGTGGCCGAGCAGCACCCGGTGCGCGTGCAGCGCGCCCTTGGGCTGGCCGGTGGTGCCGGAGGTGTAGATGATCACCGCCGGGTCGTCCGCCGCCGTGTCCACCGGCGTGAAGTCCTCCGACGCCGCATCGACCAGCGCGTGCCAGTCCAGCTCGCCCTCTCCGGCCTCGTCGATGCGCAGGACGAGTTTCAGCTCGGGCAGGCGGTCGCGGATCTGGGCGATCTTGGCCGCACCCACGGCGTCGGTCACCACCGCCCGCGCCCCGCAATTGCCGAGCCGGTACTCCAGCGCTTCAACGCCGAACAGCGAGAAGAGGGGAACGGCGACGCCGCCCATCTTGTAGACGGCGACGTGGCTGACCGCGGTCTCCGGCGCCTGGGGCAGCAGGATGCCCACCCGGTCGCCGCGCGCCACCCCATGGGCGGCCAGCGCGTTGGCGAGGCGGTTCGACAGGCGGCGGATGTCGGCGAAGCTGTGGGTCTCCACCGCGCCGTCCCGGCGCTTGTGGATCAGGGCGGTGCGGTCCGGATCGCGCTCCGCCCACTTGTCGCAGACGTCCACGCCGATGTTGTAACGCTCCGGCACCGACCAGACGAAACGGTCGCGCAGGCCCTCGTAGCTGTCCGCTTCCGGCAGCATGCTTTCCTCCCGACAGGTTCTTGCCGGCCGCTTGGACGCGGCCATTTGGCTTCATCATAGGGGCAACGGCGGTGTTCCGTCACGCGGACGGAATAGTTTGCGGGGCTGCCATGTTTACGGGGGCAGGTTCCGTTCCGTGGGGTTCGAGATGAAGGCCAAGGGGATCGTTGCGGTCGTGTTGTCCGTCGGCCTGCTGGCCGGCTGCGCCAGCCCCTATGGCTATGGGTATGGTGGTGGGTATGGTGGTGGCGGGTACGGGGCCAACTATGGCGGCGGCTATGCCCCCGCTTATGGCAACAAGGCGACGGCGGGCACGCTGCTGGGCGGCGTGGTCGGCGGCCTCGCCGGGTCGCGCTTCGGCGGCGGCACGGGCAAGCTGGTGGCGGTCGGCGTCGGCACGCTGCTCGGCGCCGCGCTCGGCAACGCCGCCGGCCAGTCGATGGACCGCGCCGACCTGATGTACGCGCAGCAGGCCGCGGGGCAGGCCTACATGGCGCCGACCGGCGCGACCGTGCAGTGGAACAACCCGCAGACCGGCAACTGGGGCACCTACACCCCGACCCGCGACGGCACCGGTCCCTATGGCGAGCCGTGCCGGGAGTTCCAGACCAGCATCGTGGTCGGCGGGCAGCTTCAGCAGGGCTACGGCACCGCCTGCCGCCAGTCGGACGGAAGCTGGCGCATGGTAAGCTGACGCGCGCTCTTCAGCCATGCGGTGAAATGCTCTACACAAGCCAGCATGGCGACGATCAAGGACGTGCTGGCCGCGGCGCTGGCCCATCATCAGGCCGGACGGCTGGCGCAGGCCGCCGCCGGCTATCAGGCCGTCCTCGACACGCTGCCCGACCATCCCGACGCGCTGCATCTGCTGGGCGTCGTCTATCTCCAGGCCGGACACCCGGCGGAGGCCGAGCCGCGCATCCGCGCCGCCATCCGCGCCGACGCGACCGTCGCCGACTATCACGACAATCTGGGCAGCGCGCTGCGCGCCCTGGACCGCGACGCGGAGGCGGCCGACGCCCACCGCGCGGCGATCCGCCTGCGCCCGGCCTTCGCGCAGGCCCATTACAACCTCGGCAACGCGCTGGACCGTCTGGGCCGGCTGGAGGAGGCGGTGGACGCCTACCGGCAGGCCGCCGCGTTGCGCCCCGGCTACGCGCGGGCGCGCTTCAACCTCGGCAACACGCTGACGGCGCTCGGCCGGCTGGGCGAGGCGGACGAGGCCTTCCGCGCCGCGCTGGCCGACGATCCCGGATTCGGGGAGGCGCACGCCAACCGCGCCTCGCTGATGTTGCAACGCGGCCGGGCGGCGGAGGCTCAGCGCGCCTTGCGCCGCGCGCTGGCGCTGCGCCCCGACCACGCCACGGCGCTCGCCAACCTGTCGGCCGCCTTGCTGGCCCTCGACGCCCCCGCCGACGCCGAACAGGCGGCACGCCGCGCCGAATCCGCGCGCCCCGACTTCGCGGAGGCGGCGCTGCGCCGGGGCGATGCGCTGCAAAAGCGCAACCGGCTGGCCGAGGCCGCCCGCGCCTACGCCCGGGGCACCGCCCTGTGTCCCGATCTGGCGGAGGCGTACGCGAACCTCGCGCTGGTGCGCCAGACGCAGGGTGACCTGGACAGGGCGGAGGCCGGCTACCGCCGCGCGCTGGCGCTGCGGCCCGATCTTGCGGAGGTGCGCTCCAACCTCGCCTATCTGGAGCTGTTCCGACCCGGCGTGACGCTGGCCCGCGTGCTGGAGGCGCACCGCGGCTGGGACGCCGTGCACGGCGCGCCGTTGCGACCCGAATGGACACCGCGCGCCCCGGCGATCCGGGACGACTCCCACCCGTTGCGCGTCGGCATTCTGTCCGGCGACTTCCGCCGCCACCCGGCGGGGCAGTTCGCGGTGCGGGCGGTCGAGGCGCTGCCGGATTTCGGCGTCGAACTGACCCTCTACGCCAACCAGTTGGAAGCGGACGACCTCACCGACCGCTTCCGCGCCGCGGCGGCGCGCTGGGTGCCGGTCGCCGACCGGACCGACGCTGAACTTGCAACACTGATCCGCGAAGACCGGCTGGACGCGCTGATCGACCTCGCCGGGCACAACGCCCGCGGACGGCTGGGCGTCTTCGCGCGCAAGCCGGCTCCGGTCCAGGTGGCGTGGTCCGGCTACATGGCGACCACCGGGCTCGCCGCCATGGACGCGCTGGTCGCCGACGCCCACCATGTGCCGGAGGGGGCGGAGCGCTTCTACAGCGAGCGCATCCTGCGCATGCCCGGCGCCTTCATCGCCTATGACCCGCCGCCGGACGCGCCGGAGCCCGGTCCACCGCCCTGCCTGACCGGCCAGCCCGTCACCTTCGGCGTCTTCAACATCCTGACCAAGCTGACCGACGAGGTCCTCGCCACCTGGGCCGCCCTGCTCGCCCGCGTGCCCGAGTCGCGCCTGCTGCTGAAGACCAAGGCGCTGTCCTGCCCGGAAACCGCCGCCCGTTGGCGCGAACGGCTGGCCGCGGCGGGCATTGCGCCGGAGCGGCTGATCCTGGCCGGGGCGACTCCCAGCCGCGAGCATATGGGCTGGTGCGCCCGCGTCGACGTGGCGCTGGACCCCTTCCCCTTCGCCGGCAGCACGACGACGCTGGAGACGCTGTGGATGGGCGTGCCGGTCGTCACCCTGCCCGGCGAGACCTTCTCCAGCCGCCATTCCCTGGCTTTCCTGAAGGTGGCGGGGGTGGAGGGCTGCGTCGCCCGCGACCCGGCGGACTATGTGGATCGCGCCGCCGGCTGGGCCGCCGACCCGGCGCGGTTGGCGGAACTGCGCCGAACCCTGCGCCCGCGCATGGCGGCCGGGCCGCTCTGCGACGGGCGGCGCCTTGCTGAAGCGCTGGCGACAGCCCTGCGTGGTTTAGCGAGGGGCGATTAGCCTTTCCGGATAGGACACCGCAAAATCCGAAATTAAGGGTTGTTTGGACACTAATTTTTCGTCACACGTTGTATATCAGATTCATCAAGGGTCGTGACGCCCAGGGGGTCCTGGATGCTGAACCTTTCGGCTGTCCGCACAGCCATCGAGGACGTGGAGCAAGCCATCGCCACGATGCTGGCGCCGGAGACGCTGGCCGCCAAGACGGTCGCCACCAACCGGCGGGCGCTGGCGCGCCTCTACACCGCCTATGCCCAGGGGCTCCTCAAGCGGCACGGCATCGCCGTGGATCTGGACGACATCTGCGGGCAATGCTGCCGCGACTGCCCGGATGGACGCTGCGCCCGGCTCCCCTCCTGAGTCACTTCTCCCCGATGAAGCGGACCCAGGGGAAATCCAGAACGTCGAACCAGCGCACCCCCGGCCCCTCCCCCCGCCGCTCCAGCGCGTCGAGCACCGCGAAGGGTGCGGCCTGATCCAGCATCCAGAATCCGCGCCCCTCCTGCAGAAAGGCCCCGATGTAGGCCGCGGTCGAGGCGAGGAAGGCACGCCCCCGCGGAGTCGGTTGGAACGCCGCGAAGCAGACGGTGATTTCCCGCGTCGGGCCGCGCCAACGGGCGTCGCGCAGCAGCCCGACGTCGGCTCCGTCCAGCAGCGCCGCCAGCGCATCGAGTCCGCCGGCCAGCGTGCAGTCGGCGTCGAGATGCAGCAGGGGCCGCCCCCAGAGCGTCATCAACTGGTGCCAGCGCAGGAAACGGACGCAGGCGTAGTAGGTGGTCCGCCGATGATCGTCCCAGCCCGTGAAGTCCACCCGTTCCCGGCTGCAGCTTAGACGCAAGCGCTCCCGCTGCCGGGCGAGGTCGGCCAGGGTTTCCGGTGAAGGGTTCACGACATGGACATGGACCGCCACACCGCCGCCCACCGCTTCCACCGAATCGAGCAGGCCGGTGGCGAAGCGCCGGTAGTAGCCGTCGTCGCAGGAGACCGCCAGCAACGGCCCGCTCCCCGCGGTCGGATCGGCCAGCAGTTCCAGCGGGGGGAAGGCGCCGAGCAGGGCGTCGGCGTCGGGCAATCCATCCAGCGCCCGCCACCCCGCCCGCACCATCGACCACAGGCGCAGCTCGAAATCCGCCGCCACCTCCGCCGCGGTGAAATTCCGGGCGACGCGCCGCATGAAGCGGCTGGCGAGGTCCGTCCGCCCCCGCCGGTAGAAGCGGTAGGCGACCACCGCCGCCGCCCGCGTGTCGCGCGGGTTGCCGCGCAGGACCGTCAGGGCGGTGCGGGCGGCGCGGTCCAACAGCCATTCCGGCGCCTGCCCGGCCTGGACGAGCGAAAGCGCCGTCCCGAGCAGCGCGTCCGCCGCCGCCCCATGCCGCGGGTCGGCGGCGAGCGCGCGGACCAGGGCACGCCCCGCGCGCTCCACCAAATCCGGGTCGAGGCGCCGGGCGTGCGACAGCGGGCGGTCCAGCCCGGCGTCGGCAAGCGCGCTCACCGCGGCGTTGTGGAGGGCGTCGGGATGGGCCGGCGCCAGGGCCACCGCCTGCCGGCGCAGCCGCGCCGCGTCCTCCGCCCGGCCCAGCGCCGCCAGGGCGTTGGCGCCGTTGATGCGCGCCTCCACGAAGTCGGGCCGCCGGACCAGCGCCTGGGCGAAGGCCGCCGCGGCACCCGCCGCATCCCCGCGCTCCAGCCGCAGCGCGCCCAGCGTGAAAGCGATCTGGGCATCCGCGGGGTCGAGCGCCGCCGTGCGGGCGAAGGCGCGCTCCGCCGCGTCGGGCTGCCCCGCCGCGCGCAGGGTCCGCGCCAGATTGCCGAGGAAATCCGCGTCGCCGGGCAGCAGTGCCACGGCACGGCGCAGCAACGGCAGGGCCGCGCCCGGCCGGCCGCTCTGGCTTTCCAGGACGCCCAGCAGGTGAAGCGCGTCGGGGTGGCCCGCCTGGCTGCGCAGGATGCTATGATAGAGGGGCCGGGCCGCGTCCAGCCGGCCCGCCTGATGGTGGCCGACCGCGGCGGCCAGGGCATCCCGAAGTGTCACCATGCCGCCTGTCTACACGCGCCGCCGGGCCGGAGTCCATGCGGCGCAGCGGTCGGGGGCGCCGCTTTGCTTTGCGAAGGAGAGACCATGGCCGACCGGCCACTCGTCAGCATCATCACGCCAAGCTGGGGACGGGAAGCCTTCCTGCCGCTGTGCCACGCGCGCGTCCTGTCGCAGACCGTTCCCGACATCGAGTGGCTGGTGTTCGACGACAGCCCTCGCCCCTCCGCCTATCTCCAGCCGCTCGCCGGGCCACGGCTGAAGTATTTCTACGCGCCGCGCCGCTACGCCATCGGGGAGAAGCGCAACATCCTGGCCGAGCACGCGCGCGGCGAGATCATCGTCCATTTCGACGACGACGACTTCTACGCGCCCACCTATGTGGAGCGGCTGCTCGGCTGGCTGGAGGCGGGGCGCGATGCGGTGACGCTGTCCGGCTGGTTCCTGCACAGCGCGGTGCACGGGACCTTCGGCTATTGGGACACGGCGCGCGGCGGCTCGCATCACCGCTGGGGGCGGACGACCCGGTCCTATGTGGAGGCGCCGGAGACACCGCCGTCCGACGACAATGTGCTGGGCTACGGCTTTTCCTACGCCTACCGGCGGTCGGTGTGGGAGGCGGTGCGCTTCCCGCCGGTCAACGCCTGCGAGGACGCGCCCTTCATGAAGGCGGCGCGGGAGCGCTTCCGCGTCGCCGCCTTTCCGGACGCCGAGGGGCTGTGCCTGCACACCCTGCACGCCCGCAGCACCAGCCTGTGCCTGCCGCAGTACGAATTGCCGCCCCTGCTGCTGGAGCGCCTGTTCGGACCGGACATCGCGGCGTACACGGGGGGCGGGGTGGGTCAGACCTGAACGTCGAGATACATGCCGCGGCGGTAATTGCGCGGCAGCGTCAGGATGCCGTTGACCAGAAGGCTGGCCAGTTCGCGGACGCTGGGAATGCGCTGGCGCCCACCGCCGACCTGCTCCGCCCGGTTGCGGACGCCGACCGTGCCGGGCGACGCGACGCGCCCACCCCCGACCTCGGAGCGGATCGGTTCGTTGGAGCGGTCACCGGTGCGTCGCGTTTCAACCATGGCCGAAATGGTACCGCAAAGGCCGCCTCACCGGCAAGGCGGAGCCGGCGCGGTCCATCCGTTGTCGCGCGGAAGCGCCGATATTCCCTCTCCCCTCCGGGGAGAGGGTTGGGGTGAGGGGGTTGCGCTTTTGCCGAACGTCGCGACACGCGCATCCCCCTCACCGGCTCTCAGCGGATGCCAGAGGCATCCGCCTGCCGCCGTCAGCGCTGGCCTCTGGCCAGCGCGAGAGGCCCTACGGGCCACCCTCTCCCCAGAGGGGAGAGGGTTATTAAGAGCCGGATAAAATCTTCCCGATTCTCAACCGTCCCATCGCTTGACAAACTGTTATATCAGCGGTAACCGATACGCCTCTAAACCTTATGGTTTGGATGGGTATAGGTGGTTCGGGGCGTCGGAGGGAAGTCCATAACAATAAGCGCCCCGACCCGCCTTTCCTCTTCCGGCACAGCCGCTTACCGCAACCACGCGGTCAGCGCCGTCAGCGCGCTCAGCACCAGCACGTAGAGCGCCAGATCGAACAGCGGCGGGTGCCAGACCCAGCCGTAGAATCCCACCGCCCTCAGGCCACGGCGCAGCAGGCCCGAGACGAACCAGGCCGCGATTGCCAGGATCAGCAGCGGCGGGATGAACAGCCCATAGATGTCGATTTCGCCGATCATGCGGTCACCGGTTCGCGGAGCGATTCGCTGGAGGGGTCAGGGGCGGCGAAGGTCAGGTGCGGGAACAGCGCGCGGCGCAGCCCGGCCAGCGCGATCACCGCGCGGTCGCGCTCCGCCGACCGCGGCTCGGCCGACAGGTTGGACAAGGCAGCGTCCATCATCGGCAGGACCTCCGACGGGGGCGTGCCGAGGCGGCGGCTGGACAGGCCGCGGAAATGCTGCCCCACCGCGCCCAGCAGCCGCGCCACATGAGGCGCCGCCGGGCCGCCCAGCGCGCGGCGCGCGCGCTGCAGTTCCGCCACGTTCAGACCGACGCGCAGGTCGTTCACCGCGTCCGCCGCCGCCAGATCCTGCTGCGGACCGGCCAGCGCCAGACGGGAGGACAGCAGCCCCACCCGGTCGAGCATCCGGTTCTCGAAGCTGCCCACCGGAATGCCGGAGCGGGCGGCGGTCATCGCCGCGATCTCGCTCCAGCCAGCGCGGAGCAGGCGCCGGACGCTCCACGCCGCGCCGACCGAGCGGCAGAGCTGGGTGACCAGCAGCGCCGTGGCGATGCCCACCACCTGCGCCACGTTGCTGTTCAGGAACGAGGCGAAATCCCCTGTCCCGAGGTCGAGCAGGCTGAGCGAGCCGACCACCCCCATCAGCAGCGCCATCGCCTTGCCCATGGTCGCTGGCCGCGCCACGAAGACGCCCAGCAGCAGGAAGGTCGGGGCAAGGCCCAGCACCAGCATGGGGAAGCTGTCGAAGGACGGCAGCACGACCAGGAGGTAGAAGGCGGCCAGCGGCACCGACAGCAGGGTGAAGACCAGGAACAGGCGGATGCCCGGTGCGGGGTCGTCCAGCGAAGCGAAGAAGCAGCAGAAGACCGCCGTCATCATCGCCGCCGCCGATCCCGACGACCAGCCGGTGGCGATCCAGAAGGCGCAGACCACCGCAATCCCGAGCAGCGCCGCGAAGCCCGACCATAGCGCCATGCCGGCGTCGAGATGGAAGACGTCGCGCGAGCGGCGGCGGGTCAGCGGGTCGAGGCGCTCCGGCAGGCTGCTTTTGCCGTCGCGGATGTGCGCCCGCAGGTCGCGGCAGTCCTGGTGGATGTCCACCAGCGAGCGCAGCCGGGTCAGCAGATTGAGAAGCGTCGCCTCCTTCCAGCCGGTGTCCGCGCCGATGGCCGGGGACAGCCGGGCGATCTCGGCGCGCAGGCGCTCGGCGCCGCCCTCCTCATCATCACCACCCACCCAGCGGTCGAGATCGGCCAGCAGGGCGGAGACCTCGGCGGGCAGTTGGCCGCGCAGGGCGTCCAGCCGGTCCTCGATGCCCGCGGTCAGCGGCAGCAGATAGGCCATGCGGTCCTGCATCGCCCGCACCGCCCGCGTCATCCAGCGCACGTCGGACGTGTCGTAGGGAAGATGGGTCGCCATGACGCGCAGTTCGGTGATGTCGCGGGCCAGCTTCTGGCGCTCCTGCGCGTTGGCCGCGCCCTCCGGCGCCGTCTCGCGCGACAGGGCCTCGCGGGTCCAGCGCTCCGCGTCGCGCAGCGTGGCGTCCAGCCGGCCGAGCAGAGCCGGTCCGACGCTCTGCGGGAAGACCACGCTGTGCACCACGGTGGCGCAGAGGATGCCGATCAGGATCTCCTCGACGCGGGCCAGACCGGTGTCGAAGATGGTCGACGGGTCGGTCACCGCGGGAAAGCCGATCAGGCCGATGGTGTAGCCGGCCAGCATGAACAGATAGCTGCGCGGCGTGCGGTCGAGCAGCGAGATGAACAGGCAGACCGCCACCCACAGCCCCAGCGCCAGGGTCAGCAGCTCCGGCGAATCGGCCAAAGCCGGCACCAGCGCGATGGCCCCGGCGCAGCCCAGCGCCGTTCCGACGACGCGGAAGACCGCCTTCGACCGCACCGCGCCCGACAGCGGGCCGGAGACGATGTAGGCGGTCGCCATCGCCCAGAAGGGCCGCGGCAGCCCCATGGAGAAGGCGATGTAGAGCGCCGCCATGGCCGCCGCGAAGGCCTTGACCGAAAACAGCGCCTCGTTCAGCGAGACCAGTTTCAGGGAGGGCGTCTTCATTGCTTGGCCACCCGCTCGGCGGGCGCCCCCTGCTCCGCCCCCCGCACCACCTCGACGGTCACGGTGCGCCCGGCGACGAGGTCGCGGGGGTCGGGAATCTGCTCCAGCGCGACGCGCACGGGGATGCGCTGGGCCAGACGGACCCAGTTGAAGGTCGGGTTGACATTGGGCAGAAGGCCGGTCCCTTCGGTGCGGTCGCGGTCGACGATGGCATGGGTCACGCTGTCCACCCGGCCGGTCAGCCGCTCCGGCTCGCCCATGATGGTGACGCGGACCGGGTCGCCGACGCGGATGCGCGGCAGCTTGGTCTCTTCGAAATAGCCGACGACGTAGAAGGAATGGCGGTCGATCACCGCGACCACCGGCTGGCCCGCCGTCACGTAGTTGCCGGCCTTGAGCTGGAGGTTGGTGACGAAGCCGTCCACCGTCGCCCGCACCTCCGTCCGCTCCAGGTTGAAGCGGGCGAGGTCGAGCGCCGCCTCCATCTGGCGGGCTGCGGCGGCGGCCTTGGCCTGGGCGGAGGCGACCTCCTGCCGTTGGGCGGTGGAGACGACGTTGTTGCCGAGCTGCGCGTAGCGGTCGGCCTCGGCCTTGCGGAAGGACAGCTCGGCGCGCGCGCTTTCCAGATTGGCCTCGGCCTGGTCGACGGCGAGGCGGTAGCGGCTGGGGTCGACGACGAACAGGACGTCGCCCTTGCGGATCGCCTGGTTGTCGATGACCCGCACCTCGGTCACCAGACCGGCGACGTCGGAGGACACCTGCACCACGTCGGCCCGCACCCGCCCGTCGCGGGTCCAGGGCTGGTTCATGTAGTAGTCCCACAGCCACCAGCCGCCGCCGACGGCGCCCAGCGTGACGACCAGCGTGACCGTGATCCGAATGAGGAGGGAGAAGAGTTTCACCGTGGTTCGTCCTTGCGCTCCACCGGCGCGGCCGGGAGCGATCGTTCCGTGTCCCGCCGCTGCGGGACGCGCTGCTGTGTAGAACCGCCGTCAGCCCTTCATGGCTCGGGCGTTCGACTCAATCGCCGCCATGACGCGCACCGCGCCGGCGATCTCCGGGCCGGAGGCGCCCTGGAGCAGGCGGCGGCGCACATCGTTCAGCGCGGCGTTCACGCGGGCCAGCAGGTCGCGGCCCTGGTCCGTCAGGTGCAGCGTCTTGGCCCGCCGGTCGTCCGGGGCCTCCCGGCGCTCGACCAGCTTCGCGGCCTCCAGGCTGTCGAGCAGCCGGACCAGCGACGGCCCCTCCACCCCCATCTCCTCGGCCAGCTCGCGCTGGCGCATCCCGTCGCCGAGTTCGTTCAGAAGCATCAGCGGCGAGATGACGGAGGAGGAAAAGCCGCTCTCCGCCAGCACCTTGTTCGCCTCCCGCCGCCACAGATGGGCGGCGCGGAACAGGTGGATGCCGAAGTTGGACGGAAAGTCCGGGGCGGCGGTGGGAGCGGGGATGGACGGGTTATTCGATTGCATGCCTATTTAATAGCTTTGCTATCTATTTTCGGCAAGACGCCCCACCCCGCCGCTCGGTCATTGCAGGCATGCGCGCATCCGCGGCGTCATGTGATCGAGGAAGGCGCGGACCCGGTGCGGCACCCGCTCCCGCCCGGTGTAGACGGCGTGGATCTCCTCGCGGTCCACCAGAACGTCGTCGAGGACGCTGACCAGCCGCCCGGCGGCGAGGTCGTTGCGGATGTGGTATTCGGCCAGCCGGGCCAGACCGAGGCCGAGCAGGGCCATGTGGCGCACCGTCTCGCCGTTGTTGGCGACGATGCGCGTGTCGATCTCGCGGTCGACCAGCCGCCCGCCGGACTTCAACGGCCAGACCGCGGCGGCGCGGCGGAAGTTGAAACCCAGGCAGTCGTGGCGCTCCAGGTCGGCGGCGCTCTCCGGCCGGCCCATGCGCTCCAGATAGTCCGGCGAGGCCACGATGCGCCGCCGCACGTCGCCCAGCCGCACCGCCAGCAGCGCCGAATCGGACAGCCGCCCGGCGCGGAAGGCCACGTCGGTCCGCGCCGCGTAGAGGTCCACCACCTCGTCGGTCAAGGTCAGGTCCAGCCGGATATCGGGATAGGCCCGCGTGAAGTCGGGCAGCAGCGGCAGCAGGCAATGCCGCCCGAAGGGCACCGACACGCTGATGCGGATCAGGCCGGTGGGCGAGCGGGCGCCGCCCGCCACCTCCGCCTCCATGGCGTCGAGGTCGCCCAGCAGACTCTCGGCCCGCTCGCGGTACAGCTCGCCCTCCGCGGTCAGGCGCAGCCGGCGGGTGGAGCGTTCGACCAGCCGCACACCGAGCCGCTCCTCCAGCCGGGTCACCAGCTTGGCGGTGGAGGACGGGGTCATGCCGACCTCGCGCCCGGCGGCGCTGAAGCTGCCCAGCGCGGCGACGCGCAGGAAGACCCTCATGTCCCAGGCGCGGCTGTCGCTCATCAAAGGTGCCCTTCCGTCAATCTTGTCATTGAATGACACGATCATGCGAAAACGGACGGCATTCCGCATCCCGGATTTTTGGCTCATCTGATGCGTCCTGCACAGCTCGCATGGATGGAGCCTTCAGTCATGCCACTCGCACTGCTGGCGCTGGCGATCAGCGCCTACGCCATCGGGACGACGGAATTCGTCATCGTCGGCCTGCTGCCGACCGTCGCCACCGACCTCAACGTCAGCCTGCCGATGGCCGGCATGGTGGTCAGCGTCTACGCCCTGGGCGTCACCGTCGGCGCCCCGGTCCTGACCGCGCTGACCGGCCGGCTGCGCCGCAAGCCGCTGCTGCTCGGCCTGATGGGCCTCTTCATCGCCGGCAACCTGCTGGCCGGGGTCAGCCCCAACTACGAGACGCTGCTGGCCGCCCGCGTGCTCAGCGCCTTCGCGCACGGCGTCTTCTTCTCGGTCGGCGCGACCATCGCCGCCGACCTCGTACCGGAGGACAAGCGGGCCTCGGCCATCGCCATGATGTTCTCCGGCCTGACCATCGCGATCGTCACCGGCGTGCCGATGGGCACCTGGATCGGCCAGCATTTCGGCTGGCGCGCCACCTTCCTGGCGGTCTCCGCTCTGGGCGTGATCGGCGCGCTGGGCGTCGCGGCTCTGGTCCCGGCGAAGCTCAGCCAGCCGCCCGCCGCCGGTCTCGGCACCCAGGTCCGCGTGCTGGCCAAGCCGCGCCTGCTGCTGGCCTTCGCCATCACGGCGCTGGGCTATGGCGGGACCTTCGTCGCCTTCACCTATCTGGCGCCGATCCTGGAGACGATCACCGGCTTCTCCAGCGGCACGGTCAGCCTCGTCCTGGTGCTCTACGGGGCGGCCATCGCGGTCGGCAACATGGTCGGCGGCAAGCTCGCCAACCGCAACCCGGTCCGCGCGCTGGCGTGGCTGTTCGCCCTTCAGGCGGCCGTGCTGATCGTCTTCACCTTCACCGCCTCCAGCCCGGTCCCGGCGCTGGTCACCCTGGCCGGCATGGGCGCGCTGGCCTTCGCCAACGTGCCGGGGCTTCAGCTCTACGTCGTGCAGCTGGCGCAGCGCCACGCGCCGGGCGCGGTGGACGTCGCTTCGGCCCTGAACATCGCCGCCTTCAACCTGGGCATCGCCGCCGGCGCCTTCTTCGGCGGGCGGGTGGTGGACAGCGCGCTCGGCCTCGCGGCAACACCGTGGGTGGGTGGGCTGTTCGTGCTGGGTGGGCTGGCGCTGACCCTGCTCAGCGGCGCGCTCGACCGCAAGGACGGGCGCCGCAACGCCGCCATCGCCCAGCCTGCGTGATACCCGGCCGGCCTGATACACTGAGAAAAACTCGGCATTCGAGAGGATCGAGACCAATGCACACCGTGACCGCCAACGGCGCCTCCATCCCCGCCCTCGGCTTCGGCACCTTCCGCATGAGCGGCCCCGACGTGCTGCGCATGGTGCCGGAGGCCTTGAAGCTCGGCTTCCGCCACATCGACACCGCCCAGATCTACGGCAACGAGAGCGAGGTCGGCGAGGCCATCAAGGCGTCGAATCTGCCGCGTGGCGAGGTCTTCCTGACCACCAAGGTCTGGGTGAGCAACTACAAGGCCGACGATTTCCGCCGCTCGGTGGACGAGAGCCTGGCGAAGCTGCGGACCGATTACGTCGACCTGCTGCTGCTCCACTGGCCGAACGAGGCCGTTCCGCTCGCCGAGCAGATCGAGTCCCTGAACGCCGTCCGGGCCGCCGGCAAGACCCGCCACATCGGCGTCAGCAACTTCAACCGGACGCTGCTGGACGAGTCCGTGCGCCTCAGCAAAGCGCCGATCGTGACCAACCAGATCGAATACCACCCCTATCTCGACCAGTCGGTGATGCTGGAGGCGGCGCGCCGCCACGGCCAGTCGATC
This sequence comes from Azospirillum baldaniorum, assembly GCF_003119195.2. Taxonomy (NCBI): domain Bacteria; kingdom Pseudomonadati; phylum Pseudomonadota; class Alphaproteobacteria; order Rhodospirillales; family Azospirillaceae; genus Azospirillum; species Azospirillum baldaniorum. Next base: position 1,485,184 of record NZ_CP022254.1, on the reverse strand, counting down.
ACCGCCTATTACGCCATGGCCGACGGCAAGGTCTTCAAGGACCCGGTGCTGACCGACATCGCCGCCCGCCTGGGCAAGAGCGCCGCCCAGGTGGTCCTGCGCTGGCTGGTGCAGCAGGAGGGGGTGATCGCCCTGTCGAAGACGGTCGGCGAGAAGCGCGCCGCCGAGAACCTCGCCATCTTCGACTTCGAGCTGTCGGAGGCGGACATGGCGGCCATCCATGGCCTCGCCCGCCCCGACGGGCGGATCGTCAGCCCGGACGGTCTGGCGCCCGCCTGGGATTGATGTGGCCGAACAAGAAGCCCTCTCCCGTCCCGGGAGAGGGTGCCCGCGTAGCGGGCGGGTGAGGGTCGTACGAGGATCAATGCGCTGATCCTTGGCGATACCCTCACCCTTCCCACGCCTTCGGCGCGGGCCCCTTCCCTCTCCCGGGACGGGAGAGGGCGTCTAATGCGGCATCAGGGGCCAGAACAGCGCGATCGCCGTCGTGCCCAGCACGATGACGATCAGCGACAGCGGCAGGCCGAGGCGTGCGTAGTCGCTGAAGCGGTAGCCGCCCGGCCCCATGACCAGCGTGTTGCACTGATGCCCGATGGGGGTGAGGAAATCGCAGCCCGCCCCCACGGCCACCGCCATCAGGAAGGCGTCGGGCTGCAGGCCCAGATGGTTGGCGAGGCTGGCCGCGATGGGGGCCATCACCAGCACGGTGGCCGCGTTGTTCAGGAAGGGTGTCACCGCCATCGCCGCCACCAGCATCAGGGCCAGCGCCCCGACGGGCGGCAGCCCCTGCGCGGCGATGGACAGCCAGCCGGCGATCAGCTCCGTCCCGCCGGTGGTGCGCAACGCCTCGCTGACCGGGATCAGGGCGCCCAGCAACACCAGGATCGGCAACTCGATCGACTCGTAGGCCTCCTTCAGCGTGATGACCCGCAGCGCCGTCATGGCGACCGCCGCGCCGAAGAAGGCCAGCGTCACCGGGACGAGGCTGGTCGCCACCAGCCCGATGGTCACCGCCATCACGGCCAGCGCGATCCGCCGCTTGCGCCGCCGCCCGATGGACAGGTTGCGCTCCGCCAGCGGCAGGCAGCCGAGTTCGTTCAGCGTGTCCGACAGCCCCGCCGCCCGCGCCTGGAGCACGACCAGATCGCCCGGCTGGAAGCGGACCCGGCGCAGCCTCTGGCGGATCGGCCGCCCGCGCCGGCTGAGCGCCAGCAGGTTGGCGCCGTAGCGCTCGCGCAGCTCCACATCCTCCACGCTGCTGCCGATCAGGGGGGAGCGCGGCTCCACCACCGCTTCGAGGACCGCCAGATCCTCGTCGCTCTGCACCCCCTCCAGCTCCTTCTCGTGCATCAGCTCCAGGCCGGCGTGCTTCACGAGGTCGCCCAGCGCCTGGGTGTCGGCCTCCAGCACCAGCACGTCGCCCGCCAGCAGCACCCAATGGCCGGACGGGATGTAGCGGCGATGCCGCTCACGGATGATCGCCGCGACCGTCACGTCGCCCTCGCCGTAGGCCTCCAGGTCGGCGACCGTCTTGCCGACGAAGGGCGACTTCTCCGGCAGCAGCGCCTCCGCCGTGTAGTCGTCGATGGAGAAGCCCCCGGCGTTGCCCGAGGCCGCCTGCCGGCCGGTGGGCAGAAGGCGGTAGCCGACCGTCAGGAAGGCCACCCCCGCCACCGCGACGGTCAGGCCGACCGGCGTGAAGTCGAACATGGTGAAGGGTTCGCCGACCATCTCGTTGCGCAGACGGCTGACGATGATGTTGGGGGAGGTGCCGACCAGCGTCATCAGCCCGCCCAGCAGCGAGCCGAAGGCCATCGGCATCAGCAGCGACGACACCTTCGTCCCGTTGCGCCGCGCCACCTGCATGGCGATGGGCATGAAGATGGCGAGCGCCCCGATGTTCTTGACCACCGCCGACAGCAGCGTCACCGCCCCGGTCAGCACGATGATCTGCGCCGGCACGGTCTTCATGCGGGCGCTGAGGGGGCGCATCACCTCCTCGACGATGCCGGAGCGGCCGACCGCCGCGCTGACCACCAGCGCCGAGCCGACGATGATGACGATGTCGTCGGAAAAGCCGCTGAAGGCGTCCTTTGGCTTGACGATCCCGACGGCCACCGCCGCCAGCAGCGCCAGCATGGCGACGAGATCGTAGCGCAGCTTGTCCCAGATCAGCAGCGCGATCACCGCGCCGATGATGCCGAAGGCTAGTCCCTGGTCGAGCGTCATGCAGCCCTTTTTTTGGGAATTGTTGGTGCGTCGTTACTGCGATTTGCCGGACGGGGAGCCCGAGGGAGCCGCGTCGCGCCCCTTGCCGGTGCCGCTGGAACCGGTGCTGGAGTTCGACGGGGACCGGGCGTTCCGGACGAGTTCGCCGCAGTGTGGCTGCTCGTTACTGCCTGGGTCAAGAAAAGGCAGGACGCTGGCGAGCGGCGTCAGCAGGACGCCGAGCGCCACCGCCGCGGCGCCGCGCGCCGCCGACTCCGTCGCGTTCACCCCGATGTCCGGCGACCCCAGCGTGCCGCGGACATGGACCGGGACATGGGTGGCGAAGATCTGGGGGCTCTTGGCGCGCCCCAGCACGGTCATGTCCATCGCCTCGCTGCGCAGGTTGATCGTACCGTCCGCCGTCACCAGCGTTTCCGGCGTGTCGAGCACCAGCGCGCGGCTCTCCACCAGCCCGTCCTTCACCGTCACGTCGGCGACCAGGCAGTTGAAGGGCAAGGGCTTGTCGCCGGACAGGACGACGCCCAGCGTCTCCAGGATGTTGGTCTTCAGCCCCTTGACCGCGTAGCTGGTGATCCGGCCGCCGTCCACCGCGACGCCCAGCTTGCCGTCGGAGGACCCCAGGATGTTGGCGACCGTGGTGCCCTGCCCCTTCAGCTGGATGCGCCCGCTGGCCGTGCCGCCCATCTCCTGCGCGAAGGCCGTCTCGCGGAACAGCCGGGCCAGCTTGATCTGCCGGACGTCCAGATTCACGTCCAGCGCCGGGGTCTTGCGCCCGCCGTCCAGCACCGCCGTGCCGGCCACCCGCCCGCCGCCGACGCCGAGCGACAGCGGGTCGAGCACCAGCCGCCCGTTCTCCAGCTTGGCCCGCGCGTCGAGGGCGTCCAGCGTTGAGAAGGGCGCCTCCACATGCTCGCCACGGAACTTCACGTCCATGTCGGCGGTGCGCAGCTTCTCCAGCGGAACCTCGGTGGCCGGGATGATCCGCTCCCGTCCCTTGGTCGGGTAGTCGCCACGGCCTTCCGGCGAGGCGCCGATGAAGCCCGCCAGATCGATCGCCGCCAGCTTGCGCGACGTGAGGTCACCGGTGATCCGCGGGCGCTCGCCGCCCAGATCGACCGCCACCTGTCCGGACAGGTCGCTCTCGCCGACCTTGCCGTTCATCCCCTCGAACCGCCAGACGTCGCCCTCGCGCCCGAGATGGCCGGAGATGGCATAGGGCCGCGTCGTAGGCACGGGAATGCCCAGGATCGGGAAGACGTCGGCCAGATCGTCGCCGCGCAGTTCCACCGACAGGTCGACGCCCTCAAGCAGCACCGGCTCGGCGATGGAGCCCTCGATCTTGCCGCGGGTCTTGCCGATGGCCGTCTCGACCCGCAGGGGATAGGGTTTGGGATCGTCGCGCAGATACTCCAGCGAGCCGCCGGCCGCCGTCAGGGTGAAGGGCTTGCCGGCGAAGTCGCCCTTGCCCTCCAGCCGGACCTCCTGGTCGCCGTTGCCGCCGACCGCGGTGTTGACGCCGCTGTCGATGTCGATCTTGCGGATGGGGTCGCGGAAGCGCAGGCGCCCCTCCTCGACCACCAGCGTTTCGATGATCGGCAGATCGGTGCGGTCTTCCGGCTTCACCGTCTCCTTCGCCGCCTCCTTGCGCGGGTCCGGCCCGCCGAAATTCCAGTTGGCGGCGCCCTCCCGGTTCTTCTCCAGAAGCAGCTTGGGACCCGACAGGCGGATCTCCGGAAACTCGAAGTCGCCGCGCAGCAGCGGCCAGGGGCGAAGCTGAAGGTCCAGCACCCGCAGTTCCGCCATCGTCTTGTCGTCGCTCCAGTCCGCGTTGGCGACCCGGAGCCCTTCGACGTGGATGCGCAGCGGGTCGCCCAGCCGCACGTTGAGATCACCGTCGATGGCGACCTCGCGGTTCAGGGCCTTGGACGCCTGCCGGGCGATGAAGCCGCGGGCGTCGTTCCAGTCGAAGACGGCCAAAGCGATGCCGACTCCCGCCGCCACGGTCACCACCAGCCCCAACAGGCCGTAGCCGATCCATTTCACCACGGCCATCCGCCGCGCCCCCCCTGCCTGCCTGCACCGCACCCTCTGGCTGAATAACGGGCAAAGGACCGGCGGTGTGGCGCCTTACCTCCAAAGGGCTGAGGAAAGGACGATCTTGTGAGGATTTAACGAAAAATTGAGCGAATCATGCTACGGGTGGTACCGCGCGGCTTTCCACTTCCCTCCCGACCCGAGAACCATGCGTTCACTTACGAATTTTGCTCCCTCCACCTTCGAGGAGCGCGGCGCCGCCGTGGCCTTCACCACGCCGGTGCTGGCGCAGACGCGGGTGCGCAAGGACGACCGGGACAAGCTGGAGGTTCTGATCCCCAACCTGTCGGACGGGCACGGGGTCTATGTGGTGCCGTGGAAGGGTCTGCCGGTCGCCTTCCCGATGACCGTTCACGACCGCATGTTGCAGGACCTGATCCGCAAGGCGGACGGCTGCTCGCCGGACGACATCCGCAAGGCGGTGCTCCAGGCGGCGCGCTGCGGCCTCGCCGGCCCGCTGGCCGTTGACGCGGCGGAGGCGGCACTCCGCGACGAGGACGAGCAGCGGCTGCTTATCAACTATCAGTTGATCGTCGAGGTGTTGAAGGCGGTCGGGTTGGAATCGACCGACATCCTGCGCGCCGGTCTCGGCTCCGAGAAGGGCGAGCAGCTGACCCGCAGCTACATGACCAAGGCGGCGCAGAGCCTCGCCCTGGAACCGACCGAACTCTACGCGCGGGTGGCCGAACTGGCGACCTTCATGGAGCCGGTGGGCGTCGCCACCTCGCCGAAGCCGGCGCGGCTGCGCCGTCTGGCGCGCGACCTGCTGCAGTTCCGCGACAGCATGACCGACTGGTCGACCGGCAACGTGTCGGAAGCCGCTCCCATCGGCACCTTCTGCGCGGAGGTGGCGGAGCACACGCTCAACCAGGTCCGCAACGTGGTGAACCAGCTCGACCAGTCGGTCGCCGCCTTCGAACTGCTGCTGCGCCAGTGGGACACCAAACGCACTCTGGTGCGCAGGTCGACCACCCGGCTGTCCTGGCTGCTCGACGGCTGGGACTTCATCATCACGAGCTGGGCGGAAGCCCAGACGCGGAGCAAGCACGAGCAGGACATGGCCGTGCACGAGCTGTTCCGCGTGCTGCCCCTGCTGCCCAGGGACGAGGAAAAGTCCGATCACGCGCTTCTGGCCGACGGGCTGCTGGCCGCGAACCGCCGCACGGTGCGGGCCTATGTGGATTGGCGCAGCGGCCAGCTCGACACCGACCTCGTGATGCGGATCGAGGCGATCAAGGGGAAGGCGGCCTGACCATGACCACGGACCCCAAGGCCCTTCTCAGCCTCGGCACCAAGCTGCTGGACATCGACGAGGCCCGGTTCCGGCAGGTGGTCGACCTGCTGCAGCAGATCGGCGACCATCCGGAGGTCCGGCACACCTTCTCGCTGATCCGCCCCCGTCTGGCGGAGGTGCGGCCCAGGCGACGCGCGACCTTCAAACGACTGTTCTGCGAACCGTTCGAGGACCTGTTCCAGCTTCCCACCGGCAACCAGCCGGCTCCGCTGAACAAGGTGGACCGCGACGCCGTCAACGCCCTCTGGCCGCTGGTGGAGGGGCAGATCGGCAAGGAGCGGCTGCGCGGCGTCGCCGGCGCGCTGGGCGACGGCGCGTCGCGGGCGGAGCCGGCCCGCGCCTTCTGGTCCATGGCCTCCGCCGCCGTGGCCGGCATTCTGGAGCAGACGGAGACGGGGCGCTTCGCGGACGAGCTGGGGCTGCGGCTGAACCCCGACCGCATCCGGACCCTTGAAGACATCGCCCGCATCCTGACCATCGCCCAGCCGGTGGCCGAGTTGAAGGCCGTCCTGTCGCCCAAACCGGTCCAGAAGCTGCACAAGGACCATCTGGACGGCATCCAGGCCATCGGGCGGCAGGTCGCGCGTGGGCGGCCGGAGGCGCTGAAGCTGTTCATCCTGCTGGCGGCGGCCCGCCTGTCCGACCCCTCGATTCTGCTGGGCAACCTGTGGGACATGGACCTGGGCCAGAAATCCAGCGACCGGGCCGCCCTGTTCCTGGATCTCAGCGGCACGGTGGTGGCCCAGATCGAGGAGCGGTCGCGCGGCGTCGCCTCGGCCGCCGGCGGCACGGTGGACCGCATGGCCGCCGCCACCCTCGCGGTCGATCTGGTGGCCAGCCTGGAGGCCACGCGCAACGCCATGGAGCACAGCCGCAACAAGGACTTCGACCAGCGGCTGAAGACCATCCGGAACTCCGTGCACGAACTGGTGCGCACCCAGGTGCTCGACGGGGCGGAGACCGAAATCCTCTCCGCGGTGGAGACCATGGCTCCCGGAACGGACACCGCCCGGATGGTGCAGGCGGAGAACCAAGCCCGCGCCCTGCGCAAATGCTCGACCATCGCCGACACGCTGGGCCTGCGCGGCGAGCTGAGGAGCGTAACCCAGCAGGCCACCGCCTCGCTGACCGGCACGGCGCGGCAATCGCTGGCCGACGGCGTCGGCGACATGCGGACCGGCTACACCGCCATCCGCATGATCGAGCTGATTGCCGGACCGGCGGAGGCCAACCAGATCATGGACGACATCCTGAGGGGTGGGCGCCGCTGAGGGTACCGGGGAGATCGCATGACGCGTCGCGGGGGCTATGTCGGCTGGGCGCTGCCGGAGGCGGAGCGCGCCCGTCTGCTGGCGCGGTTCCCGGCGCGCTACGCCCGCACCGTCGCCCACCACGTCACGCTGGCCCACGGCGTCGGGGCACGTCATCCGCTGCCCGCGGAGCGTGAAGGAACGGTCCTGGGGCTGGCCGACGATGGGGAGGGCGTGCAGGCTCTGGTCGTCGCCATCGCCGGGACGACCGACCGACCCGGCGGCGGGACCTACCACGTCACATGGTCGCTGGGGCCGGGCCGCCGCGCCGTGGAGTCGAACGCGGTGATCGCGCGCCTCGGCTGGACTCCGGTGGAGGCCGTCGCCGTCCGGCTGGAGCCGCGCTTCTTCCCGCTTTAAGCGCCGGGACCGCCGCTGGCGTTGGCCTCCGCCGCGGCACCGCGGTTCAGCGCCTGCTCGCGGTGGAAGACGAACAGCCCGCTGCCGATGATGAGCAGCGCACCGACGATGATGCGCAGGGTCGGCGCGGTGCCCCAGACCAGCAGGTCCAGCACCACCGCCCAGATGATCGACACATACTGGAACGGCACCACGACCGCCGCCGGGCTGAGCTGGAGCGAGCGGTTCATCGCCGCGTGCCCGGCCAGCGCCGTGACGCCCAGCGCCCCCAGCAGCAGGAAATCCAGCCCCGGCGGCGGCACCCAGACCAGCGGCAGCGCCGCACTGCCGAGCAGGCCGGTGCCGAAGGTCTGGAAGCTGACCAGCGACAGGTTGCTCGAATCGCGCAGCAGCCGGGTGGAGATCAGGCCGGTGGAGAAGACCAGCGTGCCGAACAGGGCGACCAGCGACGGCACCGCGTCGAACTGGCCCGTCGGGTTCAGCACGATCACCACCCCGGCGAAGCCGACCACCACCGCGGCCCAGCGGCGCCAGCCCACCTTCTCGCCGAGCAGCGGCACCGACAGGGCGGTGACGATCAGCGGAGCGGCCATGTAGATGGTCATGACGTTGGCGAGCGGCAGCGACCGCACCGCCCAGTAGAAGCAGGCGACCTCCCCCGCCACGCAGCCGACGCGCAGAAGATGCAACGGCAGCCGCTTCACCGCGAAGACCGACCGCACCCCCTCGCGCAGGATCAGCGGAGCCAGCAGCATCGCGCCGAACAGGCTGCGGATGGCCAGCAGCATCGCCACCGGATAGTCGGCGACCAGCCATTTGCCGAGCGCGTCGTTGACGGTGAACAGCGACATGCCCAGCAGCATCAGCAGGATGCCCAGGCGGGTGTCGGTGGCGGCGGAGGACGGGGTGCTGGAGGCGATCATCTCGGTTCACGCAAAAAATCCCTCCCCCCGCGCATGGCGGGAGAAGGGATGGGACAGGGCATTCGCATCGTATATCCCCTCTCCCCTCCGGGGAGAGGGTTAGGGTGAGGGGGTTTGCTTGTGCCGGACCTTCCGCCGTGCACATCCCCCTCACCGGCCCTTCGGGCCACCCTCTCCCCAGAGGGGAGAGGGTTATGACAGTCGATACGATGCCCTGAAGGATGGGACAGGGGCGGCAAAATGACGGGTGCGCGCGGTTCAGACCACGCCCTTCTCCCGCAGGGCGGCGATGTCCGCCGCGCATAGGCCAAGCGCCTCCTCCAGCACGGCGTCGGTGTGCTGGCCGAGCGTCGGCGGAGCGGCCGTGTGCTCAATGGGGGTCGCGGAGTAGCGGATCGGGCTCGCCACCGTCGGCACGGTCCCGGCGGTCGGGTGCGGCAGGTCCTGGTGGATGTGGCGGGCCTGGACGTGGGGGTCGGCGAAGACCTGCGACACGTCGTTGATCGGCCCGCAGGGCACGCCCACCGCCTCCAGAGCCGCCAGCCAGTCGCGGCTGGTCCGCTGCTCCAGCAGCAGCTCCAGGATCGGCACCAGCTCCTTGCGGTTGGCGACGCGGGCCGGGTTGGTGGCGTAGCGCGGGTCCTGCGCCAGTTCCGGACGACCGGCGACCTGACAGAACTTGGCGAACTGCCCGTCGTTGCCGACCGCCAGGATGATGTGGCCGTCCAGCGTGGCGAAGGCCTGATAGGGCACGATGTTCGGGTGCGCGTTGCCCAGCCGCTGCGGCGCCTTGCCGCCGACCAGATAGTTCATGGCTTGGTTCGCCAGCACCGCCACCTGCACGTCGAGCAGGGCGAGGTTCACCCACTGCCCCTCCCCCGTCCGGTCGCGGTGGGCCAGCGCGCCGAGCACGCCGATGGTGGCGTAGAGGCCGGTGAAGACATCGGTGACCGCGACGCCGACCTTGACCGGCCCGCCGCCCGCCTCGGTATCGGGCTGGCCGGTGATGCTCATCAGCCCGCCCATGCCCTGAATCATGAAGTCGTAGCCGGCGCGCTTGGCGTAGGGGCCGTCCTGCCCGAATCCGGTGATCGAGCAGTAGACGAGGCCCGGGTTGATCGCCTTCAGGCTGTCATAGTCCAGCCCGTACTTGACCAGCCCGCCGACCTTGAAGTTCTCGATGACGACGTCGGCCTGGGCGGCCAGCTTGCGGACAAGTTCCTGCCCTTCCGGGCGTTCGAAGTCGATGGTGATCGACCGCTTGCCGCGGTTGGTGGAGAGGAAATAGGCCGACTCCTCGCCCGCCCAGGGGGGACCCCAGGCGCGCGTGTCGTCCCCGGCGCCGGGCCGTTCGACCTTGATGACGTCCGCGCCGAGATCGGCCAGCGTCTGCGCCGCCCACGGCCCGGCGAGCACGCGGGAGAGTTCCAGGACACGGACATGGGAAAGCGGGCCGGGCATGCTCTACATCCCTATAAATTCGACCATTTCCCCTCTCCCCTCTGGGGAGAGGGTCAGGGTGAGGGGGGGTTGCTTGTGCCGGACCTTCCGCCGTGCACATCCCCCTCACCGGCCCTTCGGGCCACCCTCTCCCCAGAGGGGAGAGGGCTTCAACAATCACCTCACGCGAAGGCCTGGATGCCGGTGATGGCGCGGCCCAGGATCAGGGCGTGGATGTCGTGCGTGCCCTCGTAGGTGTTCACCGCCTCCAGGTTCATCACGTGGCGGATGACGTGGAACTCGTCGGCGATGCCATTGCCGCCGTGCATGTCACGGGCGACGCGGGCGATCTCCAGGGCCTTGCCGCAGTTGTTGCGCTTGATGAGCGAGATCATCTCCGGCGCCGCCTTGCCGTCGTCGAGCAGGCGGCCGACCTGCAGCGCCGCCTGCAGGCCGAGCGCGATCTCCGTCTGCATGTTGGCGAGCTTGAGCTGCGGGATCTGGTTCGCGGCCAGCGGACGGCCGAACTGCTTGCGGTCGATCTGGTACTGGCGGGCGGCGTGGAAGCAGAACTCCGCGGCGCCCATGGCGCCCCAGGCGATGCCGTAGCGGGCGCGGTTCAGGCAGCCGAACGGGCCGACGATGCCCTCGATGTTCGGCAGGCGGTTCTCCTCCGGCACGAAGACCTCGTCCATGACGATCTCGCCGGTGGCCGAGGCGCGCAGCGAGAACTTGCCCTCGATCTTCGGCGCCGACAGGCCCTTCATGCCCTTTTCGAGCACGAAGCCGTTGATCTTGCCCTCGTCGTTCTTCGCCCAGACGACGAAGACGTCGGCGACCGGCGAGTTGGTGATCCACATCTTCGCGCCGCTGACGATGTAGCCGTCCGCGACCTTCCTCGCGCGGGTCTTCATGCCGGCGGGGTCGGAACCGGCGTCCGGCTCGGTCAGGCCGAAGCAGCCGATCCACTCGCCGGTGGCGAGCTTCGGCAGGTACTTCTCGCGCTGGACGTCGCTGCCGTAGGCGTAGATCGGGTGCATGACCAGCGAGGACTGCACCGACATGGCGGAGCGGTAGCCGCTGTCCACCCGCTCGACCTCGCGGGCGACCAGACCGTAGGAGACGTAGTTGACCCCGGCGCAGCCGTAGCCGTCGATGGTGGAGCCGAGGAAGCCCAGCTCGCCCATCTCGTTCATGATCTCGCGGTGGAAGATCTCGTGCCGGTTGGCCTCGGTCACGCGCGGCAGCAGCTTGTCCTGGCAATAGCTGCGCGCGGCATCGCGGATCATCCGCTCGTCCTCGGTCAGCTGCTCGTCGAGGAGCAGCGGGTCTTCCCAGGCGAAGGAAGCGAGCTTGGCGGAGGCGGCTCCGGTCTTGGCGGCCATAATCAGTGTCTCCCTAGGTCCGATGCGCCCCAACATGGCGCGGTCGCTTTCATGGTTCAAATACATTTATCAGGGGACTTTAATATGATCCTCATATAAGACACTGGTATGGACCTGCGCCATCTCCGCCATTTCGTCGCCGTCGCCGAGGAGCTGCATTTCAGCCGCGCCGCCGCCCGGCTGGGCATCGGTCAGCCGCCGCTCAGCCAGTCGATCCAGGCGCTGGAGGCTGAACTGGGCGCCCGCCTGTTCGAACGCACAAAGCGCCGGGTCGAGCTGACCGAACCCGGCCAGCTCCTGCTGGGCGAGGCGCGCGAGATCCTGGCGCGGGCGGAGCGCGCCGCCGTGCTGACCCGCCGCGCCGCCAAGGGCGAGGTCGGCGAGTTGCGCGTCGGCTTCACCGCGGCGGCCCCCTTCCTGCCGATGGTGCCGCGGATCATCGACGCCTACCGCCGCGCCCATCCCGACGTGCATCTGACCCTGGTCGAGCTGCCATCCAAGCAGCAGTTAACCGCGCTGGCCGACCGCCGGCTCGACGTCGGCTTCATCCGCGAGCCGCGCTTCGTCCCCGAGCCCGAGTCCTTCCGCTTCCACGACGTGGTGCGCGAGCCGCTGCTGGCGGTGATGCGCGCCGACCACCCGCTGGCGGGGCGGGAGGTCGTGCCGCTGGCCGCCCTGCGCGACGAACCCTTCGTCTTCTACCCCGCCGATTTCGGCACCAGCACGCACGAGCAGGTCTTCGCGCTGTGCGCCGCCGCCGGATTCCGCCCCAACGTGACCCAGGACGCGCGCGAGGCCTTCACCATCATCGGGCTGATCGCCGCCGGGCTGGGCGTGTCGATTCTGCCCGGCCAGCTTCGGCAGGTGGCGCTGGAAGGAGTGGTGTACCGGCCGCTCGACACGCCGGACGCCGTCACCACCCTGCAACTGGCCCAACGGAGCAACGAAAGTTCGCCCCTGGTGAAAAAATTCACCGGTCTCGTGGAGCGGATCGTTCCGTTTGTTCCACCCGTCGGCGGTGGCTGATCGGCGACTCGGGCAAAATCGTCCGGCACGCCGCCGAACATCCCAAAGTCTGGGTTTCCAAGCGGTCAAGGAAGGAGCAAACTCCCGTTCAAACCGCGTGCACGGCCTTCGCAGATGCACAAATTTTCGTCAGACCGTTGAATTGATCGCGACGCGAGCAACGGGCTTGTCGAATTTATTAAACGGGTATACCGTCTGCCCCATTGCATAGGTCCTGTGTCGGGAACGCAACCCTGGCCCCGGACCGCGCTCGGGACACCTCGGACGGGGGGAGGATGATGGACGGCGGCATGGTCACGACCGCACAGGCACTGGTGCGCTTCGTCGGGGTCCAGAAGACCTATGACGGCGAACACCTCGTGGTGAAGAACCTCGACCTCGACATCAAGAAGGGCGAGTTCGTCACCCTGCTCGGCCCTTCGGGCTCGGGCAAGACGACCACGCTGATGATGCTGGCCGGCTTCGAGGTCCCCACCCACGGCGATATCTATCTCGCCGACCGGCCGATCAAGAACATGCCGCCGCACAAGCGCGACATCGGCATGGTCTTCCAGAACTACGCGCTGTTCCCCCACCTGACGATCGAGGAGAACGTCGCCTTCCCGCTGACCGTGCGCAAGATGCCGCGGTCGGAGGTGAAGGAGCGGGTGCGCTCGGCGCTGCGCATGATCAAGCTGGAGAATCTGGCGCACCGCCATCCCGGCCAGCTGTCGGGCGGCCAGCAGCAGCGCGTGGCGCTGGCCCGCGCGCTGGTCTTCAACCCGCAGCTCGTCCTAATGGACGAGCCGCTGGGGGCGCTGGACAAGCGGCTGCGCGAGCACATGCAGCTCGAGATCAAGCAGCTGCACGAGACGATGGGCATCACCGTCGTCTACGTCACGCACGACCAGAGCGAGGCGCTGACCATGTCGGACCGCATCGCGGTGTTCAACGACGGCATCGTGCAGCAGATCGACAAGCCGGACGCGCTGTACGAACGCCCGGTCAACAGCTTCGTCGCCAACTTCATCGGCGAGAACAACGTGCTGAGCGGCACCGTCGAGAATATCGAACAGGGCTTCTGCCGGGTGGCGCTGGCGTCGGGCGGTTCGGTCGTGGCCCAGGCGGTCAACGTCGCCGGCGCCGGGGCCGCCACCGCGCTGTCGGTGCGGCCGGAGCGCATCAGCATCCTGACCGACGGGCAGGCCCCGGACGGCATGAACGCCCTGCCCGCCCAGGTGCAGGACACCATCTATCTCGGCGACCACGCGCTGGCTGTGCTGAAGGTCGCCGGCAACGGGGAATTCATGGTCAAGCTGCCGCCGGGCGCCCACGCGGGACTCAGCCACGGCCAGAGCGTGTCCATCGGCTTCCGCCCCGAGGACTGCCGGGCGCTCGATCCCGTGTGATCGGCCGCACCCGTCCGTCCGGTCTCTCCGGGAGGGGGGACCGGGGGCGCGCACCACCTCCTGACGCAACCACACATAATGAAGGAACGGGGACGATGTCGAAGCTTAAGGTGGCAGTTGGGTTCCTTGCGACGTTCACCGCCGGTGTGGCGCTGGCCACCGCCGCGCAGGCCCGCGACCTGACGGTCGTGTCCTGGGGCGGCGCCTATCAGGAAGCCCAGAAGAAGGTCTATTTCGAGCCGTTCAAGAAGGCCGGCACCCCGATGAACGACGAGTCCTGGGACGGCGGCGTCGGCGTGCTGCGCGCCAAGGTCCAGGGCGGCGCGGCGACCTGGGACGTCGTGCAGGTGGAGAGCGAGGAGCTGGCCATCGGTTGCGAAGAGGGCCTGTTCGAGACGATGGAGTTCAACAGGATCGGCGGCGAGCAGGCCTACCTGCCGCAGACCGTCGATGCCTGCGGCGTCGGCGCGATCGTGTACGACTTCGTGCTCGGCTACGACAAGGACAAGATCAAGGACGCGCCGAAGAGCTGGGCCGATTTCTTCGACACCACCAAGTTCCCGGGCAAGCGCGGCCTGCGCCAGGGCGCCAAGACCACGCTGGAAATCGCTCTGATGGCCGACGGCGTCGCGCCGAAGGACGTCTACAAGGTTCTGGGCACCGAAGAGGGCCTGGAGCGCGCCTTCAAGAAGCTGGACACCATCAAGAACGACATCGTCTGGTGGAAGGCCGGCGCCCAGCCGCCGCAGCTGCTGGCCTCGGGCGAGGTGGCGATGACCTCGGTCTACAACGGCCGCATCGACGCCGCCAACAAGGCCGAGAAGAAGAACTTCGGCATGGTGTGGAACGGCGCGCTCTACACCATCGACAGCTGGGTGATCCTGAAGGGCAGCCCGAACAAGGAGGCCGCCTACAAGTTCCTCGACTTCGTCGGCAAGGCGGAGAACCAGGCGAAGCTGTCCGAGAACATCGCCTACGGCACCTCCAACAAGGACGCCCCGTCCAAGCTGGCCCCGGCGGTTCTGACGGACCTGCCGACCGCTCCGGACAACATGAAGAACGCGGTCGAGATCAGCGTTCCCTTCTGGCTGGAGAACCTCGACCGCCTCACCGAGCGCTTCAACAAGTGGGCGGCGAAGTAAGCCGCTGAGTCAGGCCCCCTCCCTAACCCTCCCCCGCTTCGCAGGGGAGGGGACCAATCTCCCTCCCCTGCGAAGCGGGGGAGGGCCGGGGTGGGGGCCCACCTCGACCACCCGCACACGTCTCTACCGCATTTTCGAAATAGGCCGCCCATGACAGCCGCGTTCGTCGCCGGCGCCGATGCGTCGTCCGAGGTGCCTCTCAAGCGCCGCCTGAAACGGGCGGAGCGGACGCGCCGGCTCAAGGCCCTGGCGCTGATCCTGCCGCTCCTCCTCTTCCTGCTGTTCACCTTCCTCGGTCCCATCGCCGGCATGCTCTGGCGCTCGGTCGACGACTGGGAGGTGCGTCAGGTCATGCCCCACACCGTCGCGGCCCTGGCCGACTGGGACGGCAAGGACGTTCCGGGCGAGCCGGCCTTCGCCGCGCTGGCCGGCGACATCCGCACGGCGCGCGACGCCGGCACCGTCGCCATCGCGTCCAAGCGGCTGAACTACGCGCTGAACGGCTTCCGCACCATCATGTCGGGCACGGCGCGCAACCTGAAAGCCCTGCCGGAACCCGGCACCGCCAAGGACACGCTGATCGGCATCAACCCGGCCTGGGGCGAACGCGCCACCTGGGCGGCGATCAAGAGTGCCAGCGGCCCGCTCACCAGCTTCTACCTGCTGGGCGCGCTGGACCTGACGCGCAACGTGGACGGCGCCATCGTCGCCGCCCCCGAGGAGCAGGCGATCTACCGCGACGTCTTCGGGCGCACCTTCACCATCAGCCTGGGCGTGACGGTCCTCTGCCTGATCCTGGGCTTCCCGGTCGCCTACATGCTGGCGACGCTGCCCACGGGCCAGTCGAACGTGCTGATGATCTTCGTGCTGCTGCCCTTCTGGACCTCGCTTCTGGTGCGCACCTGCGCCTGGATCGTCGTGCTGCAGAGCGAGGGCATCGTCAACGACAGCCTGCGCTGGATCGGCCTGATCGACGAGCCGCTGCGGCTGATCTACAACCGCTTCGGCGTCTATGTGGCGATGACGCACGTGCTGCTGCCCTTCATGATCCTGCCGCTCTACAGCAGCATGCGCTCGATCTCCCCGGCCTACATGCGGGCCGCGGCGTCACTCGGCGCCTCGCCGGTCACCGCCTTCCTGCGCATCTACCTGCCGCAGACCGTGCCCGGCATCGGGGCGGGCAGCCTGCTCGTCTTCATCCTGGCCATCGGCTACTACATCACGCCCGCCCTGGTGGGTGGTGCCGCCGACCAGATGATCAGCTACTTCATCGCCTTCTACACGACGGAAACCGTCAACTGGGGTCTGGCCTCGGCGCTGGGCGCGGTGCTTCTGCTCGCCACGCTGCTGCTCGCCGTCGTCTATGGAAAGCTGGTCCACGGCCAGCAGGTCACGGGAGGGATGAAGAATTGAGCGACAACCACGCCCCCCGCACCGCCAGCCAGCGCGTCGCCTGGATCACCACCGTGGTCGTCGCCTCGCTGGTGCTGGTCTTCCTGATGGCGCCGATCCTGGCGATCATGCCGCTGTCCTTCAGCTCCGGCTCCTACCTGACCTACCCGCTGCCGGGCCTGTCGCTGCGCTGGTACGAGGACTTCCTGAACTCCCCGCGCTGGGTGTCGTCGCTGAAGAACAGCGTCATCATCGGGGTGGCCTCCACCATCCTGTCGATGGTGCTGGGCACGCTCGCCTCGCTCGGCCTCGCCCAATGGAAGAGCAAGTTCAAGCCGCTGGTGCTGGCCATCGTGCTGTCGCCGGTCGTCGTTCCGGGCGTCATCACCGCGGTGGGCCTGTACTTCTTCTTCGCGCCGCTGGGCCTGACCGGCAGCTACGCCGGGCTGATCCTGGCGCACACCGCGCTGTCCACGCCCTTCGTGGTCATCACGGTCAGCGCGACGCTGCAGAGCTTCGACATGAATCTGGCGCGGGCCGCGGCCTCGCTCGGCGCCTCGCCGATCTACGCCTTCCGCCGGGTGATCCTGCCGCTGATCCTGCCGGGTCTGGCCTCGGGCGCCCTGTTCGCCTTCGCCACCAGCTTCGACGAGGTGGTGGTGGTGCTGTTCATGGCGGGACCGGAGCAGCGCACCCTGCCCCGCGAGATGTTCAGCGGCATCCGCGAGAACATCAGCCCGACCATCACGGCGGCGGCGGTGATCCTGACGACCATCTCGGTCATCCTGCTCGCCACGCTGGAGGCGCTGCGCCGCCGCAACGAGCGGCTGAAGGGCAACCTGCGCTGAGCCTCATTCTGGGGAATTCAACCCTCTCCCCTCTGGGGAGAGGGTGGCCCGAAGGGCCGGTGAGGGGGTTGCGCGTGGCGGTACATCCGGCAACAGCGCAACCCCCTCACCCTACCCCTCTCCCCAGAGGGGAGAGGGAACGGACTATGAAGAGGGAATTACAGGTACGGCGGGGTGCAGGCGCTGATGATTTCGCATTCCTCGTCGCCGAGGTTGCGGAAGCGGTGCGGGATGCGGCTGTCGAACAGATAGGCGTCGCCGGGGCCGAGGATTTCCTTGCGGTCGCCGACCGTCAGCTCGATCCGGCCCTTGATGACGATGCCGCCCTCCTCCGATTCGTGCTGGAGCATGGTGCGGCCGCCGGTGTCGGCGCCGGGGGCGTATTTCTCGTGCAGCACCTGGAGGTTGCGGCCGCGCAGGTCGCCCACCTGCCGGAAGGAGATGGAGCCGACCCGGCTCTTCACCAGCCCGGTCAGCTCGACCAGATCGCCTCCCTTGAAGAAGATCTGCTCGCGCGGCGGCAGGTCGTCGGAGGAGAAGAACTCCGCCAGGGTCATCGGAATGCCCTGAAGTACCTTGCGCAACGAGGAGACGGACGGGCTGCACCGATTCTGTTCGATGAGCGAGATGGTGCCGTTGGTCACGCCCGCCCGTTGCGCCAACTGGCGCTGGGACAGGGCGTGCGCTTCGCGAACCTGCTTCAGGCGCGCGCCCACGTTGAAATCGACAGCGTCCACATCCATGGATCGGTTCCTCGCTCCTGACCGGAAGGCATACCGGATTCGCGTGTGTGCGTCATCAAAAACTCAACACCCGATTAGGGTTGTTTAATTTATTAAACATGGGTACGCTCCCTTCACATCGCAAATCGAGGCTGATTCCCATGCTGTCGCTGAACGACCAGAGCCTTCTTCGGACGCAAGCCTATGTGAACGGCGTGTGGCGCGACGCCTTCTCCGGCAAGACCTTCGCGGTGACCAACCCGGCGACGGGCGAGGAGCTGGCCCAGGTCGCCGACGTCGGCGCGGAAGAGACGCGGCAGGCCATCAACGCCGCCGACGCCGCCCTGCCCGCCTGGCGCGCCAAGACCGCGAAGGAGCGCGCGGCCATCCTGCGCCGCTGGTTCGAGCTGATCATGGCGGCGCAGGAGGATCTGGCCGTCCTGATGACGCTGGAGCAGGGCAAGCCGCTGGCCGAGGCCCGTGGCGAGGTCGCCTACGGCGCCAGCTTCATCGAGTGGTTCGCCGAGGAGGGCAAGCGGGTCTACGGCGACGTGATCCCCAGCTTCGCCGGCAACAAGCGCATCGTCGTCCTGAAGGAGCCGATCGGCGTCGTCGCGGCGATCACCCCGTGGAACTTCCCCAACGCGATGATCACCCGCAAGGTCGGCCCGGCGCTGGCCGCCGGCTGCACCATCGTGGTCAAGCCGGCCGAGGACACCCCGCTGTCCGCCCTGGCGCTGGCCGAGCTGGCCGAGCGCGCCGGCGTTCCGGCCGGGGTGTTTAACATCGTCACCGGCTCCGACCCGGTCGCCATCGGCGGCGAGCTGACCGCCAGCCCGATCGTGCGCAAGCTGTCCTTCACCGGCTCGACCGAGGTCGGCAAGATCCTGATGCGCCAGTCCGCCGACACGGTGAAGAAGGTGTCGCTGGAGCTGGGCGGCAACGCGCCCTTCATCGTGTTCGACGACGCCGACCTGGACGAGGCGGTCAAGGGCGCCCTCGCGTCCAAGTACCGCAACTCCGGCCAGACCTGCGTCTGCGCCAACCGCCTGCTGGTCCAGGCCGGCGTCTACGACGCCTTCGCCGCCAAGCTGGCCGAGGCGGTGAAGCAGATCCGCGTCGGCAACGGCATGGAGGCCGGGGTCACCCAGGGTCCGATGATCAACGGGCAGGCCGTCGAGAAGGTCGAGGAGCTGATGGGCGACGCGCTGGCCAAGGGCGCCAAGGTCGCGCTCGGCGGCAAGCGGCATGGCCTGGGCGGCACCTTCTTCGAGCCGACGATCCTGACCGGCGTCACCACCGAGATGCGCGTGGCCCGCGAGGAGATCTTCGGCCCGGTGGCCCCGCTGTTCAAGTTCGAGACGGAAGCCGACGCCATCCGCATGGCGAACGACACCGAGTTCGGTCTGGCGGCCTATTTCTACAGCCGGGACATCGGCCGGGTGTGGCGCGTCGCCGAGCAGCTCGAATACGGCATGGTCGGCATCAACGAAGGCATCCTGTCGACCGAGGTCGCGCCGTTCGGCGGCATCAAGCAGTCGGGCATCGGGCGGGAAGGCTCCAAGTACGGTGTGGAGGACTTCCTGGAGATCAAGTACCTGTGCGTCGGCCTGGGCGCCTGACGCCATCCTTTCCAATCGGGGGTTTGAGATGAGCAACCAGTCCTTCCAGGATCGTCGCAACGCCGCCGTTCCGCGCGGCCTCGCCAACGCCATGCCGGTCTATGTCGACCGCGCCGAGAACGCCGAGCTGTGGGACGTCGAGGGCAACCGCTTCATCGACTTCGCCGGCGGCATCGCGGTGCTGAACACCGGCCACCGCCATCCGAAGATCATCGAGGCGGTGAAGGCCCAGCTCGACCGCTTCACCCACACCTGCGCGATGGTCACGCCCTACGAGTCCTTCGTGACCCTGGCGGAGCGTCTGAACGCGCTGGTTCCGGGCTCCACGCCGAAGAAGACCGCCTTCTTCACCACCGGTGCGGAAGCCGTCGAGAACGCCGTGAAGATCGCCCGTGCCCACACGGGCCGTCCGGGCGTGATCGCCTTCTCCGGCGCCTTCCACGGCCGCACGCTGCTGGCGATGGCGCTGACCGGCAAGGTCGTGCCCTACAAGGTCGGCTTCGGCCCCTTCCCGGCCGAGGTCTACCACGCGCCCTTCCCCAACGCCTACCGCGGGGTCAGCGTCCAGGACAGCCTGAAGGCGCTGGAGCAGCTGTTCAAGTCGGACGTCGACGCCACCCGCGTCGCCGCGATCATCGTGGAGCCGGTGCAAGGTGAGGGCGGCTTCAACATCGCCCCGCCGGAGTTCCTGCAGGCCCTGCGCAAGATCTGCGACGAAAACGGCATCCTGCTGATCATCGACGAGATCCAGACCGGCTTCGCCCGCACCGGCAAGATGTTCGCCATCGAGCATTCCGGCGTCGAGCCCGACCTGATGACCATGGCGAAGAGCCTGGCTGGCGGCTTCCCGCTGTCGGCGGTCACCGGCAAGGCAGAGATCATGGACGCTCCGATCCCCGGCGGCATCGGCGGCACCTACGCCGGCAGCCCGCTGGCGACCACCGCGGCGCTGGCCGTGCTGGACGTCATCGAGGAGGAGAAGCTGATCCAGCGCTCCAACGACCTGGGCGAGCGCATCGCCGGCCGCTTCCGCACCATGGCCCAGCGCAACACGCTGTCGGTGATCGGCGACGTGCGCAACCTGGGCGGCATGATCGCCATGGAACTGGTGAAGGACCGCGGCACCAAGGAGCCGGCGGCGGAGCTGACCAAGGCGCTGGTCGCCAAGGCGGCGGAGAAGGGCCTCGTCCTGCTGTCCTGCGGCACCTACGGCAACGTGATCCGCATCCTGGTTCCGCTGACCGCGTCGGACGCGCTGGTGGACGAGGGTCTGGACATCATCGAGCGCTCCCTGGAGGAGCTGGTTTCGGCCTGATTTTTCAGTCCCGATTTTTCAGTGAAGTCCCCAGCCTGCACGCCCTCCTTCCCGCAAGGGAAGGAGGGTTTCTTTTTGTGCGCCCGCCCGCCCCCGCTTTAGGATGAGGGTGCGGGGCGGAGGACGGGCGCATGGCCGGCGGAATCGACATCGTCATCATCAAGAAGAACGGGCTGGGCGACGCCGGGGCCAGCGTCTTTTCAGAGGTCGCGGAAACCCTGTGCTTCGCGCTGCGCCGCCTGGGCATCGACGCGGAGATCGTGTGGAACCGCGTCGGCCGCCGGCGCCGCGCCATCGTCCTGGGCGGGCACGACCTGTCGGCGGAGGAAGGCGACCGTCTGCCCAGCGGCACCATCCTCTACAATCTGGAGCAGATCGCCACCCTCCACCCGCGCAGCGCCCATTACCTGGACCTGCTGCGCCGCTGCCGGGTGTGGGATTACAGCCCGCGCAACATCGCCGATCTGGCCGGCCAGGGCATCCGGGCGCGCCTCGTTCCCGTCGGGCATGCCGACGAGATGACCCGCATCCCCAACAGCCCCTCCCCCGGCATCGACGTGCTCTTCTACGGTGCCGTGAACCCGCGCCGCCGCGCCATCCTCGACGCGCTGGGCGAGCGCGGCCTGACCGTGGTCAGCCTCCAGCATTATTACGGGGCGTTGCGCGACCGCTTCGTCGCCGACGCCAAGCTGGTGCTGAACCTGCATTACTACGAGGCGGGCATCTTCGAGATCGTCCGCGTCTCGCACCTGCTGTCGAACCGCAAGGCGGTGCTGGCCGAGCGCCACCCCGACACCGAAATCGACCCCGACCTGCTGGACGCCATGGCCTTCGCCCCCTACGACGGGCTGGTCGAGGCCGCTTGCGCGCTGGTCGCCGACAATGCGCGGCGGGAGGCGCTGGCCGAGGCGGGATACCGGCGCATGAGGGACCGGGATGCGGTGGCGCTGATGCGCAGCGCCACCGCGGACCTCGGCTTTTCAAACAGCGAGGCCGGCGCGCTCACCGGCTGCTGAAGCGCCCGCTCACACCTCGACGACCGGCGCGAAGCCGCCGAAGATCATCCGCTTCCCGTCGAAGGGCATCGGGTTGTTCTCCGGGCTGAACCGCTCGTCGGTCTTCATCAGCTCCTCGATCCGCCCCATGGCGGCGTCGCGCGTCGCCTTGTCCGGCCATTCGATCCAGGAGAAGGCGACCGTCTCGTCGTCCTTCGCCTGCACCGCCCGGCGGAAATCGGTGAGCTTGCCGTTGGGCACATCGTCGCCCCAGCATTCGATGATGCGCGTCGCGCCAAGCTCCTTGAACAGAACGTCGACCTTGTTCGCGTGGTCGATGAAGGCCTGCTTGTTGGCCGTTGGAACGGCGATGACGAACCCGTCGATGTAAGCCATGTCTTTCCTCCCTTGTTTGTTTGAAGCTTCGGCCACGTCCGTCAGGACGTTGCCGCGCCCGGGTCTTTCGCGCCGGTGTGGTTGAGCATCCACGGCGTGCCGAAGCGATCGGTGAACATGGCGAAGCGCTCGGCCCAGAAGGTCTCGCCCGGCGGCATCTCCACGACGCGGGCGTCCTTCGCCAGCACGGCGAAGATGCGGTCGAACTCGGCGAGCGACGGCGGGGCGATCTGCACCCGGAATCCCTGCGGCTTGCTGTACATGCTGTCCGGCGAGTCGGACGCCATCACCGTGGTCGCCCCCAGCTTCACCATCATGTTCATCACGAGGTCATCGCCCCCGGTCATCCGGCTGTCCGCATCCGGGGCGTCGCCGTTGCGGAACACGTAGACGATGTCGCCGCCGAGGGTCTCGGCGTAGTGGGTCATCGCCTCCAGGCAGGTCCCGTTGAAGAACAGGTAGATCGTCGGTTCCATGCTGTCGTTTCCTCCCGTTCAGACTGTTTTCGGGTCAGAGCGTCTGGGCGAGGGCTTCGAGCTGATCGGTCGCCTTGCCCCAGCCTTCGTGGAAGCCCATCTTCTCATGCTCGTCGCGCGCCTCGGCGCTCCAGTGCATGGCGCGCGCGGTGTAGAGGGTCTGGCCGGCGCCCGCGTCCTCGAACCGCACGTCGGCGGTCATGAAGGCCCGGCCCGACGGCCGCCAGCCGGGGCGGAAAGCGTCGGTGAAGACCAGACGCCGCCCCTCCTCCACGTCGAGGAAGACGCCGGGCTCGCCGAAGGATTCGCCGTTCGGACCGTTCATCCGCGTGAAGAACTCGCCGCCCGGCCGCAGGTCCATCCGTGCCTCGGACACGAACCAGGGCTTGGGGCAGAACCACTGTTTCAGCAGCTCGGGCTCGGTCCAGCAGCGCCACAGCGCGCCGCGCGGCGCGTCGAGGCTGCGGGTCAGAACGAGGTCGCGCTCACCGTCCGTCATGGGAATTCCCTTTCGAATGGGGCTGTGAAAAGAGCAGCGTGAGGTAGCGTTTCAGGTGATCGACGCTGTCCAGCGCGTCCTCGCGCCCGCCCGTCGCCTTGGCGAGGATGAAGGCGCCCTGGAGCACGGCCTGGGTGTGCCGCGCGAGGCTCGCCGGGGTCCAGTCGGCCTCGATCCCGCGCGCCGCCATGGCCGCCGCGATGTCCGGTTCGAGCGTCGCCGCGTGGCCGAAGATGCTGGCGGCGCAGGCGTCGCGGATCGCCGGGTGCGACCCGTAGACCTCCTGCGTCATGGTCCCGACGAGGCAGGTGAATTCGGCGGGGTCGCCGTCGATGATCGCCTTGCGGAAGTCGACATAGCCAAACAGCCGGTCGAGCGGGTCGTCGAGCCGGTGGTACGGCGCGTTCGCGAAGAAGGCCGAGGTGGTTTCCGCCCAATAGGCGGCGGCGGCGACGCCGAGCGCTTCCTTGGTCTCGAAATGGTGGAAGAACGCACCCTTGGTGACCCCCGCCGCCTTGCAGAGATCATCGACGGAGGTCGCCGCGAAGCCCTTGGCCCGGATGACGTCCCGCGCCGCCTCGAGAAGCCGGGTGCGGGCGTCGCCGCGTTCGGGGTGATGTTTGGCGGGTCTCGGCATGGGCAGAAACATACCGAACGGTTGGTATGTTTGTCGAGTGCGTTTTGATTTACGAATCGATTGAAAGAAGCTGGCGAAGCTCCCTTCGCCAGCTTCTCCGACCGCAAATGTAGTTAAGCTTAGGACAGACCGAGGAAGCCCCAAAGAGAAGTGGTATAGCTGCCAACCTGAATATACTCGACTTCTCCGGCGCCATGCCCCGCACCGCTAAAGTAATCCTGAATTACCACTCCATCACTGATACCATTAGCCGCATCCGCATCGGTGTATATCACCAAATTGTTTGCATTGCTCGAGTCCAATGCAAAACGGAGATCATAGATAGATGAAACATCGTTGATTATAAGTTTGTCACTCGTCCCACTACCATCAGCGATCCAAGAAAGGCCGGTATCGTTGTAATAGTGAATGTATGTATCGCTTCCGTCTCCACCAAGGAGAACGTCACGAAACCCCGAAGCGCCGCCGTTGAGCGTGTCGTTGCCGGCCTCCCCTTCAAGCCAATCTTCGCCACTGCCCCCTATGAGGTTGTCATCGCCGGTCCAACCATACAACGTGTCATTGCCAGCGCCACCATTGAGCGTGTCATTACCGGGGTTGCCGTCTAGCGTGTCATTACCGGCGCCGCCATCAATGTAATCACCTAGATTTCCACCGATAATATAATTATCGAGGCTATTTCCATACACAGACCAAGATTCATTTACGTTGCTAGCACCCCAGTTGTACTGAGTTGATGGAAGAACATAAACGCCCATCATTATCCTCCATTATCATGTATGTGAATACAAAAGACAGCAGCGCACCTATCCCATAAAAATTATAGATCAGCAACCAATTTTTATTAATACATTTGCATTACTTAGAATACAAACCACTAGATATCTAATGAAATAATATTTGCTTTAAGACTTTATTAATAACATGCAATGAATTATAAGCATAGACGATGCGATCATTCGAAACCTAATATTTAGGTCTCGAAGGAACATCTCCTAAAATGCCATTCGGAAAATTCTCAAAGGAAGGAGATCGATATGATTGTCTCCGATCTATCGGGAGCCACCAGCGCAGCAAAGACAATCCCGGCCACGCCCCCACCAAGCGTCGCATCAACAAAAAATGAAAGCGCTCAGGCCTCCAGCCACACAGGCCCTCAACAGGACTCTATCGTCCTCAGCCCTCTCGCCTCGGAATTGAAGGGAGACTCCCTTAAGGTCTTCTCACAGCTTTCAACCGAGGATCGCAGCAAACTCGGAAACTTGGTTTCCTCCGGAGCGATGAGCGCGCGGGACCTGGGACTTGCTCTGTCCAGTCATTTGAAGCAGCAACGCGCCAACACATTCTGGGGCAAGGCATCCGATGCCGTTGAGTCCCTTTCGGGCCGTGCATCCGGGACGCCCGGCCCACTCGACATTTCGGCAGAACAGATGAGTCAGACCTCCGCGCGGCGCAGCGCGATCAAAAGCAGCGGCATGACCGGAGCTCAGGAAATCGCCGCGATGCAGCAAATGCAAAGCGATATCTTCGGCAAGAGTGTCGAGGGGTCCGCGGGATTCGAAGCCGCCAAAAGATCCTTCGGAAATGTCAGCACGCCGTATTTTATGAACGCTGGCGATGAACGCTACGTGCAGAGTGACGAAGAGCGCCAAGCCGGACAGCGCTTGAACGAACTTGGCTTCAAATCGGAGAAATTCGAATCCGCCATCAAGATGTTGGCCGAAGCGGACGTGAACAATCACGCGCAGGAAAACGAAAAGATCCTTGATAAAATCAAATCCGGATCTGCGTCGTGAGACGGATCGAGAGAGCGAGCAGGCCAGGATTGCCACCTCACGCCGGCAGCGCCACATGGCTCTGCCGACGCAGCCCTCTCAATCAGCGCCAGTGCTTTGATCGGCCGAATGTCACGGCTGAACAACGATGAGGCCATCATCGTGCAACCGGATTACGCGCTCAGCAGCGGCCCCGTCCTTCGCAGCGTCGTCCCCGCCACCTTGGCGATCCGCTTGCCCGCCAGGGTGAAGCGGGTCGCGCTGTGGGCGTAGAGCACGCCCGCCGATTCGCTGCGCACCGGGGTCACGTCGCCGGTCAGCGGGTCGAGGATGTCGGCGACCACGGCGCCGGCCTCCACGCGGTCGCCCGCCTTGTGGTGGAAGACCACAACGCCGCCCACCGGGGCGGTCAGCGGTTCGGAGGATTCCAGCGGGGTCGGGGCGCACAGCGGCTCCGGCAGGGCCGGCGGCTCGCCGGACAGGACGCCGGCATGGGTGAGGAAGCCGGCGATGGCCTGGGCGTCCGCTTCGCCCTGGGCGTGCTCCACGTCGGCCTGCCCGCGCAACTCCACGGTCACGGAATGGCAGCCGAAGGGGATCGGGCGGTCGGGCCAGCGCTTGGCAAGCTCGTTCCAGGGGCGGCTGACCGCCTCGTCGAAGGGGTCGCCGCCGGATTCCTCGGCCAGGAAGACCGCCCGCGCGCCCAGCAGCCGCTGCAACGGGGCGAAGGCCTCCGCCGAGGGCGTCAGGGTGTAGAGGTGCATCACCGCTTCCAGGTCGCAATGCAGGTCCAGCACCCAATCGGCCTGGAGCGCCAGCTCCAGAAGACGGTGCTTCATGTGCTCCGTCTCGGTGCGCGGGGTGCGTTCGGCCAGGGCCTCGGCCAGGGCGGCGCGGATGGCGGCCTTGTTGGCCTCGCCGTCGTCGGTCAGCCGGTCGGCCACGCGCTCGGCCACCGCCTCGGTCAGGTGGGGGTAGTCGCGGTTGAAGTTCTTGCCGTCGTCCTGGTCGAAGCGGCCGAGGTGATGGTCCATCAGCGACTGGCCCAGCCCCACCGGGTTGGCGACCGGGACGAGGATGACCTCGCCGGCGATCCGCCCCTCGGCCTCCAGCGCAGTCAGGATGCGGCGCAGCTTGTCGGCCACCAGCATGGCCGGGATCTCGTCGGCGTGCAGCGACGCCTGGATGTAGGCGCAGGGCCGCGCGCCCGCCGTGCCGAAGCGCTGGACGGTCAGGGTCCGCCGGGTGCCGGGGGTGGCGGACGGGAGGTCGATGATGGCGCTGTGCATGGCGGATCGCTGCCGGATAAGGAAAAGCCCGCCCCACCGTGGCGAAGGCCGGGGCGGGCTGCAAGCGCCTTTTGCGCCGGGCTGTGCGTTAAAATCCCCTCTCCCCTCTGGGGAGAGGGTCAGGGTGAGGGGGTTGCGCTTTTCCCGGACGTACCGCCATGCGCAACCCCCTCACCGGCCCTCCGGGCCACCCTCTCCCCGGAGGGGAGAGGGCTAAAAAGGGCGAATGCGATGACCCAGGCCTTTTACGGGAGGGCGGTTCCCGTCAGCACGGCGTCGAACTGCTCCAGCGCCCAATCGACCTGCTCGCGGGTGATGACCAGCGGCGGGGCGATGCGGATGGTGTGGTCGTGGGTGTCCTTCGCCAGGACGCCCCGCGCCCGCAGCGCCTCGCAATAGCGGCGCGCCCCGCCCGCCTCCGGGTGAAGCTCCACCGCCAGCATCAGGCCGCGCCCGCGCGCCTCGCGGATCACGTTGCTGCGGATGGCGCCGAGCTGCTCCAGGAAATAGGCGCCCTGGGCGGCGGCGTTGTCGATCATGCCCTCCTCCACCAGCACCCGCATGGCGGCGCGGGCGACGGCGCAGGCCAGCGGGTTGCCGCCGAAGGTGCTGCCGTGCTGGCCGGGCTTCAGCACGCCCAGCACCTCGGAGTTCGACAGCACCGCCGACACCGGGTAGAAGCCGCCGGACAGCGCCTTGCCGATCAGGGTGACGTCGGCCTCCACCCCCTCATGCTCCTCGGCCAGCAGCTTGCCGGTGCGGCCCAGCCCGGTCTGGATCTCGTCCAGGATCATCACGACGTTGCGCTCCGTGCACAGGTCGCGCACCCGGCGCAGATAGCCGGCGGGCGGGATGACGACCCCGGCCTCGCCCTGGATCGGCTCCAGCAGGACGGCCACCGTGTTGGGGGTCAGCGCCGCCTCCAGCGCCGCCGCGTCGCCGAAGGGCACGGTGCGGAAGCCCGGCGTGAAGGGGCCGAAGCCGCCGCGGGCGTCCGGGTCGGTGCTGAAGCTGACGATGGAGATGGTGCGGCCGTGAAAATTGTCCGAGCAGACGATGATCTCCGCCTGGTTCTCCGGCACGCCGCGCACCTCGTAGCCCCACTTGCGCACCGTCTTGATCGCCGACTCCACCGCCTCCGCCCCGCTGTTCATCGGCAGGATCTTGTGCGAGCCGGTCAGCGCCGCCAGCTCCTCGTAGAACAGCGCCAACTGGTCGTTGCGGAAGGCGCGGGAGGTCAGGGTCAGCTTCGACGCCTGTTGCACCATCGCCTCCAGGATCTTCGGGTGGCAATGGCCCTGGTTGACGGCGGAGTAGGCCGACAAGCAGTCGAGGTAGCGGTTGCCCTCGGTGTCCCAGACATAGACGCCCTCGCCGCGCGCCAGCACGACGTCCAGCGGCTTGTAATTGTGGGCGCCCAGGCGGTGTTCGGTCCCGATCAGGTCGGCGGCGTGCTGAAGCATGGCGTTCTCTCCGGGTCTGTTTCTTCTTCAGACGGCTTGGCCGCCGATCTGCGACTGGGTGACGGCGGGGTCGATGATGCGGCGGCCGAACAGGCTCGCCACCAGATCGACCAGCAGGAGGGCGCTCTTGCCCCGCTCGTCCAGGAAGGGGTTCAGTTCAACCACGTCCAGCGAGCCGACGACGCCCGCGTCGTGCAGCATCTCCATGATCAGATGCGCCTCGCGGTAGGTCGCCCCGCCCAGCACCGCCGTGCCCACCGCCGGCGCGATGGCGGGGTCGAGGAAATCCACGTCCAGGCTGACGTGCAGATGGCCCCCGGCCTGCCGAACCCGCTCGATGATGCGGCGCATGTGGACGCCGACGCCGTGCTCGTCGATCAGCCGCATGTCCACCACGTCCACCCCGCGGGCGCGCAGCAGGCGCCGCTCGCCGGGGTCGAGGGAGCGGATGCCGAACAGATGCACATGGGCCGGGTTCACGGTGGCGCGCTGCTCCGGCGGGAAGACGTTGTCGAATCCGTCCTCCCCGCACAGCAGGGCCACCGGCATCCCGTGCATGTTGCCGGACGGCGAGGTGTGGGGCGTGTTGAAGTCGCCGTGCGCGTCCAGCCACAGCACGAACAACGGCTTGCCGGTCTCCCGGCAATGGCGGGCCACCCCGGTGACCGAGCCCATGGACAGGCTGTGGTCGCCGCCCAGGAAGACCGGCACGCCGCCCGCCTGCATCATGGCGTAGGAGCGGTCGGCCAGCGCCCGCGACCAAGCGGTGATCTCCGCCAGACGGGCGGTGGCGGCATCGCCCTCGCTCCAGGGGGCGGGGGTCAAGTCACCCCGCCCCAAATCACCCAGATCGCGGACCTCGTGCCCCAGCTCGCGCAGGGCGCGGACCAGCCCCGCCGTGCGCAGCGCCGCCGGCCCCATCAGGGCGCCAGGATGGCCGGCCCCCGCCTCGATGGGAACGCCGATGATCTCCACGAAGCGCTGATCGTCCCGATCCGCCGACGCCTGCGACGCCATGCCGTCCCTCTCCCGGTGTGAAACTGTCTCCCATGACTATCGGGGGCGAGACAGGCGGCAGAAAGACGGAAAAGTGCCAACGAACGGCAGCGTTTTTGACAGTTTGAGAAGCCCGACTTATCATTCTGGCATGGACGACCTGGACCACCGCCTTTTGGGCCTGCTGCGCGCCGATGCGCGCCAGCCCGTCGCCGGCCTCGCCGCCGCGCTGAAGGTGTCGCGCGCAACCGTGCGCGCCCGCATCGACCGTCTGGTCGAGAGCGGGGTGATTGCCGGCTTCACGGTGCTGCTGCGCAAGGATCTGCGGCCCGCCATGGTCCGGGCCATCACGATGATCGAGGTGGAGGGCCGCGCCGCCGAGACGGTCATCGCCCGCCTGCACGGCTTTCCGGAGGTGCGGACGGTCTACACCACCAACGGGCGCTGGGACGTCGTCGCTGAAATCGAAACGGAGTCGCTGGAGGCCTTCGACGACACGCTGCGCCGCGTCCGGCAGATCGCCGGCATCGCCTCCACCGAGACCAGCATCCTGCTCTCCGCCCGCAAGGCGGTGCTGTAGCCTACCCGCCGAGACCGGCCAGGACGCCGCCCAGAAGCGGCTGGCCGAACAGCGCGCCCAGCGCGAAGCCGACGATCAGCCCGACCGCCGCCGCGACCAGCGCCCGGCCGCCACCGCCCTTGGGCGCCTCAGCCCCAGCGCTGCGCCCGTTGCCGCCGCCCGCGGAGTCGTCGCCGTCGTCCTGCGCCGCCGCGCGGCGGGCGGTGTAGGAGGAGTCGGTGTCGGCGTGCCACGCGCGGATGCGGTCCTGCGCCGGCTTCAGCTGCTCGTCGGTCGGGGAGGAGCCGCGACCGTGGACGATCTCCCAGCCCAGTGCCAGGAAGCGGGTCGTCGTCCGCCCCTCCGGGCTGAAGATCGCGGCGGGCATCCGGCGGTAGGTCGCCTTCACCACGTCCACGTCATAGGGGATCGCCGTGCGGAACATCAGCTCCGGGAACTCGGAGCGCAGCAGGGTCAGCGATTCGCGACCGACCTCGTCGTTGGTGATCGACAGCATCAGGATGCCGGCCACCGACAGGTTGGGGTTCATGCCCTTCTGGATGTGCTCGACCACCGACAGGGTGCGCTTCAGCCCGTCCAGCGCGTAGCGCCCCGGAAAGACGGGAAGCACCAGCCGGTCCGACGCCGCCAGCGCGCCCGCCGCCAGATGGCCGAGCGCCGGCGGGCAGTCGATCACCACGTAATCCGGCGGGTTGCGCGAGAAGTGCAGCGCCTTGCGCAGGCCGCGTTGCGAGCCGCCGCGGGCGTCCAGCGCGTGCTCCAGCGAATAGAGCTTCCGCGCGCCGACGATCATCGACAGCCCGTCGAAGCTGGTCGGGGTGATGGCGTCCTCGACGAAGGTGTCCTGGCTCAGCAGGTCGTTGATGCCGACGCGCGCCTTCTCCCGCAGCAGGAAGTTGCTGGTGGCGCTGCTCTGCGGGTCGAAGTCGATCAGGACGACGCTCTTGCCCAGCGCGGCCAGCGCCAGGGCGAGGTTCACGGAGGTGGTCGTCTTGCCGACGCCGCCCTTCTGATTGTACACCGCCAGGATGGTCGGCTGCCGCGTCTCCGGCGCGTCGAAGACGTCTTCGTGGCTGGTCATGTCCATTCCGCTTCGTCGTTTCGCGGGTGTTCGTCCTGCGGGCCAAGAGCCGCCGAAAGCGGCGCACTATAGCCAAGCGTGCGGGCCGATGTCTTCCCGCAGATGCGCGGGTGTCCCGAAAGGTAACAGGTTCAGCGTGCTTTGAAGGCCGCCAGCTGGCCGGGCAGCGGCGCCATGGTCAGGCGGACGCGCACGATCTCCCACCGTCCTTCGGCGCCGGGATGGCATCCGTCGCAGGGGCGACGGTCGAGAATCTCGAAGGACAGGCTGGACAGGCCATCCTCCTCCGGGATTGTCCCGCCGGCCCAGTTGGCCTGAAACACCCGCTTGTTGACCCGCGAGATGGGCGAGGCCGAGGCGTCGGGGTTGAAGCCCTCGTTGTCGTGGTCCAGCGGCTCGAACCGGCCGGGCCGCCGCGCGGTCGGGATGCGGCGGGAGCGGATGCGCAGCGACAGGTCGAAATCCTCGTAGCCCCAGCCCCAGTAAGCGTTGGAATAGCCGTCGATCCGCCGGAACACGTCGTTGGGCATCAGCAGCACGCCGCCCATCGTGCTCTCCAGGTCGGTGGTCACCGTCTGGTCCGAGCGCCCCGGCGCCACCGGCCGCTGCTCCGCCCCGAAGGACAGGATGGGGGTCGGCCGGTCGACCCAGGAGTAATCGGCGTCGACGGGCAGATAGTCGATGTCGTGCAGGCAGGTGTAGCCGCTCTCCGCCTCGCCCAGCAGGAAGCCGACATTCTTGATGGCGCCCCGGTTGAAGGGCAGCCCGGCCTCCTGCTCCACGATGGTGACGCGGTAGTCGATGGGATCGGCGAGCGTTGCGAAGTAAGCGCCGACCCGCGGCACGAAGTCCCGCAGATGGGCCGCGCGGTCGCGGTAGGGCACGACGATGTGAAGCCGCCGGTCCGTGGTCGTCATCGCGGGTCTCCTGCCGGTGCGAAACGTTGCCAGATGGCGCGATAGGCGTCCTCCAGATCGCGGGCGAAGCGGTCCCCGTCGAACAGCGGGCTGGCCGTCCGCGCCGCCGCCAGCCGCGCCTTCAGCCCGGCCAGCCGCTGCGGATCGCGGGCGAGGCCCAGGGCCAGCGCCTCGTAGGCCGCCGGCGAGTCGGTCACCAATTCCGGCAGGCCGACCGTGTCGAGCAGGCTGGCCGCCACCCGCCCGGCGAAGGTGGCACCGCGGCAGGTCACCACCGGAAGCCCGGTCCACAGCGCGTCGCTGGCCGTGGTATGGGCGTTGTAGGGCAGCGTGTCGAGGAACAGGTCGGCCAGCCGGTGGCGCGCCAGATGCTCCACCAGGGGGCGCGGCGGCGCGAAGACGAGGCGGTCCGGCGCCACCCCGCGGGCCGCCGCCTCGCCCCGCAGGTTGCCGGCGACCAGCGGGTTGCCGGCGTAGAGCCACAGCACGCTCCCCGGCACGGCGCGCAGCAGCCGCGCCCAGACGTCGAACACAGCGGGCGTCAGCTTGTAGGGGTTGTTGAAGCAGCAGAAGACGAAGCCGTCCTCCGGCAAGCCGCAATCGGCGCGCGACGGCGTGCGCTCCGCGATGGCGCGGTGGCGGTCGTTGGGCTGGTAGCAGTGGGGGAGCCGCACCACCGCCTCGCTGTAGAAGCCCTCCTCGCCGGGCGGGATGGTCACCGCGTCGGCCAGGATGACGTCGATGAAGTCCGCCCCCATGGTGCCGGGATAGCCCAGCCAGTTCACCTGCACCGGGGCGGGCCGCGCCGCCAGGATCGCCGTGCGGGCGAAGGCCGTGTAGCCCTTCAGGTCCACCAGGATGTCGATGCCGTCGGCGGCGATGGCTTGCGCGGCGGCGCGGTCGGCGTGGTCGCGCAGGTCCACGAAGCGCTCCACCGCCGCGGTCAGGCGGCGGCGCATCGGGCTGCCGTCGTCGATGCCGGTGGAATAGGCGGTGACGGCGAAGCGCGTCCGGTCGTGCCGCTCCAGAAGCTCCGCCATCAGATAGGCGGTGGCATGCTCGTGGAAATCGGCGGAGAGATAGCCGATGCGCAGGCGCCCATCACCGGCGACCGCCGTCCGCGCCACGGCGGGGACTCCCTGCGCCTTCTGCCGCGCCCAGCGCTCCGCCGCCACCCGCTGGTCCGCCAAGCTCGTGTCCACCGCCAGGAGGCCGAAGGGCGGCATACCCAGGGCCCCGGCGCGCAGGCGCCGGATCAGGTCGCTTTCCAGCGCCGGCAAATCACGCCAGTCGCAGGCGTGCCGCTGCTGCTGCACCAGTTGCGCCAGCGCCGGGTTGTAGGCGGGCGAGAGCCGGCGGACGCGGCGGAGGGCCTCAATGGACGGCGCGACCCGGTCGGCCAGGGTCGCGGCGGCGGCCAGATCCTCCCACCCCGCCGGGTCGCCGGGATCGAGGGCCACCGCCCGGCGCAGCGCGTGGAGCGCGGCGTCCGGCCGCAAGGCCCCGGCCAGCGTCTGGCCAAGAATCCGCCACGCCGGGCCATGGTCCGGATGCCGCCCGAGCGCGCCGCGCAGCACCGCCTGGGCGCCGGGCAGGTCGTGCAGGCCGAGCAGTTCCGCCGCCAGACTGACCGCCGCCGGGACGTCGGGCCGAAGCCCGAGAACCGTCCGGTACTCCGCCACCGCCTCCTGCCGCCGTCCGGCGGCGGCGAGCGCGTTGGCGAGGTTGTGGCGCAGGACGGCATCGTCCGGCGCCAGCCGCACCGCCACCGCGTTCGCCCGTACCGCCTCGTCCCGGTGGCCCGCCGCATGGGCGGCGGTCCCCAGCAGCATCCAGCCGTTCCGGTCCGCCGGGTTCAGCGCCGCCATGCGGCGGCCGATCCGCCCCGCCTCGTCCCGGCGCCCGGCGGCCAGGACGAGAACGCCGAGGTTGTTCAGGGACACGCCGTGTTCCGGATTGCGCGACAGCGCCTCCCGGTAGGCGGTTTCGGCCTCGCCGGTCCGGCCCAGGGCTTCCAGCGCGACCGCCAGATTCTTCCAGGTGCCGGCGTCCTCCGGCCGGTCGCGCAGTGCGTCGCGGTAGGCGGTTTCGGCCTCGGCCGGGCGGCCCTGGTCCTGAAGCGCCACGCCCAGATTGTTCCACACCTCGCCCAGCCCGGGGCAGGCAGCCAGGACGGTGCGGTAGTGCGGCTCGGCCTCCGCCGGGCGGCCCTGGGCGTGAAGGGACAGCGCCACCCCGTAATGGGCGTCGGGGGAGTCGGGCGCCAGCTTCAGCGCCGCGGCGTAGACCGCTCCCGCCGGCCCCCATTGCGACAGCCCCGCCAGCAACCCGCCGAAATCCAGATAGATGTCCACGTCCTTGCGCAGCGCCAGCGCCTGCTGGAACAGCGCCACGGCCTCGCGGACGCGACCCTCGCGTTGGGCGGCGACGGCCTGCCGGTGCAGCGCGGCGGCCCGTTCGGCGGTCTCGGAAAGGTCCATGCGCCCTCTCAGTCCCGCTGACGGGTGTGCAGCAGAATGCGCGGGATCTCCGGCGGTCGGCGGTCGTCGCCCCATTGCGAGATGTCGGGGATGGTGCTGACCCCGCGGCGGCGGGCCAGCAGGCTGAGGATGCTCTGGTCGTGCCGGTGGTCGCGGAACTCCGGGTAGTTGGGCTTGCCGCACTCGTTCGGAGCGTCGGTGAGGATACGTTCGTCCTGGGCGAAGCGCAGCCATTCGGAGACGAAGGCGATGGTGTCCGGCGTCCGTTCGCAGACGATGAAACTCGCCAGGATCTGGGTGGCGTCGGTGTATTCGGGCCGGTCCAGCCGCATGAAATGAAAGCAGTCGCGCTTGGTCCAGCCGCGGTTCTTGAATTCGTCCTGCAGCGTGAACAGCAAGATGGGCAGGTCGCGCCGCTCCCGGCACAGCTCGATCACCGGGTCGGCGCGGTGCACGAAATGGGCGCCGCTGTCGCAGTAGAACAGCACGTCGCCGTCCTTCAGATGGTCGCGCAGCAGGGTCCAGATGGCCCAGGGCTTCCACAGCCAGTAGCCCACCCCGCGCGGCTGGTCGAGGATGAAGCGGTTGCGCTCGACGAAGGCCGGATCGATGTGGCTTCGCCCCAGCATGGCGACGGAATCGAAGCCGCCGATGTCCATTCCGCTGCGGGCGTTGCGCTTCTGTGCCGCCAGGAAGGCCCCGTCCGCGTAGTTCAGCAGCACCCGCGCCATCGCTCCCTCTCCCCGGCCCTCACAGCCGGCTCTCGATCCAGTCGGCGAGGCGGTAGGCGTCGAAATAAAACTCCTCCGTCCCCAGGAAGGGCGCCACGGCGCGGTGGGCGCAATAGGCGTCGTAATCGTCGTCCACCGCCAGGATGTGGTCCACCGCCTCCTCGTCCGTGGCGAAGCGCGACACGTCGATGAAGCTGCCGGCCGCCACCTCGCGCTCCAGGTCGGGATCGCCCCAATAGAGCGGCACCGCCCCGGCCTGGAAGACGTCCAGGATCTTTTCCGTCAGATAGCCGGGATGGCTGGCGTTCTCGAAGGCGAAGGCGAAACGGTAGCGTTCGAAGACGCGGATCTTCGACAGCCAGCCCATCTTGACGACGCTGCCGGTGTTGTTCAGGTGCCAGCCCACCGAATCGACGCGCCGCCGTCCGTCCAGCGCCGGGAAGAAGCGGTTGCGGCGCTCCCCGTTCGGGTTCTTGTAGAGAAAGGCGCAGAAGCCGCGCTCCGCGAAGGCCGCCCGCGTCGGCGGCACCGGCGGCAGGACGGGAGAGCAGAAATGCGGCACCGCTCCCTCCCGCATGTGCTCGTAGGCGTGCATGACGTAGAGCGGCAGGCGGTAATGGCACGGGTCGTCGACGCGGTCGAAAGACACCGCCATGTCGAAGCTGTCCAGCGGCGGACGGACATTCTCCCCGGTGAAGAACAGGGTGCGGCAGCTGCGCGCCTCGCGGTGCCGCCCGCCGAAGACCGACACGATGGCGAGGTCGCTGTCGTCCTCGACCACCGACAGGTCGAAGCGGCTGGACAGGATCTCGATGAAGAAGTTCGTCCCCGTGTCGAACTCCGGCCAGAAGTCGTGGAAGGCCAGCTTCAGCCGGGGCCGGCCGCCACGCCGGCCACGGTACGGGCCATGCAACAGGAAACGGTCGAGCCGCTCCGGGTCGCCGCCGGGCTTCGCCAGGAATTCCTCAAGAAACGCGCTTGTCCGCTGATCGAGCATCCCGCCATCCGCGCCGGATCGTTGCGCGACGCACGATACGGTCGCCGCGGCGGGAACGCCACCCCTTCCGCGCGCCCGCTAGGCCGGGAGACGCGGCGCGGGCAACAAAAAACACAACAAAAAACGCCCCGCGGATGACGGAGCGTTCGCAACACCACAACCCCTTGAGGGGAAGAAGTGGTGCCCAGGGACGGAGTCGAACCGCCGACACGGGGATTTTCAGTCCCCTGCTCTACCAACTGAGCTACCTGGGCACCGAGGCCGCGGTGGAGACCGCGGCGCGTCGAGGCGCGCTTTGTAGGCAAATTCGCCGGGCCTGTCCAGCCCTAAAATGCATAAATTCGCCGCCCCGTCACTCCCGCTCGTCGGCCTCCTCGGCGTCCGGGCGGTCGGGGCTTTCGATGCGGTAGACGCCGCCCAGCCAGCGCGACAAATCCACGTCGGCGCAGCGCTTGGAGCAGAAGGGCTTGGTTTCCTCCACCGCCGGGCGGCCGCAGATCGGGCAGGCTTTCTCAGAAGGCTTTTGGTTGTCGTTCATCGCTCAATCCTCCGCCGCGGCCGTGCGGACGGTTCCCAGCAATTCGGCCAGGGCCGTGCCGCGCCGGGCGCGGGTCATCTCCACCAGACCCAGCTTGGACAGGCCATAGACCTGGGTCTGCGCCGGGTCGTCCTCCACCGCGCGGGACAGGGCGTTCAGCAGCCGTTCGGCGTCGCCCCGGTTGCGCATGTTGACGAAATCGACGACGACGATCCCCCCGGCGTTGCGCAGGCGCAGTTGCCGGGCGATCTCCGCCGCCGCCTCCAGATTGACATCCAGCGGGTTGCCGCGCTCCCCCGCGTTGACGTCCACGACGGTCATCGCTTCGGTCCGCTCGATGACCAGCGACCCGCCGCCGGACAGCGGCACCCGCGTGCCGAGCAACGTTTCGATTTCAGCGTCGAGGTCGCGCAGGTCGAACAGCCGTTGCCGGCCGCCCCCTGTTCGATCAGGGCACGGCGCGGCAAGAAGCCGGGCGTCGAAGGGCTCCACCCGCTCCTCCAGGTCCGGTGCACGGTCGGCGCACCAGTCGGCGAGGTCGCGGGCCAGGGCCACGTCGTCCACGATGATCCGCGACGGAGCGGTTGCCCCATGCTCGATCAGGGCGCGGCGCGGCGCGTCGGGACCGGTCAGCAGCAAGGAGGGGCCGCCGCCCCGCTCCGCCGCGTCGCGGATGGACCGCCACGCCAGATGCAGCGCGTCCGACTCCGCGGCCAGCAGCCCGTCCGGCGCGGTGGCGGCGCCCGCCCGGACGATCCAGCCGGCGCCGGGGGCGATGTCCTGGATGCGGCGGGCCAGTTCGGTGCGCTCCGGCCCGCTGCCCAGCCGCTTCGACACCGCCACGTCGCGTCCCAGCGGCGCATGCACCAGGAAACGGCCCGGCAGGGTGATGTCCATGGTCAGGGACGGCCCCTTGGCCCCGGTGGCGTCGGCCTTCACCTGCACCAGCACGGTCTGGCCGGTGCGCAGCAGGTTGCCGATCCGCTCGCCCTTGGCCTTCGGACGCCCCTTCGGCCCGCGGGCGTCCAGTGCGGAGAGCAGGCCCGACTTGCCGGTGCCGAGATCGACGAAGGCGCCGTCCAGCCCCGTCGCGATGCGCTCCACCCGGCCGAGGAACACATGGCCCAGCAGGGAAGGCCGCTCGGCATGGTCGATGTAGAGGTCGGTCAGCCGTCCGCCGGTCAGCACTGCGGCCCGCGTCAGCGGACCGTCGCGGTCGATGAGGATGTCCGATCCGGTCCCGCCCGCCGGGCCGCTCACGGCAACGGGAACCCCGCGCCGCGCAGCAGCGCCGCCACCTCGAACAGGGGCAGCCCGACCACGTTGCTGTAGGAGCCGCCGATCCAGCGGACATGGGCCGCCGCCCGGCCCTGGATGGCGTAGCCGCCGGCCTTGCCCTGCCATTCTCCGGAGGCGATGTAGGACTCGGTCTCCTCGTGGGACAGCGACTTGAAGGTCACGTCGGTGCGCACCAGCCGATCCGACCGGCGCAACACGTCTCCTTCCCCCGCTTTCCCTTCACCCGTGGGCGACAGCAGCACGACCCCGCCGAACACCCGGTGCCGCCGCCCGGACAGCAGGGCGAGGCAGGCGCGCGCCTGTTTCTCCTCCTCCGCCTTGGGCAGGATGCGGCGGCCGCAGGCGACCACCGTATCGGCGGCCAGCACAAAGGCGCCGGGGTGGCGCGCGGCCACGGCGGCGGCTTTCTCGCCGGCCAGACGCAGCGCGTGCTGGGGCGGAAGCTCCCGCGGCAGGGGCGATTCGTCGATGTCTGCGGGGTCGACCGCGTCGGGCACCACGCCGATCTGGCGCAACAGGTCGAGCCGGCGGGGCGAGGCGGACGCCAGCACGAGCCGGTGGGTGGTTTCGGTGCTCATAACGCGGGGAGGATGGCCGACGGTGGAAACCGGTTCAACGCGGGAAACCGGTTCAATCACTTGAACCGGAACGTGATCCGGCCCTTGGTCAGGTCGTAGGGCGTCATCTCGACGTTGACGCGGTCACCGGCCAGCACGCGGATGCGGTTCTTGCGCATCTTGCCGGAGGTGTGCGCCAGCACTTCATGCTCGTTGTCGAGCTTCACACGGAACATCGCGTTCGGCAGCAGCTCGACGACGGTTCCGGAGAACTCGATCAGATCTTCCTTAGCCATAGCCCCTTAAGTCCGTAACAGTTTCGAGGCAATAACTGACCTCCCGAAGCCGCCCGGTCAAGGGGGATTCCACCGGGGGCGGTGAGCCTCCGGCGTGGGGGTTGGCCAAAGCCTTCCAGATGGGACGGAAACAGCCGGCGGTTCAGCCGAACGGGTTTCCGTCGCCGTTTTCATACTCCCCCGCGCCGTCCGCGTCCATGCCCGCGGTGCCGCCAAGGGCCGCCGACTGGAAAGAACTGAGCGGCGACGGGCCGCCATCGAGCCGCAAGCGGGGTTCCGCGGCCTGCGCGATGCGCTCGAACATCTCCTTCTGGTCGGTGTCCATGTGGCGCGTCAGCCGCGCGACGGTCTCCGACGCGGTGAGTTCCCGGCCCGTGGCGCGGTCGTAGAACAGGCCCCGGTTGCTCCGCGCCGCGGCGGGCAGAAGCTCCGCGGCGGCCGCCCTGGGGGACGACTCGGCGGCGCGGATCAGCTTGGCCGCCCCGCCCACGCCCAGCACATAGGCGATGCGGCTCTCGGTTTCCGACACCGGGCGTTTCAGCCGCTCTTCCAGACGGTCGCGCCCCTCGGACAGGTAGCGCGCGGCCATGCCGGCGGAGAGGTCGACGTCGTGGCGCAGCGCCAGGATCTGGCGGCGCACCGTCGGGTCCTTGACCGAGGGAATGCCGTTGCGGCTCTGGATCGCGCTCGCCAGCTCGCCCTGGCCGTAGGCGGAGCCATGGCGGCGGAACAGGTCGAGCCAGGTGCGCTCCAGGAACTGGAACGGACCGGCGGCGGAACTGGAGCGGTTGCGGGCCGCCGGGTCCAGCCCGCTTTCCTGGGTCGCCTGGGCGAGAATGGCGGTGAAGCTGTGGCCCGACAGGCCGGCGACCTGCTGGGCCGCCAGAACCACCCGCCCGGCGGCGGGGCTGTTCGCCAGCGCGGCGCCGATCACCGTCGACTGGGTGCCTGACGCAGCAGCCGTCGCGGCGGCCTCGGGCTTGCGGGCGGGAAACGGCACGCGGGTGCCGTCGGCGAGTTGGATCGGCGCCTCCGGCTTCGCGGCCGGCAGGGGCGGCACCTTCTGCCCGTTGGTCAATCGCCCGCGGGGAACCGGCTGGGCGTCCGCCAGCGCGCTTTGGAACGACCCGCCCGACGCGGCGCCCGTGGAGGAGGGCGGCGCGGGAACATCCGGCTTGCGCTCGGGAAGCGGGACGAGTGGAGGCAGCGCGACCTTCATGGAACACCGGAACCGTCAGACCGGAACCGCTCTCGCGGAACCCTTCGTCGCAGCTTTAGCACAAAAGCCTTAATTTTTCTTAATCATTGACCGGGATCGGCGCGGAGGATTCAATCGCCCGGCGTGTCGGCCATGCGGATGGGGCCGGGGCCGGTGTCGACCGCCGTTCGCCGCCCCTCGCCGTTCCAATGGTCGACGGCGGCCAGAAGCCGGCTTTTCTCCAACGGCTTGGCCAGATGATCGTCCATCCCGGCCTGCCGGCAGCGCTCCACCTCCACGGCCAGCACGCCCGCCGACAGGGCCAGGATCGGGATGCGGCCCAGCACGCCGGGAAGCGCCCGGATGCGCCGCGTCGCCTCCAGCCCGTCCATCACCGGCATCTGAACGTCCATCAGGATGAGGTCATAGGTCCGCTCCTGCACCGCGGTCACGGCGGCGGCCCCGTCGGGCACCGCGTCCACATGATGCCCGGCCCGGGTCAGCATGGCGATCACCAGATCGCGGTTCATCGCCAGATCCTCGGCCAGCAGGATGCGCGCGCCACGGCTCGACGGCTGGTGGTTCAGCCCGGCGCCGTCCTGGTCGTCCCGTTCCGGGGCGCTGGCGGGCTGCAGCGGCAGGCTGAACCAGAAGGTGCTGCCAACGCCGGGGCGACTTTCCACGCCGATCTCGCCGCCCATCAGCTCCACCAGGCGGCGGCAGATGGCCAACCCCAGCCCGGTGCCGCCGCGCCCGCGGTCCAACTGGCTGAAGCGCTGGAACAGCTCGCGCTGGCGATCCTCGGGGACGCCGATGCCGGTGTCGCTGACGGTGAAGGTGTAGCGGCGCGCGCCGGCCTCGTCCCCCATGGCCTTGACGGTCAGGCGGACGCTGCCCGTGTCGGTGAACTTCACCGCGTTGCCGAGCAGGTTCAGCAGGATCTGGCGAACCCGGTCGGGATCGCCCAGCACGTAGCCGCGCGCCGCCGCGGAGACGGAGGTGTGCATCTCCAACCCCTTCTGCTCGGCGGCCAGCCGCACGATGGCCTGGCAGCGGTCGGCCAGATCGTCCAGCCGGAACGGCACGCGGACCAGGTCGAGCTTGCCCGCCTCCAGCTTCGACAGGTCCAGCACGTCGTTGATGACGGTCAGCAGGGACCGCCCGGCCTCCCGCACCTGGGAAGCGTAGCGCCGCTGCTCCGCGGTCAGCGGCGTTTCCAGGAGCATGTCGGCGAAGCCGATCACGCCGTTCATCGGCGTGCGGATCTCGTGGCTCATGGTCGCCAGGAAGTCCTCCTTGGCGCGGCTGCCGGCGCGGGCCTCCTCCATGGCGGCGCGCAGCTCCTGCTCGCGCCGCTTCAACCGCCCCGACATGTCGTTGAAGGCGTTGGCCACCAGCCGGATTTCGTCGGGCGCGCCGCGGGCCTCCACCACGGTCCCGACGTCGCCCGCCCCGATCCGGGTCGCCGCTTGGCTGAGAACGCGCATCCAGCGCAGGACCGAGGCGTGGAGCAGCGACCACAGCGCCGCGACGCTGAGCAATCCGGCGATGCCGAGCAGGACCAGCCCGCGCAACAGGTCGCGCTGGGCGTCCGCCACGATCGGCCCGGTCGGCATGCCCACGGCGAAGATGGTGTCGGTTTCCGGGGAATGGCGGAAGGCCCAGATGCGGTTCAGCCCGTCGGCGCT
Source organism: Azospirillum baldaniorum (assembly GCF_003119195.2). Taxonomy (NCBI): domain Bacteria; kingdom Pseudomonadati; phylum Pseudomonadota; class Alphaproteobacteria; order Rhodospirillales; family Azospirillaceae; genus Azospirillum; species Azospirillum baldaniorum. Next base: position 1,443,806 of record NZ_CP022254.1, on the reverse strand, counting down.
TTCGCCTTCGAACGCGCCGTTGCCCTCGGCCAGCATGCGCCGGATGTGCGGGAAATCCGCCATGCTGCGCCCGACCCAGCCTTCCGGATCGGGCTGGCGCGCGATCAGCACGCCATGACGGTCCAGCACCAGGATGCGCGCGTCGTCCTGCCGCGTCACCTTCACGAGATCGGTCAGCCAGGCCAGATCGATGGCGACGCCCAGCACCCGCTCGATCTCGCCGTTCACCAGCACCGGCTGCACCGCCAGGATCAGCGGCTTCCCCGAACGCTTGCCGATCACCACCTCGCTCAGCACGAAGGATTTGGTGTCCAGCGCCCGCTGGAAATACTCGCGCTCGCGCAGGCTCATCCCGGAGCCGGGGCCGGTCGTGTCGCAGATGAGAAGGCCGTTCGGGTCGGTCACCCACACGCCGGTCGTCCAGCGGTGCTGCCGCGGCATCGGCGCCAGCGTGGCGACGCAGGCGTCGGTGTTGCCGTGGTCGGCGTCGCGGACCGCCGGCACCAGGGCCAGAACGCTCAGCAGGTTCCGCGCCTCGCCGATCAGGTCGCGCTGCCGCTCCACCCCGTCCTCGGTCAGGTGCCGCGACAGTTCCCGGGCGCTGCTCAGGCGCTGGTCGAGCTGCTGGTCGAAGAAGTACAGCGCCCCGGCCAACGGCAGAGCCAGCGACGCCAGCACGACGCCCATCAGTCGTAGCCGGAGACTCCGCAGGCCGGTGGCACGAAACAGGCGGGACGGTAAGCCGGCGAGCATCAGGCGGAGAACCTCTCAGGGACCGCTAAAGTCTAGGGGGCGGCGCGCACGTCATTCGATGATTCATCTCAATAGCACCTCAACCCAACCTTGAAAAAGGACTTCCCGAAATCCCGCCGCCAAACCACCGGATGGTCACACCGTCGGGCCGCGGGACAGGGGGAACCGCTCCTTGATCCTGCCCAGCAACCCGTCACGGACCTTGCGGTAGGCCTCCAGCATGGCCTCGCGGTTGCCGTCCACCAGGGTCGGGTCGAAGGTGTTCCAGAACTCCACGTCGCACGCCATGGTGCGGGTCATTTCGATGGCGCGGTGCTGCGCCTCCGGCGACAGCGACACGATCAGGTCGAAATTCGTGTCCTCCAGATCCTCGAAGCTGCGGCAGCGGTGGCGGGACAGGTCGATGCCCATCTCCTCCATCACCGCCACGGCAAAGGGATCGACCTCGTCCCCCTCGCGCACGCCGACCGAATCGACGTAGACGCGCGTGCCATGGAAATGGCGCATGATCGCCGCCGCCATCGGCGAGCGGATCATGTTGTAGGTGCAGGCGAACAACACGCTCGTCACGGGGAGCGGTTGCAGCACCGGGGCCATGCGCCGCCCGACCCCGTCAGCCGCGGATGTGGAGGACGCAGATCAGCGTGAACAGCCGACGCGCCGTCTGGAGATCCATTTCGACCTTGCCGGCCAGCCGTTCGCGCAGCATCTCCGATCCTTCGTTGTGCAGGCCGCGGCGCCCCATGTCGATCGCCTCGATCTGCGAGGGCGAGGAGCGCTTGATCGCCTGATAGTAGCTTTCGCAGATCAGGAAATAGTCCCGGACGATGGACCGGAAGCCGGTCACCGGCAGGGTGATCTTGTCCAGCGCACTGTCGTCGTCGCGCCGGACGTCGAAGACCAGCCGGTTGTCCTCGATCGACAGATGCAGGTGATAGGGACCGTCGTCCGCATGGTCGCACGGACAGAACTCGTTGTCTTCGAGCAGGTCGAAGATGGCAACCGCGCGCTCGTGCTCCACCTCCGGCTTGCGCCGGATCACCGTCTTCTCGTCGAGCGTCACGTGGACGATGCGGCGGTTGCCCTTCGTGCTCACCCCTGACCTCCCCCCGGCAGGCGCAGCGCCACCGACAGCGCGTGCGCGTCCAGACCCTCCGACCGGGCCAGCGTCACCGCCGCCGGACCGATCGCCTTCACGCTGTCCGCATCGCAGGCGACGAAGGTCGTCCGCTTCATGAAATCGAGCACGTTCAGGCCGGAGGAGAAGCGCGCGGAGCGCGCCGTCGGCAGGACATGGTTCGGGCCGGCGACGTAATCGCCGATGGCCTCCGGCGTGTAGCGGCCGAGGAAGATGGCCCCGGCGTTGCGCACCGTCGCGGCCAGCGCGTCCGGGTCCTCCACCGCCAGTTCCAGATGCTCCGGCGCCAGCCGGTCGATCAGGGCCGGCGACTCGGCCAGCAGGTCGCGCACCACGATGATGGCGCCGTGCTCCCGCCAGCTTTCCCCGGCGATGGCGGCGCGCGGCAGCGTCTCCAGATGCCGGTCCACCGCCGCCGCCACCGCGTCGGCGAAAGCCGGGTCGTCGGTGATGAGGATCGACTGGGCCGAGGTGTCGTGCTCCGCCTGGGACAGCAGGTCCATGGCGATCCAGGCCGGGTCGTTCCGGTTGTCGGCGACCACCAGGATCTCCGACGGGCCGGCGATGCTGTCGATTCCGACCGTGCCGTAGACCAGCCGCTTGGCGGCGGCGACGAAGGCGTTGCCGGGGCCCACGATCTTGTCCACCGGCGCGATGGTCTCGGTGCCGTAGGCCAGCGCGGCCACGGCCTGGGCGCCGCCGATGCGGTAGATCTCGGTGATGCCGCAGCGCTTGGCGGCGGCCAGGACCAGCGGGTTGATCGCCCCGTCCGGGGTCGGCACCACCATGACGATGCGCTCCACCCCCGCGACCTTGGCCGGCAGCGCGTTCATCAGGACGGAGCTGGGGTAGGACGCCGTGCCGCCCGGCACATAGAGGCCGGCGGCGCCGACCGCCGTCCAGCGGGCGCCCAGCCGCACGCCCTGGGCGTCGCGGTAGTCGGTCGTCTCCGGCACCTGGAGGCGGTGGAAGCTCTCGATGCGCTCCGCCGCGGTGTCGAGCGCGCGCAGCAGCTCGTCGCCGCACTGCCCGACCGCCGCGTCCACCTCCTCCTGGGAGATGCGCAGCGTGGCGGGGGTCAGCGTCTGGCGGTCCCAGCGGGCGGTGTAGTCGATCAGCGCCGCGTCGCCGCGCTTGCGCACGTCGTCGATGACGCCGGCGACCAGGACCTGCACGTCCTCGCTGGTTTCGCGCTTGGCGTGGAGAAGCCCCTCGAAGCCCTTGGCGAAGCGGGGGTCCTGGGCATCAAGCCTGACGGGCATTCACAGCCTCCCGGAAGCGGTCGATCCAGCCGGAGATTTCCTCGGGCCGCGTCTTGAAGGCGGCCCGGTTGACGATGAGGCGGGAGGTGACGTCGGCGATGTGCTCGATCTCCACCAGCCCGTTCGCCTTCAGTGTCGAGCCGGTGGACACCAGATCGACGATGCGGCGGCACAGGCCGAGGGTCGGGGCAAGTTCCATCGCGCCGTTCAGTTTCACGCACTCCGCCTGCACCCCGCGCGCCGCGAAATGCTTCCTGGTGACCTCCGGGTATTTGGTGGCGACGCGCACGTGGCTCCAACGCGACGGATCGTCGCTCTCCCCCAGTTCGACCGGTTCGGCGACCGACAGGCGGCATTTGCCGATGCCGAGGTCGAGCGGCGCGTAGATTTCCGGATAATCGAATTCCATCAGCACGTCGTTGCCGGCCACGCCCAGATGGGCGGCGCCGAAGGCGACGAAGGTCGCCACGTCGAAGGACCGGACGCGGATGATGCTGAGATTCGGGATGTTGGTCGCAAAGCGCAGGAGCCGGCTGTCCGCGTCGTCGAACGCCGCTTCCGGCTCGATGCCGGCGTGGGCGAGCAACGGGCGCAGCTCCTTCAGGATGCGTCCCTTGGGCAGGGCCAGAACCAGCGGCTGACTGGCCGACACGTTCGACGACGCATCGGCCGGCGTGCTGGGCGCCGGCGCGCCAAGAGCACGGGTATCGGCGGGCAAAGAACTCTCCTCGGGCTGAACCGCTGCCCGGATATACCACATTCCGCGCCGCCGTCACGGTCTTAGGAGGCATAGCGCGGCGCAGGGCGGCCTTGTTCCTCGATGAAAGGGGTTCCTCGATGAAAGGGGTTCCTCGATGAAAGGGGGAACTCGCTCAGCCGCGGCCGGTTGGATTCGCCTTTCCCTGAATCGAGGACAGGAGCCATGACCCAGGACCGCTCCAACCAGCCGATCAACCCGCATGGCCCGCGGATCGCGGGCGATCCCAGCAGCACGGGCGGCCCCGCGCCGAACGCCGACCCGCGGCGCTCCGACGACGCGCCGACCGGCATTTCCGAACGGCTTCAGGCCGAGAAGGAAGGCCGCCATCCCAAGACAACCACCCCGGACGGCAAACCCTACGCCGACGCGATGGACCCGGACCGCCACGAAAAGGGCAGCGCCACCATCGGCACGCCGGGCGGCTCGGTCTGAGCCCCACGACGGTCCCACCCTCACCCTTCCCTGCAAAGCGGGGGAGGGTCGGGATGGGGGCAAGGGCGGCATCGATAAACCGTGGCGAGCACAAACACCTAACTGCGATGTGAAATATGTATTTTCACACCATCGCTCGCATTTTCCGCCTTGACCGAATGCCCATCGACATTGTAGATAAACCCCCGGACGCCCAAGGGGGGCGCCCCGCGGCAATTTGATCGCCAGCTTGCGCCGCGTCACCAAACGCTAAAGCGCCACGATACCGGTCGTGGAACTCTGACAGGAGTGACCGGAATGACCATGATGACCCTCCCCTCCTCCGCCGATCGGACCGGCACCGCGATGGGCTTGTGTTGCCGAATGCGCAACGCCTCGTGTCGCCGCTGACTTCAGCGCGCCAAGCCATCCAGTCCAGCATCCGATCCGCATGAATCCCGCGCGCCGCAGCGCCGCGGGCCGAGGGAGAACGCCGTCATGAGCACCTCCAACGCCTACGCCATCGAAGTCCAGGGCCGGTCCGCCGGCATCGTCGTCGCCGGCCAGGGCGGCTTCACCTTCTTCGTGTCCGACTGGTCCTTCAAGGACCTGGACCGCAAGACCTTCCGCAACGTCGGACAGGCCGAGCGCGCCGCCAAGCAGTTGGCAGCCCGGCGCTCCGGCGTGCGGCGGCGCTGACCGCGCGCCCGCATTTCACACACCGCCATCGCCCGACCAAGCCATTCCACACCGCGCACAGAGGACCCGTTCCGTGAAAGCCTTTCTGACGTCCATTGTCACCGCCGCCCTTCTCACCGTCTCCACCGGCGCCGGCGCCGCGGCCCTGAAGCTCGGCGTGTCCGCCGGTCCCTATGGCGAAATCCTGGAATACACGGCGAAGATCGCCGCCAAGGAGGGCCTGAAGGCGGAGGTGATCGAGTTCACCGACTGGAACATGCCCAACGCCGCCCTCCAGTCCGGCGACATCGACGCCAACAACTTCCAGCACCAGCCCTTCCTGGACAACCAGATCAAGCAGCGCGGCTACGACATTGTGCCGGTCGCCAAGAGCATCGTCGTGCCCATGGGCATCTACGCGAAGAAGGTCCAGTCGCTGGCCGACCTGAAGGAGGGGGCCAGCGTCTCCATCCCCAACGACCCGACCAACGGCGCCCGCGCGCTGTTCCTGCTGGCCAAGGCCGGGGTGATCGGGCTGAAGGACGGGGCGGGCCTGAACACCTCCATCGCCGACATCGCGTCCAACCCGAAGAAGATCAAGCTGGTGGAGTTGGACGCGGCCCAGCTTCCGCGCTCGCTGGACGACGTTGACGCTTCGGTCATCACGCTGAACTACGCGGTCCTGGCCGGGCTGACCCCGAAGACCGCCCTGGTTCTGGAAGACGACCAGTCGAAATGGCACCTCGTCTGGGCCGTCCGCAAGGATCGCGCCGAGGACCCGGCGATCAAGCGCTTCATCGAGCTGTATCGCTCCGCCGAGGTGCGGGACTTCATCAACACGCGCTTCAACGGCACCATCATCCCGACCTGGTGAGCGCCGCCGGTTGTCATAGCCCTCTCCCCTCTGGGGAGAGGGTGGCCCGGAGGGCCGGTGAGGGGGTTGTGCTTTTGCCGGACGTGGCGCCACGCGCAACCCCCTCACCCTAACCCTCTCCCCAGAGGGGAGAGGGAATCGCGAAAGTGATTCTTTTCAGGAAGCTCCGTCATGACCGGCCCGTTCAGCCGCACCGCCTCGATCTTCGACCGTGGCCTCGCCCCCGACCCCGCGAACCACGTCCCGCTCAGCCCGCTCAGCTTCCTGAAACGCGCGGCGAAGGTCTATCCGGACAAGCCGGCCATCCGCCACGGCCGCCGCACCATCACCTACGCGCAGTTCCACGACCGGGTGCGGCGCTTCGCCGGGGCGCTGCTGCGGGCCGGGGTCAGGCGCGGCGACACGGTGTCGGTGCTGGCGCCCAACGTCCCGGCCCTGCTGGAGGCGCACTACGCGGTGCCGCTGGCCGGCGCGGTCCTGAACGCGCTGAACACCCGGCTGGATGCCGCGGCCATCGCCTTCATCCTCGACCACAGCGAGACCAAGCTCCTGATCGTCGACCGCGAACTGTCGCCGGTCGCCAAGGCGGCGCTCGCCCGGACGGAGCGCCCCATCACGCTGGTGGAGATCGCCGACGAGCAGGCGCCCGACGCGCCGTCGCTGGGTGCCGTGGAGTATGAGGACTTCCTCGCCGCCGCCGACCCCGCCCCCTGGCACGGGCCGGACGACGAGTGGCAGGCCATCGCGCTCAACTACACCAGCGGCACCACCGGCAACCCCAAGGGCGTCGTCTACCACCACCGCGGCGCCTATCTGAACGCGCTGGGCAACGCCTTCACCCTGAACGTCCGGCCTGAGAGCGTCTTCCTGTGGACGCTGCCGATGTTCCACTGCAACGGCTGGACCTACAGCTGGGCGGTCACCGCCGCGGGCGGCACCCATGTCTGCCTGCGCCGGGTGGAGCCGGCGGCGATCTTCGACGCCATTGCGGAGCTGGGCGTCACCCATCTGTGCGGCGCGCCGATCGTGCTGAACATGCTGATCCACGCCCCGGCGGCGGTGCGGCGGCCCGCTCCCCGCCGCGTCATCGTGGGCACCGGCGGCGCGGCCCCGCCCTCCGCGGTCCTCGCCGGCATGGCGACGCTGGGCTTCGAGGTGGTGCACATGTACGGGCTGACCGAATGCTACGGCCCGGCCACCGTCTGCGCTCCGCAGGACGGGTGGGAGGATCTCGACGCCGACGGGCTGGCGCTGCAGTTCGCGCGGCAGGGGGTGAACCATGTCGCGGTGGAGGACGCCACCGTGCTCGACCGCGAGACCGGCCGGCCGGTCCCCGCCGACGCCCAGACCATCGGCGAGATCGCGCTGCGCGGCAACACGGTGATGAAGGGCTATCTGAAGAACCCCGCGGCGACCAAGGAGGCGCTGAAGGACGGCTGGTTCCGCACCGGGGATCTGGGCGTGCTGCACCCCGACGGCTATATCGAGGTGAAGGACCGCAGCAAGGACATCATCATATCCGGCGGCGAGAACATCTCGTCCCTGGAGGTGGAGGAAGCGTTGTACCGGCACCCCGCCGTTCTGGAGGCCGCCGTGGTCGCCCGCCCCGACGACCGTTGGGGCGAGAGCCCCTGCGCCTTCGTCACGGTGAAGCCCGGCGCGGAGCGCCCCTCTGAGTCCGACATAATTCAATGGTGCCGGGACCGCATTGCGCACTACAAGGTGCCCCGCACCGTTGTGTTCAGCGATCTGCCGAAGACATCGACCGGTAAAATCCAGAAGACCGTCCTGCGCGACGCCGCCCGCGAGCTGGGAGAGCGTCGGGAGGCCAAGAGCGTATGATAACCTTCGAACAGCTTCAGAAAACCTACCCGTCCCGCGGCACCGGCCAGCCGGTCCAGGCGCTCGCCGACATCGACCTGACCATCGGGCGCGGCGAGATCTACGGAATCATCGGGCGTTCGGGCGCCGGCAAATCCACGCTGCTGCGCACCGTGAACCTGCTGGAGAAGCCGACGTCGGGCCGCGTGCTGGTCGACGGGGTGGACGTCACCGCCCTGTCGGCCCGCGAGCTGCGCGAAGCGCGGCACAGCATCGGCATGATCTTCCAGCACTTCAACCTGCTGTCCTCGCGCACGGTGTTCGACAACGTCGCCTTGCCGCTGGAGCTGGCCGGGGTGGCGAAGGCGCAGATCCGCGCGACGGTGGAGCCGTTGCTCGACCTTGTCGGCCTCACCGACAAGCGCGACCGCTACCCGGCGGAGCTGTCGGGCGGGCAGAAGCAGCGCGTCGGCATCGCCCGCGCGCTGGCCAGCAAGCCCAAGGTGCTGCTGTCGGACGAGGCGACCTCCGCCCTCGATCCGGAGACGACGACCCAGATTCTCCACCTGCTGGCCGACATCAACAAGCGGCTGGGGCTGACCATCGTCCTGATCACCCACGAGATCGCCGTCATCAAGGAGATCTGCCACAAGGTGGCGGTGATGGAGAACGGGCGGATCATCGAGCAGGGGCCGGTCTTCGACATCTTCGCGCACCCGAAGCACGAGACGACGAAGACCTTCGTCGATCCCGTCATCAACCGCGGCATCCCGGACAGTCTGCGCGCCCGCCTGTCGGCGACGCCGGTGCCGGGGTCGAACATGGTGCTGCGCATCACCTTCACCGGCGAGCGCGCGACCTCCCCGGTGATCAGCGCGATCAGCCGCAAGCTGAACCTGGACCTGAACATCTGGCACGGCCAGATCGACGAGATCCAGGGCGCGCCCTTCGGAACGCTGGTGGTGGAGGCCATCGGCAACCCGCAGTCCATCGAGGCGGCCATCAGCCTCCTGAACGTCAACAAGCTCGGTGTCGAGGTGCTCGGTCATGCTGTCCCCGGAAATCTACGCGCTGCTGTTTAAGGCGCTTCTCGACACGCTCTACATGGTGGCGGTGTCGGGCCTTCTGGGCACGGCGCTGGGCCTTCCGCTGGGCGTGCTCCTGGCCGTCACCGGCCGGGGGGAACTGCTGCAGAACCTCGCCTTCAACCGGGTCGCCGGCGTGCTGGTGAACATGACGCGCTCCACCCCCTTCATCATCCTGGTGGTGGCGATCATTCCCTTCACCCGGCTGATCGCCGGCACCTCCATCGGCACCGCCGCGGCCATCGTGCCGCTGACGGTCGCCGCCGTGCCCTTCATCGCCCGCATCGTCGAGGGCGCCGTGCGCGAGGTCGACCGCGGCCTGATCGAGGCGGCGCAATCCATGGGGGCCACGCCCTTCCAGATCATCCGCAAGGTCCTGCTGCCGGAGGCGATGCCCGCCATCGCGCTGGGCCTGACCCTGTCGGTGGTCAGCCTGATCGGCTATTCGGCCATGGTCGGTGCGGTCGGCGGCGGCGGCCTGGGCGACCTCGGCATCCGCTACGGCTACCAGCGCTTCCTGCCGGAGGTCATGCTGGCCGTGGTCGTCGTGCTGATCGTGCTGGTGCAGATCGTTCAATCGACGGGCGACTGGATCGCCCGCCGCGTCAACAAACGCAACCTGAAGTCCTGAGGAGTTGGAGATGTTCCGTACCCGTGTGCTCGGCGCGGCCTTTGGTCTGGTGGCCGGCATCGCGACCCTGGCGACCGCCGTCGGCGCGTCGGCCGAAGCCCTGAAGATCGGCGTCACCCCCGGCCCGCACGGCCAGATCCTGGAGAAGGTCAAGCCGCTGGCCGCCAAGGAGGGCCTCGACCTGACGGTTCTGGAGTTCTCCGACTACGTCATCCCGAACCAGGCGTTGTCGCAGGGCGACCTGAACGCCAACTCCTTCCAGCACCAGCCCTACCTGGACAACCAGGTGAAGGACCGCGGCTACGAGCTGGTCAGCGTCGCCAAGACGGTGATCTTCCCGATGGGCGTGTACTCGAAGAAGGTGAAGAGCCTGGACGAGCTGCCCGACGGCGCCAAGGTCTCCATCCCCAACGACCCGACCAACGGCGGCCGCGCGCTGCTGCTGCTCCAGGCCAAGGGGCTGCTGAAGGTGAAGGAGAGCGCCGGCCTGAAGGCGTCGCCGCTCGACATCTCCGAGAACCCGAAGAAGCTGCAGATCCTGGAGCTGGACGCCGCCCAGCTTCCGCGTTCGCTGGACGACGTGACCGTGGCGGTCATCAACACCAACTTCGCCATGGAATCCGGCCTGGACCCGAACAAGGACGCCATCGCCCGCGAGGCCAGCGAGAGCCCCTACGCCAACGTCATCGCCGTCCGCAAGGCCGACCAGGACAAGCCGTGGGTCGCCACGCTGGTGAAGGTATACCAGAGCGACGAGGTGAAGCAGTTCATCCTCGACCGCTTCAAGGGCGCCGTGGTTCCGGCCTGGTAATCACCGCCGGCCACAGACAGAAGGCCCTTCCTCCGGACGGGGGAAGGGCCTTTTTCTTTGGTCAGTTGATCACCCGCCAGCTTCCGTCCGGCTGGCGGCAGGCGGTGCCGTAGCCGGGCTGGGCGAGACCGCCGACCATGACCGTCGTCTGGTATTCCCGGCAAAGCTGGCCGTCGCGGGCCATATAGGCCGGGCCGGTCGGGGTGGCGGCGATGGGGGCCGGCGTCGGTTCGGTGAAGACCACCGCGGGCGGCGGGGCCGGTACGGGCGCCGGCTGCACATAAACCACCGGCGGCGGGGCCGGCACCACATAGACCGGCGGTCCGTAGACTGGAGTTCCGTAGACCGGGGCTCCGTAGACCACCGGCGGGTAACCGTGGAAATGCCGGTGGGGCGGCGGATGGTCGGGATAGACCGGGCCGCCGAAGGACAGGAACACCGACGACCGCGCCTGGGCCGCCCCCGGCAGAGCCGTCAGCCCCGCCGCCAGCATCAGGCCGAACACCATGCCACCGCAAACCGCACCCACGCGCCCGGACATGGACCGCACTCCCGCAGGACATCCGCAACAGATATAGTTCTAAAGCTTGAGCCCCGCCACACCGTCGAGAATCGCCCCGTCGGAAAGGGCGCGACGCTCCAGCTTCGCTCCGAACATGCGGGCGTTGGTCAGGTCCGTGTTCGTCAGGTCGCAACCGGACAGGTTGGCGAAGGACAGATCGGCCCCCGCGAAATTCACCTCGCGCAGGCAGGCGCCGCGCAGGTCGGCGTAGCGCAGCCGCGCGCCCGACAGGTCGGAGATCATCGACCGCCTCTCGTCGAAATAGAGCGGGCGCAGGTTGGCCTTGCGCAGATCGGCGTTGTTCAGCTTGGCGAGGCGCAGGTTCACGCCGCGCAGGTCGCCGTTGATCAGCTTGGCCAGACGCAGATCGCCCTTCTCCAGCACCGCGGCCTGAAGCTGCACGCTGGTCAGGTCGAGCCCGTACAGCGTCGCCCCGACCGCCCGCAGCATGGTCAGGCAGGTGTGGGCCAGCGACGGGGCGTGCCGCAGGTCGAAGCCCGACAGGTCGAGCGCCGTCCCCTCCGCTCCGCTCGACCCCACCCAGCGGATGTGCTCGTGCAGAAGCTCGTCCAGCGGACGCCCGAGTTCGGCGACGACGCGGCCGACCGGATCGTCGGTCAGGGCGTCCTCCATGTCGGCGTCGGCCAGCTCCGTCATGACCATGGTGGCACCGGTCAGCACCGCGCCGCGCAGGCAGGCACCGCGCAGGTCGGCCCCCGACAGGTCCGCCCCTTCCAGGTTCGATCCGGTGAAATTGGCCCCGCGCATGGTGGCGCGGACCAGCTTGCACCCGCGCATCAGCGCGTCGGTGAAGTCGGTGTGGATCGCCATGGCCCCGGACAGCCGGGCGTTGGTCAGGTTGGCGCCGGACAGGTCCGCCCCGGAGGCCTCGGTCGGCCGGTCCTCAACCTGGATGATGCGCAGGCTGCCGTCGCGGTCCTTCTCCGCCAGCGAGCCGTCGCGCAGGTCGGCCTCGAACAGGTTGGCGCCGATCAGGATGGCCCCGCGCAGGCAGGCGCCGCGCAGATCGGTCTTGATGAGGCTGGCGTTCTCCAGATTGGCCAGCCGCAGGTCGGTGGCGAACATCGACGCGCAGTCCAGCCGCGCCCCGGCCAGATTGGCGCCGCGCAGGCTGGCCCCGACGAAGTCGGCGTGGGCGAGGTCACGCCCGGTGAGGTCGAGCCCATTCAGGTCGAAAAAGGACAGCGTCGCCCGCGCCCCGCCGATGCGGGCGTTCCGGAACATCTCGTGCCGGCGCACCACCGCGTCGAGCTGGACCTGATCCAGACGGGTGAGAGGACGCTGCTGCATGGCCGTGTTCGCCTCCGATCACGGTTTCAGAGTACCCTTGGCGGCCTTCACGAATGATTAATACAGCCCACAATGGGATGCTTTTCCTGCCGGGGAAAGCGCCGTCCGGCCTTCACGCCGCGGACGACTGGCTTTGCCGCACCGGCACGCGCTCCGCCCCCAGCGCGTTCAGCGCGTCGCGCAGCACGTCGGGGGTGACGGGCTTGTGCAGCAGGCGGCACCCCGCGGCCACGGCCTCGCGGATGCGTTCGGGGCCGGTGTCGCCGGTCAGGATGATGCCAGGAATGGGCCTCCCCTCCTGCTCCGCCGCGCGGGTGACCGTTTCGGCCCCGGTCAGCGGACCCGGCAGGCGGAAATCCGACAGGATGACGTCCGGACAGCGCGGGGCCGCGCGCAGCGCCGCCAGCGCCGCCGGGCCGTCCGCCGCCATCAGCACGTCGTGCCCCCAGCTTTCCAGAAGCAGCTGCATGCCGGCGCTCTGCACCGGGTCGTCCTCGACGATCAGGATCAGGCGCGCCGCCGGATCCTCCGCACGCCCGGCGGGGGCCGGGGCCGCCGCGTCCGTCCGCGATTCGCTGGCCGCCAGCGGGACCATGATGGAAAAGACCGACCCCTGGCCCGGACGCGACCGGACCTCCACCGCGTGGCCCAGCAGAGCGGCCTTGCGGCGCACCTTGGGCAACCCCAGCCCCAGGCCGCGGCGGCGGTCGCGCTCCGGGTTGCCCAACTGCACGAAGTCTTCGAAGATGGCGTCCAGATGCTCCGCCGCGATGCCGGGGCCGGTGTCCCACACCTCGATGCGCAGCCATTGGCCACGCCGCCGGCAGCCGACCACCACCCCGCCCGCCGGGGTGTAGGCGATGGCGTTGCGCAGCAGGTCGCCCAGCATGCGGGTCAGCAGCGTGGCGTCGGTGCGCACCATGGCGTCGCACGCCCGCACCCGCAAATCCAGTTGCTTGTCCGCCGCCAGCCCCCGGAACTCCGACGCCGCGCCATCCAGGACGGTGGCGATGGACACCTCGGCGATGTTCGGGCGGACCACGCCGGCGTCCAGCGTGGCGACCTCCAGCAGCGCGTGCAGGAGCTTTTCCCCGCTGTCCAGCGCCTCGCCCATCTTCTCGGCGATCGACCGCTCGCGCGGCTCCTTCAGCCGCTCCATCAGCAGATGATGGAACAGGCGCAGCGCCTGGAAGGGCTGGCGCAGGTCGTGGTTGGCCGCCGACAGGAAACGGGCCTTGGCCTGATTGGCGCGCTCCTTCTCGGCCAGGGCGCGGACCAGCTTCTGGTTGAGGGAGCGAAGGTCGGCGGTGCGCTCCTCCACCCGCTGCTCCAGCCGGGCGTTGGCGTCGCGCAGGGCGTCGCGGGCCGCCGCCTCGCGCCGCAGGCTGGCCCAGCCGAGCGCGGCCAGCCCGAACAGCGCGACGACGCTGACGCCCACCATCATGAAGCCGTGCTGCAGGCGGCTGCTCCACGGCTCCAGAACGACGGCGCGCGGCAGGGCGACCGCCGCCACCGCCGGGAAGTCGCGCATCCGCTTCAGGCCGATGACCACGCCCTGACCGGCACCCTGCCCGCCGAGCGACCAGTCGCTCTCGCCGCTCTCCGCCCCGGGGTCCAGCGCGGGGAGCGGGCCGATCCCGCTGCCGCCGATGCCGGCCAGCCGCGTGCCGTCCAGGCGGAACAGGCCGGCGACGCTGTGCCGCCCGTCGCTGAAGACGTCGAGAACCGTGTGCAGGCTGGATGAGGGAAGCGCCAGCAGGACCGCACCCTCCAGGGCGCCCCCGCGCCCCGGGATGCGGCGGACCATCAGGATGGAATCCAGCCCGTCCACCTGCCCGTGCAACAGCTCCAGTCCGCCGCCTCCCCCTTGGAGCACACTGGCGATACCCCCGTCGGGATGGATGGTGGGGCCGAACACCGTCCGGCCTTCGGCGTCCAGGATGGACAGCACGCCGAACCGCGACGCCGACAGCGCCTCGCCGAGGGCGCTGTCGGGGAGCGACGCGAACCCGCCTTCCTCCAACCGGTCGGCCACCCGCGCCAGGGCAGCGGCTCCGCCATCCAGCACCGCGTCGGCGTGCCCTTCCAGAAAGGCCGCCGCCTGCCGGCTGCCGCGTTCCGCCCGGTCGAGCGTGTTGACGTAATCGACCAGCGACAGCGCACCCCAGGCCGCACCGCCCAGCAGCGTCATCACCAGGACAATGGCCGCCAGGATGGCCTTGGGATGGAAGTTGAGCAGGGCGTTGACCGAAAGCCGGATCATGGGCGGGGGCGTCTTGGTGAGGCGGATCGGGAGCGGTGCCACCGATCCGCCGGATGCACGATGCCGCCGGGCACCGGCGAAGCCGGGGCCTGGGGCGATGACCGATGTGGATGGTTCAGAATGCGGCGCTTGCGGGTTTCAGGGTGGCAGATCGCCGTTGGGCCGAAGAAGCCGCAGAGAAATGGCGGTCGGCCTTGCTCTTCATTGATCTTTCCGCCTTTTCGGCGCTGAAGAGCCGGCGGTGGCACGGAAAGGCAAACATTGACATCTGCGTTACACCCGTTTTCTTGGCCCTTTGCCGAACGGCTCCCGGACATCCCCCAGAAGTTTATTTGCCTTTATTGTCTGGAACCGATGATAGCACGCTATAGTTATCGGCGCGACCCGCCATGACGACTATGACCATGCTCATACCAGACCCACTCTTTGGGTGAGGGAGCACCAATTGGTTCGGCCAGGAGTTGAAGCTTCCTCAAACATCGGAAATTGCGCCGATGACGGGATCACCGGAGCGGTCTGCGCGTTCCTGTGCTGCTTCATGCCGCAACGCGCCCACACGAGGTTCAACCGTGAAGAAGCCGCCGTTCGCTCCTAAGGTTTTCCGCCAGTCCCGCATCCGGGAAGGTCTTCCCTACCCTCTCGGTGCCACATGGGATGGGCTGGGCGTCAACTTCGCGCTGTTTTCCGCCAACGCCACCAAGGTGGAGCTGTGCCTGTTCGACCAGGACGGACGCCGCGAGCTGGAACGGATCGAACTGCCCGAATACACCGACGAGGTGTGGCACGGCTATCTGCCGGACGCCCGGCCGGGCACGGTCTACGGCTACCGCGTGCACGGGCCGTACGAACCCAAGGCGGGCCATCGCTTCAACCCGAACAAGCTGCTGCTCGACCCCTACGCCAAGCATATGGTCGGGCCGCTTCGCTGGTCGGACGCGCATTTCGGCTACCGCGTCGGCTCGCCGCGCGGCGACCTGTCCTTCGACCGGCGCGACAGCGCCCCCGGCATGCCGAAATGCGTGGTGATCGACCCGGCCTTCACCTGGGGCCACGACCGCCACCCGGCGATCCCCTGGGAGAAGTCGATCTTCTACGAGACCCACGTGCGCGGCTACACCATGCGGCACCCGGCGGTGCCGCCGCAGTACCGCGGCACCTTCGCCGGCTTCGCCCAGCAGGAGGTGGTGGAGTACATCCGCTCGCTGGGCGTCACGGCGGTGGAGCTTCTGCCGGTCCATGCCTTCGTGGATGACCGCTACCTGCTGGAAAAGGGGCTGCGCAACTACTGGGGCTACAACAGCATCTCCTTCTTCGCGCCCGACCCGCGCTACATGGCGACCGGCGCGATCCACGAGTTCAAGGAGATGGTCGCCCGCCTGCACGACGCCGGGATCGAGGTGATCCTCGACGTCGTCTACAACCACACCGCCGAAGGCAACGAGATGGGGCCGACGCTGTCCTTCAAGGGCATCGACAACGCCTCCTACTACCGGCTGGCGCCGGATCCGCGCTACTACATCAACGACACCGGCACGGGCAACACGCTGAACCTCGTGCATGCGCGCGTCCTCCAGATGGTCACCGACAGCCTGCGCTACTGGGTGACCGAGATGCATGTGGACGGCTTCCGCTTCGACCTCGCCACCATCCTGGCGCGGGAGACCTACGGCTTCGACCACAGCGGCGGCTTCCTCGACGCCTGCCGCCAGGACCCGGTGCTGTCGCGCGTCAAGCTGATCGCCGAGCCGTGGGACTGCGGCCCCGGCGGCTATCAGGTCGGCGGCTTCCCGCCGGGCTGGGCGGAATGGAACGACAAGTTCCGCGACACCGTGCGCTCCTACTGGAAGGGCGACGAGGGCAAGCTGCCCGAGTTGGCGACCCGCATGGCCGCCTCGGCGGACGTGTTCAACCGGCGGGGCCGCAAGCCCTGGGCCAGCGTCAACTTCGTCACCGCCCATGACGGCTTCACGCTGCACGACCTCGTCGCCTACAACGACAAGCACAACGACGCGAACGGCGAGGACAACCGCGACGGCCATTCGCACAACATCTCCTGGAACCACGGGGCGGAGGGACCGACCGACGATCCGGAGATCAACGCCCTGCGCTTCCGCCAGATGCGCAACCTGCTGGCCACGCTGCTGCTGTCCCAGGGCACGCCGATGATCCTGGCCGGCGACGAGTTCGCCCGCAGCCAGAACGGCAACAACAACGCCTATTGCCAGGACAACGAGATCAGCTGGATCGACTGGGAGGGCGTCAGCGACGAGGGCTGGGCGCTGACCGATTTCGTCCGCCACCTGATCGGGCTGCGGCAGAGCCACCCGCTGCTGCGCCGCGGGCGCTTCTTCACCGGCGCCTACAACCCCGACCTGGAGGTGAAGGACCTCACCTGGATCACCCCCGCCGGCGAGGAGAAGACGACCGAGCAGTGGCAGGACCCCATGGCGCGCTGCCTGGGCATGCTGCTCGACGGGCGGGCGCAGGCCACCGGCATCAAGAAGGTGGCGTCGGACGCCACGCTGCTGCTCATCATCAACGCCTACCACGACGTGGTGCCCTTCAAGCTGCCGGAGGTCGCGGGCGGCAGCCGCTGGCTGACGCTGGTGGACACCACGGAGCCCGACCGGCTGGAGGTCGCCACCGCCCAGACCGGCGACGAGATCCCGGTCAACGGGCGTTCCCTGCTGCTGTTCGAGCTGATGCCCGACCGCCGCTCCGACATCGGGCTGAAGGCCGCCGCACGGGCTTTGCGCGCCGCCTCCGGGCCGGGCGAGCCGGTGGCGGCGATCACGCCGGACAGCATCGCGTCGGGCGCCAGCCCGGCCGAGACGGTGCAGCAGCCGGGCGAGTGATCGCCGGGTCCCGATAGACCGTCAAGGAACGGTGCGGCAGGACGCCGCATCGTTCCTCGATCTTTTTATATACAATTTTAGGCAAATAGACGATATTAAGACGACGGACTGTTCGCGCTGAGTCATTGCTTGCGTCCGCAACGCAACATTGACGCCGTTTCCGCGCTCCGGGACGAAGGGCAGTCGCAACGATTCCAGGAGGTTTGGGCATGTGTCATGGCGACTACATCCGATTCCTGGTTGCGACCGAGGCCGACCCGGCCCTGCGTGCGGCGCTGCGGCGGGCGTCGCGCGGCCTGTTGACTCTGGGCGATCTGGTCGATTTCGCCGCCGGTCACGGCTTTCGCTTCACCGAGGCGGACATTCCCCTGGCCGTGGCCCAACCCGTCGCCTGCGGAACCGACTGAGCGGACGGGGCAAGGTCACGGCGGCGGTGCCGTGGTGCTGCAACTGCCGCGGATCGTCAGCATGATCCCGTCGTCGGACGGGAAGATGTCCTTGTCGGCGTCGCGCGGAATGGGAATTTTCTGGCGGCGGCAGAAGAGCAGGAGGACGCCGAGCGTCTTACTGGGCATGAAGGCGACATCCCGCACCTTCGCGGCCCCCTGCTGCACCATGACCACCACGCCCCCGTCCGATTTCGGAACGACGGAGGCGATCAGGCCCAGCGGAAGATCGGTCTGATTCGGCACCTTCTGGTACCAGCCGAAGGCTTTCTTGAGGGCCGAATTCGTGAAGACAAGGTGACGCGTTTCGAAAATCATTCCGGACCAGTTTCAGGCCCGGCCGCCCTCCAGTTCCGGGTTCAACCGGAACGTGATCGCACGTCCCAGTTTGGAATCCCGCAGAAGAATCTGCTTGGTTTCCAGCAGCTTGATGGCCCGGTTGACGTTGGGCCGCTGCATGCCGAGCGCATCAGCCAGTTCGGACTGAAGCACCGGCACGGGACGGTCGAAATGGAGCCGCCGGCTCAGGTAGGTGAACACACGAAGCGCCTCCAGGGTGATGTCCCGATCGGTCGAAACGGTCCTGGAGAGGAGGTCATGATGCTGCATGGCGGCCTCGGAACGCAAGTTGGCTCGGCGTCGCAGTGCGGCTGTGCACGCGCCGGGCGGATAATTTCGCCTGCTCCGCAGGTTACCCCGCATTTGTTGTCCGAATGTGTCTCGTGCGTTTCCAAATTGACATAAAGCCGTGCCATTTGTGACGCCTCGGCCGGAACCCTTCCCCCCACCCTCCCGTTCCCCGAAGGAGCAACCGTCACGTGAGGAGGAGGGGACCCATGCACCGGCTCGTGCTGCTGCGGCACGGTCAGAGCGTCTGGAACCGCTCGGATCTGTTCACCGGCTGGACCGACGTCGATCTGACCCAGCAGGGGATTGACGAAACCCGCCACGCCGCCGGACTGCTGAAGCAGGCCGGATTCGATTTCGACGTGGCCTTCACCTCCGTCCTGAAGCGGGCGATCAGGACACTCGACATCGTGCTGGAGGAGATGGACCGGATGTGGCTGCCGGTGCACAAGCACTGGCGCCTGAACGAGCGCCATTACGGCGCGCTCCAGGGGCTGAACAAGACGGAGACGGCGGCCCGCCACGGCGCCGATCAGGTCTTCCTGTGGCGGCGGAGCTGGGACGTCCCGCCCCCGCCGGTCGAACCCGAGGATCCGTGCTCCGCGGTGTCGGACCGGCGCTACGCCGGGATCGGCCGCGCGAACCTGCCGCGCGGCGAAAGCCTGAAGGACACCACGGACCGGGTGATCCCCTTCTGGGAGGAGGGCATCTGCCCGGCCCTGCGGCTGGGCGCGCGGGTGCTGGTGTCGGCCCACGGCAACAGCCTGCGCGGCCTCGTGAAGCATCTCGACAAGGTGCCCGACCAGGACATCCCGCTGTTCGAGATCCCGACCAGCCGCCCGCTGGTCTACGAGCTGGGCGCCGATCTGGTCCCGCTGCGCCGCTACTTCCTGACCGAGGGCGGCGGAACCGAGGAGATCACCTGGACCCGCCGGGACGACACCGGCCTGAGCGGAGTCGTGGCAGCGTAATACGATGAGCCCTTTCCTTCATTCCCTCTCCCCTCCGGGGAGAGGGTTAGGGTGAGGGGGTTGCGCTTGTGCCGGACGCTCCGCCACGCACAACCCCCTCACCCGGCCCTTCGGGCCACCCTCTCCCCAGAGGGGCGAGGGAACGACCTCACCCGCCGGCGGGACGGCGTCCCCGGTGCCCGGCCCCGCCCTTGCCGCCCTTGCGTCCCGGCAGCGGGTGGTGGAACTGCGGGTGGCCACCCTCCGCACCGCTCTTCGCCGGCGGCTGCGGGCCGCGCGCTCCGTCCGGACGGCGCCCGCGCCGTTCGCCTTGGCGCTCCTCCACCCGACCGGCGTAGCAGCTGTCGCAGACCCGGAAGCGGTGGTTTGCCTTCAGCCGCGTGCCGCAGACCGGGCAGGCGCGGGCCAGCGAGCGTTCGGCCAACGTGCGCTCGATGAAGGCGTTCAGCATGGCCCGGCGCTCCTGGCACAGGTCCATGTCCGGATAGGCGTCGGGGAAGCGGTAGGCCAGCCACGCGTAGGCGGTCAGCTCCTTCACCGCGCGCTCGGCCTTCTCCAGCTCCACGTCGGTGCCGACGCGGTGGTGGAAGCGCTCGGCGGCGTCGGGGGCGGAGTTGCGCACTCCCTTGCCCTGGTTCGTCGCCCACAGCGCCAGCAGGCGCAGGTTGTTCTGGTCGCGCACGTCGATGGGGCAGCGCGCCAGCATGTCGCGCTCCGCCAGCGGCAGCTTCGCCCGGTCCACCGCCGTGGCGGCCTGGATGCGCTGCTCCAGGTCGGTCATGCGGAAGGTCTGGTTGGCGCGCAGCAGCTCCTGCCCCGCCGTGCGCAGCACCTTGGCGAGGCTGTCGGTGTCCAGCTCCCGCGCGATGGCCTCGACATGGGTCAGGTTGGGGCTGATCCAGGTGCGCGGGTCCTCGGGCGGGACCGGTGGAGTGGTCAGCGCCCGGCGCACCGGGTTGATGTTCTCCCCCTCCAGAACCGCGACGCGGCCTTCCTCGTGCATGCCGAAGCGCCCCGCCCGCCCGCCGATCTGGCGGATTTCGGAGGAGTTCAGGTCGCGCTCCTCCCGCCCGTCATACTTGCGGGTGGTCGACAGGACGACGCGGGCAACCGGAAGGTTCAGCCCCATGCCGATGGCGTCGGTCGCCACCAGCACGTCCGCCGTGCCGTCGCGGAAGCGCCGCGCCTCGGCCCGCCGCACCTCCGGCGACAGGGCGCCGTAGATGACCGCCACCGTGTGGTCGCGGGCCAGCAACTCGCGCCGCAGCCCCATCACGTCCTTGCGCGAGAAGGCGATCACCGCGTCGCCGCGGCGGACATTCTCCAGCGGCACCCGCTCCTCCTGCACGCGCAGCGGCGACTTGCGGGTGAACTCGACAACTTCCAGCTCCTCCCCCAGCGCGGTGGCGAGGCGCTGCACGTAGGGGATGGCGTCGGCGGAGCCGGTCATCAGGATTTCCGGAGCGGCCACGCCGGCCACCGCCTGGGTCCAGGCCCAGCCGCGGTCGGGGTCGCCGATCATCTGGATCTCGTCGATGACGCAGGCACCCCAGACCTTGGACGTGTTGACCATCTCGATGGTCGAGGAGGTGAAGGAGGCGCCGGGCCGCACGTCGCGCTCCTCGCCGGTCACCAGACTGCACGCCCGCCCGCGCGTCTCCAGCGCCTCCTGCCCCTCCAGCGCCAGCAGGCGCAGCGGGGCGAGGTAGCAGCCGCTCGGCGCCTCGGCCAGCCGGTCCATGGCGGCGTGGGTCTTGCCGGAGTTGGTCGGGCCGACGAACAGCCGCAGCTTGCGCACCATGGCGCGGGCCGTGGCGAAGCTGTCGAGATAGACGCCGAGGCCGGAGGCGTTCTCCAGCCGCTCCCGCCGGACCTTCAGACCGGCGCGGGCGGCGGCGGTGGAGAAGGCCTCCTCCAGCGCGTCCAGCAGGGTCTGCAGGCGCGGGATGCGGCCGCCGAAGCCGATCACCCGGCCCAGCTCGTCGGCGAAGCCCTTGGGCCGCCACGCCTCGCCGAAGCCGTTGGCGCGCTGCGCCATCGAGGCGAACCAGCCGTCCACCCGCCCGCGCGCCTTCTCGATGGCGGCGGAGGACAGGCAGGCCGCCTTGACCCGCTTGCCCAGCGTCTTCGCCTGGGGACGGCCGAAGCCCTCCTCCGCCGTCATCAGGCCCCACAGCTCCGCCTCGATGTCGGGCAAGGGGCCGAGCGCCACGCGGAACCGCAGCTTCAGCTTCCGGTCGGTTCCGGGAACGACCACCTCATGCACGACGGCGACCGACCAGCGGGCCGGGGTGCTGTCGGCGTCCACCTCGATCCCGTCGCCGCGCACCACCGCGGCGATGGCGCGCAGCGCGTCGCGGCGGTCGAATTCGTCGGCCGTGCCGGGTTGGCGGGGGGTGGTTTCGTCGTTGCTCATGGACTGGTCTTCTTCCGTCGCCGCCCCCGGAGAGATCGGCCTGGGGATTCAAGGAACTGTTGGGGCTGGCGGTCTTGAGGGGGCTTTGCCGGACCTCGAACAGTGCCGTGCCGCAGGGCGGACGCCCATCCCCTATTCTGCACACCGGCACCCTACGGGCGTACCTATATGGTCGGAGCCATAGGATAGGGCAAGCCGATTCAGGGGTTCCCCCGGCGTGGCCGGGCTAATTCGCCTGAACTTTCCCCTCTCCCATCCCACCGCTGCGAAAAAGGGGCGGTGCCAGCCACATCATTCCCTGTTGTCCGGCGGTCGCGTCGAAAGGGGTACCCGGTAACGGTCTTGCCGGATGCCACCAATCGAAAGTGTTAGCAAGCAATATCGTCTTACTGCACCGCAAACCGTCGGGCATCATCGTTGCACAGACAACGTAACCGTCGTCGCTTCGCAGATTTGGTTAGGAGATGTGCATGCCGACCCCTCGTGACGTCCTGGCACTGATCGAGAGAATACGGTGTATTTCTTGCGAGGACGAGCGCCATGCATTGATAAAGACATTGTCAGCCGTCGAGCGACCGACCATCCTGTCGTTCCTCAACGCTCACGGCGTGAACCTCTGCGCGGGGTCCTCCGCCGCGTGGTCGGCCTTCCGCGCCTCCGACGTCCTGTTGCGGGACGGGGTGGCGCTGGAGACGGCCCTGCCATGGCTCGACCAGCCGGTCGGGCTGAACATGAACGGGACCGACTTCATCCCGCTCCTCCTCCGCCAGCTGTCGCCCCGTCGGGTCGCCGTCTACGGCACCGCGGCGCCCTGGCTGGACGAGGGGATCGAGCGGCTGAAGGAGCGGACCCCGCACGACTACGTCGATGCCCAGCACGGGTTCCATTCCGTGGAGCATTACATCGCCCGTGCGCGGGAGCTTCAACCCGATGTCATCATCCTGGCCATGGGCATGCCCCGCCAGGAGGAGGTCGCGGTGCAGCTCAAGCGCGCGCTGGATCATAAGGTGCTGATCGTCAACGGCGGCGCCATCATCGATTTCCTCGCCGGGCGCTTCACCCGGGCCCCCGCCGCCGTCCAGCGCATCGGGCTGGAATGGGCGTTCCGGCTGGTCCAGGAGCCCCGCCGCCTGTTTCGCCGCTATTGCGTCGGCGCTTTCGGCTTCGCCCACACCGTCATGCTTATGCGCCGTGCCGCCATGCGTTCGTCCAGCGCCCCAGCACCAGCGCCCATGCATAAGGAGCTTTGAGACGTGGAAAACCTGCCCCAAGTCAATCATGGCGGCCATCACGGCGGTCCGCCGGCTCCGGTTCCGGCATGGCCCGCCGCCCCCGGCCCGTCCCGGCGCAGCGAGTTCGAATCCCAGACCCCGTCCATGGGTCCCGACTTCCGCTTCATCCTGCGCGTGCTGGGCAGCCACAAGTGGCTGATCGCGGCCATCGTGGTGGTGCTGACCGGCCTGTCGGCTCTGGGCGTCTCCACGCTCAAGGACCAGTACACCTCCGAAGCCCTTCTGCTGGTCGACAACCGGCAGGTCCGCGTCGTCCGCGAGGTCGAGCAGGTGGTGGGCGCGATCCCCACCGAGGACGCGGCGATCCTGAGCGAGATCGAGATCCTGAAGTCGCCGCAGGTGCTGAACCAGGTGGTGAACGATCTCCAGCTCGCCCAGCATCCGGAATTCAACCCGCCGGCGCAGGAGGACGAGACGCTCCCGCTCGTCGAGCGCGCGGTGGCCTACGGCCGCGACCTCGCCGGGCGCTTCTGGGAGGGCTCCCCGCCGGCCCCGGTCGCCTGGCTGCTGAGCCACGGCGACGAGGTGGCGCAGGACATCCGGGCGCGCGAGGCGCACGCGGCGCTGGGCAACGACCAGATCATCGCGCGCATCCACCGCAAGCTGGACGTCGCCATCGTCGGCCGGTCGCGCGTGATCCAGGTGCGCTTCACCTCCAAGGAGCCGCAGCTGAGCCGCGACGTGGTGGACGGCATCGTCCGCCGCTACATGGAAACCCGTCAGCAGATGGACCGCGACCTGTCGACCAGCGCGATCTCCTGGCTGCAGGACCGCATCGTCCTGCTGCGCAAGGAGGTGGCCGAGGCCGACGCCAAGGTCGAGGAAGCGCGCGTCAAGGGCGGCCTGCTGAAGGGCGGCACCGGCCTGATGGCCCAGAACGAGCTTGAGCAGACCCGCCTGCGCCTCAGCGAGGCGTCGGCCATCCGCGCCCGCTCGGTCGCCCAGGCCGACACGCTGGAGCGCAACCTGAAGGCCGGCAACTGGAACGCCATCGGCGGCAGCATCGCCTCCCCGGTCGTCGCCCAGCTCCGCGCCACGGTCGCCGCCATCTCCACGGAAATGGCCCAGCTCTCCCGCCAGTACGGTCCGAAGCACCCGCGCATCGTCGAGCTGCAGGGCCGCCTGAACGAAGCCAACTCTTCGCTTCAGCAGGAAATCCGCCGCGAGATCAACGGCGTCCGCGAAGCCGCCCAGGTCGCGGTCGAGCAGGAGACCGCGCTCCGCTCCATGATCACCCGCATGGAGGGCAGCTACGCCACCATGCAGGAGCAGGCCATCCCGCTGCGCACCCTGGAATCCGAGGCGACCGCCAAGCGCCAGCTTCTCGACAGCCTGCTGGGCCGTCTGGAAGAGGTCGAGGCCCAGAAGGACAGCCGCGCCTTCCCGGCCGCCGTCAAGCTGGTCTCCGCGCCGCAGGTGCCGCACGAGCCGTCGGGTCCCTTCCGCGTCCTGCTGCTGCTGGCCGGCTTCGTCGCCGCCCTCGCGCTCGCCATCTTCAGCGTCTTCGGTCTGGAGCTTCTCCAGCGCCGCATCCACACCCCGGACGCCGTGCGCCGCATCCTGGGCGTCGGCACCGTCCACATCGTGCCGCACCACAGCGACCGCGGGGCCAAGGGCCGGCTCTACAAGATCTTCCAGCGCCACCCCTTCTCGCTGTTCAGCGAATCCCTGCGCGCCCTGTTCCGCAACCATCTGTCGGATCTCGGCCCGGTCGGCGCGCTGGCGGTGACCTCGGCCCGCCCGCAGGACGGCAAGACCTCGCTGACGCTCGCCGTCGCCCAGGTCGCCAGCCAGGCCGGCCGCCGGGTGGTGGTGGTGGACACCGACTTCCGCCGCTCCCGCATGGAAGGGCTGTTCGACCTGTCCACCAAGAAGGGGCTGTCGGACTGGATCGCCGGTGACGCCACGCTGGACGAGATCGTCCACACCTCCGACGACGTGCCCTTCGCCATGGTTCCGGCGGGCAAGCTGAACCCGATGACGCTGGACCGCTTCAACGTCGACAGCCTGGTGCAGCTGATGGCCGGCCTGTCGCCCAGCTTCGATCTGGTGGTGTTCGACACCGCCCCGGCGCTGGCCGTGTCGGATGCCCGCATCGTCTGCGGCGCCGCCTCCAAGGTGCTCTTCGTCACCCGCTGGGGCCACACCACGGCGAGCGACCTGGACGCGGTGGCCGACCTGGGTCCGATCGACCATAGCAAGTTCGTCTGCGTGATGACCGACGTGAACCTGAAGAAGGCGGCCAGCAAGGGCTACCAGGGTCCGTACAACAGCTACGTCGCCACGCGGAAATACTACGGCGACCAGACCCTGCGCGCCGCGCCGTAAGCGACGCCTTCCTTCACCTCTGCCCGCATAGCCCTCTCCCCTCTGGGGAGAGGGTGGCCCGGAGGGCCGGTGAGGGGGTTGTGCTTGTGCCGGAGGTCCCGACGCGCGCAACCCCCTCACCCTAACCCTCTCCCCAGAGGGGAGAGGGAATTTTCATTTCATTCCAAACCTCACGAGGCCCGACGCCCATGGCCCAGACCTCGCCAAAAGCCACCTCGCCGAAAGCCCTCTCCTTCACGCGCCGAGACGCCTTGCGCGCCGCCGCAGCCGCCGCGGTGCTGGCAAGCTGCAAGGCCGCCGCCGGTCCCGCCGTCGCCGAGGCGGCGTCCGTTGCCGCCGTGCCCAACCCCACCCTGCGCGACGCCTGCCGGGCCGCCGGGATTCTTCACGGCGCCGCCCGCGACCACCTGATCGAGCCGGAAGACCCCATGCTCGACACGCTGATGGCGCGGGAATGCGACGTGGTGACTCCCGAGAACGGCGGCAAATGGGCCGTCTTCCAGCCGCAGGAGGGCAACTTCGACTGGGGCCGCTTCGACGCCGGGGTGGAGCTGGCCCGCCGCATCGGCGCCAAGCCCAACTGGCACTGCGCCCTGTGGCAGCACATGGGCATGCCCGACTACATGACGCTGCCGGCCAGCCGCCAGCGCGCGCTGGGCATCGCGGAGAGCGCCTATTTCTCGGCCGACGGCACGCTGTCCGAGGACAATTACTGGCCGCGCTTCACCGCCATGGTCGCGGCGGTCAAGCAGCGCTACGGCGACAATTTCTACCGCATCGACGTGATGAACGAGGCCTTCTTCTGGGAGACCGAGCGCAGCCACCCCCAGGAGCAGGACCGCTACGGCTTCCGCAAGGGCATGTGGTGGGTGGTGGCCGGCGGCGCCAAGGGGCCGGAATGGCTGGACCCGTTCTTCCACCACATCCGCAAGGAATTCCCCTCCTCCAAGCTGGTTATCAACGAGTTCGGGATTGAGATCGACGAGGGCTGGCAGCAGCGCAAGCGCGCCTATTTCCAGACCTGGCTGACCGACGCGGTCAAGCGCGGCGTGCCGATCGACGGCGTCGGGCTGCAGAGCCACCTGATGGCCGGCAAGCCCTACGACCGCGAGGGCATGAAGGGCTTCCTGCGGGCCATGGACCGGCTGGGCCTGCCCATCCACGTCACCGAGTTCGACGTGAACGAGAAGCACCTGCCGCGCTCCTGGTCGCGGGCGGAGAAGGACCGCGCCATGGCCTTCCTGGCCGGGCAGTATCTGGGCGACATCGCCGGGAACGCGCGGCTGGCCGAGCTGTGCTGGTGGCACCTGCGCTCCGACCTCAACTACATCTCCCGCGAATTGCCGGAGCTGAAGCCCCATCCCTCGCCCTACGACGCGGCGTCGCGCCCGCTGCCGCTGTACGAGGCGTCGGTGCAGGCGCTGCGCGGACGCAACCGGTCGGGGTGAGGCGGATCGGGGCGACTCCGGCCGGGAAGCGGCGCGGTACCCCTTCCGGCCCCTCTACCCCGCCCGATCGCGCGGCCCGCTCCGCCGTCCGCGCCTGTAAGGATTTCCGACAGCGACCTTAGATTAGCGGAACAGCGGCGTTTCTCCCAACGAGGTGATCTGTGGACACGTTGACGTCGGATGAGCTGGTCGCCCGCTACAAGCGGAAGTTCGGTCTGGCCCCGAACTACCCCCTCAGCGAAACCATGGTCCGCCAGCATTGGGACCTGGAACGCCAGCTCGCCCGCGAGCTGCTGGATTCCCGCCGCGAAGAGCGCTGGACGGTGTTCGAGCGGAACTACACCACCCTCTACAGCGAATGCCCCTGGCTGAACGACGCGGTGGACACGGCGGCGCAGAACGACGAGTTGGACTTCCGCCACTTCCTGACGCTGCTCAAGGGCGCGCGGGACGTCTACGAGGTCGGGTCGGGCAAGGGCCGGCTGCTCAGCTATCTGGCCCGCCACGGCCACCGCTGCGTCGCCACCGAGATCACCCGTGAGCGCGGCGAGCGCTGGACCGACGAACGCTCCAACGTGACGTGGCGCTGCTGCGACGGCGTGAACCTCGCCGAGTTCGAGCCGCGCGCCCATTACGACGCCGTCGTCTCCACCCATGTCATCGAGCATCTCCACCCCGAGGACGTGTCCGTGCACCTGTCCAA
Source organism: Azospirillum baldaniorum (assembly GCF_003119195.2). Lineage (NCBI taxonomy): Bacteria > Pseudomonadati > Pseudomonadota > Alphaproteobacteria > Rhodospirillales > Azospirillaceae > Azospirillum > Azospirillum baldaniorum. The sequence goes on along the minus strand of NZ_CP022254.1, from coordinate 1,416,360 downwards.
CGTGCACGCCATCCTCAAGCCGGGGGGCCGCTACGTGCTCAGCATGCCGCACAAGCACGCCGGGCCGATGGACCTGTCGGAGGTCTTCGGGCTGGACGAGCCGATCTGCATGCACCTGCGCGAATACACCTGGAGCGAGACGGAGCGCGCGCTGCGCGAGGCCGGCTTCACCCGGATGGAGGCCGTCTACATCGCCCCGATGGCGGTGCGCCGGCGCATGCACATCCATGGTTCCGGGCGCGGATACCTCGCCTACGTGAAGGCCGTGGAATCCGTCATGGGGGCGATGCCGTTAACCCTGCGGCGCAAGCTCGGCAAGATCGGCCAGCTTTACCTGTTCCGCCCGGAGGTCTTCATGGTGGCTCACAAAAGTCACGAAGGCTGAGGCGGCGGATTTCAGAAACCTTTCTGTAACAAGACTTTACACTTTCACCTCCCCGTGGCCGCAAGGCCCCACTGTGGCGCGGAAACCGCAGCAAAGGCGGTTTTTCGCGCCTCATTCTTTTCACAGCCTATCGTGGCTTTTGAGTCGCATTTCCCTAAAATCCGAAATACCTCGTTAACCAATTGGGCCTCACCTTTGCTCCACCGAAAATGGAGAGAGGTTACTTCCAATGGCAACGACCACCACGGGTCTCGTCGACACGACCTTCGTCGTCAACGCCTCGGGGCAGGCTGCCGGCGGGATCTGGCCGCAGTTCCGGCTGCTCCTGGATGGTGTCAACCTTGGCCAGGCGACGGTCAGCTCGACCAGCGACGGCCGGTACACCTTCAAGGCCCAGGTCGCACCGGATCAGGCGCACAAGCTTCAGATCGTCTACTTCAACGACGGCTATGTGAACGGGCAGGACCGCAACCTGCTCGTCAAGTCGCTGGAAGTGAACGGCAAGCCCGTCGCCTCCACCAGCTCGCTGGTCACCTACGACCGCGGCGCCTCCGACGGCAAGGACGTGATTCCCGGCCAGGAAGGCATGTGGTGGGACGGTTCGCTCGATTTCGCCCTGACCAAGGACTATTTCCCGGTCCCGACGCCGCCGGCCCCCGCCGGCAACACCCAGGTCATCCTGAACCTGCAAGGCAACGCCGCGGGCGGCGTCAACGCGCATTTCAACCTGCTGATCGATGGCAAGAAGGTCGGCGAGGGCGTCGCCGGCACCTCGGCCAAGGACTACGCCTTCTCGATCAACGCCACGGCGGATCAGGCGCACAAGGTCCAGATCCAGTACGACAACGACGCCACGGTGAACGGCCAGGACCGCAACCTGCTGGTCAACAAGATCACCATCAACGGCAAGTCGGTCATGCCCACCGACAGCAACGTCACCTATGACAAGGGTGCCTTGGACGGCAAGGACGTGGTCAAGGGCCAGTCCGGCATGTGGTGGAACGGCACGCTGGTCGTCGACGCCGACAAGAGCTTCTTCCCCGGCTCCTCCAACCCGACCACGCCGACCAACCCGCCGGCCCCCACCCCGACGAAGCCGACCCTGTCGGTCAGCGACGTCTCGGTGACCGAGCCGACCGGCAAGACCACCGGCATCGCGCCGGGCTTCCTGCACACCGAGGGCGGCCAGATCATGGACAGCAGCGGCAAGGCCGTGAAGCTGACCGGCGTGAACTGGTTCGGGTCCGAGGGCTACGCCTTCGCGCCGCAGGGGCTGTGGATGGACAGCTACCAGAGCCACATGAACCAGATGAAGGATCTGGGCTTCAACACCATCCGCCTGCCCTACTCCGACGCGATGCTCGACAACGGCCGCATGCCGACCGGCATCGACTATTCGAAGAACCCCGACCTGCGCGGCAAGACCTCGCTGGAGGTCTTCGACAAGATCATCGACTACGCCGACAAGATCGGCATGAAGATCATCCTCGACCACCACCGCTCCGGCGATGGCGCGTCGGCCAACGAGAACGGGCTCTGGTACACCAGCCAGTACCCGGAATCGAAGATGATCGAGAACTGGAAGATGCTGGCGACCCGTTACAAGGGCAACGACGCCGTCATCGGCGCCGACCTGCACAACGAGCCGCACAACCCGGCCACCTGGGGCGACGGCGGCCCCAACGACTGGGCCCGCGCCGCGGAGCGCATCGGCAACGCCATCCAGTCGGTCAACAAGGATTGGCTGCTGATCGTCGAGGGCATCGAGACCTACCAGAACCAGTGGTACTGGTGGGGCGGCAATCTGCTGGGCGAGAAGAACTACGAGGTCAAGTTCAACGAACCGGGCAAGCTGGTCTACTCGGTCCACGACTACGGTCCGTCGCTCTACATGATGGACTGGTTCAAGGCCAACAACTTCCCGAACAACATGCCGGCGAAGTGGGACCAGATGTGGGGCCACTTCATCCAGAACGACGAGACCCCGATCCTGGTCGGCGAGTTCGGCAGCCGCATGGAAACCGCCATCGACAAGGCGTGGATGCCCAAGCTGATCCAGTACATGAACGGCGACTGGAACGGTGACGGCAAGATCGACCTCGCCGCGGGCGACCAGGGGGCGAGCTGGACCTACTGGGCCTGGAGCCCCGGCTCGGGCGACACCGGCGGCATCATGAACGACAGCTGGAAGGTGGACTACAACAAGTACAACGCCATCAAGCCCGGCCTGTACAGCAGCACCGCCGCCAGCCCGGTCACCACCGACGCCGTGTTCACGGTGAAGCTGTCCCAGGCCTACAACCAGACGGTGACGGTGGACTACGCCACGGCGGACGGCACGGCCAAGGCCGGTTCGGACTATCTGGCGACCAGCGGCAAGCTGACCTTCGCCGCCGGCGAGACCACCAAGACGGTCGCCGTCAAGGTGCTGAGCGACGACGTGGCCGAGGGCGTCGAGACCTTCAACCTGAAGCTCTCCAACCCGACGCAGGCGACCATCGCCGACGGGACCGGCATCGGCACCATCAACCCGCCGGGCTCCGCCCAGGCTCTGTCGGCGGACATGCTGGCCCACAGCCTGGCCCAGGACACGGCGACGGTGCAGTCGGTGGGCGTGCAGTCCGCGCTCGACCTGTCGTCGGTCGACTTCACGCACATGATGACGGTGGACGCCGTGAACCTGATGCTCGAACATCAGGCCGCGTAACGACCGCGCAAGCGGTGAAGGTCCCCTCTCCCGCCCCGGGAGAGGGTGCCCGCGTAGCGGGCGGGTGAGGGTCGTACGAGGATCAGGCACCGATCCTTGGCGGCACCCTCACCTTCCCACGCTGACGCGTGGGCCCCTCCCTCTCCCGGGGCGGGAGAGGGAAAATCTCAGGACGCCGATTGCATGCGGCGGACGCGGCCCAGCAGCAGCTTGCCCAGCATCGCCCGGCCCGCCGATCCCATGCCCGGACCGAACACCGCCGCCGCCAGGAACATCAGCACCAGCAGCACCTTCTCGGCGGTGAAGGCCGGGTCGACCTCGGTGCCGAACAGGTACCAGCCGGCCGCGTAGGCGAAGGCCGCCGGCACCAGGATCCAGCCGATCCGCACGGCGTTCAGCGGCACCTCGTCGCGGCAGATGCGGCGGCGCACCGTCTCGGTCAGGGCGATCTGGAAGACCTCGCGCCCGAGGTTGGCCAGCGCGGCGCCGAGCAGGCCCCACTGCCAGACCAGCGCCAGCGCCAGCGCCGAGCCCACCGCGAGGCTGGCCGCGGAGATCCAGGGCAGCACGCCGACGCGCTTGGCCTTCAGGATCGCCACCTCCGGATTCATCCGCACCCCGTGCAGCACATAGGCCAGCACCAGGAAGGGCATGCTGGTCAGCACCGGCGTGTAGTCGGCGGACGCGATCAGCCAGAGGATCTCCGGCGCGGTCAGCGCCAGCCCCAGCCCGGCTCCGGTCAGCAGGACGACGAACAGGTGGAAGACGAAATCCGCCTGGGCGTGGTCCGCCGCGCCATGCTGGGACTCCAGCCGGCTGACCGACCAGATCTGCAGGAAGGAGGCGGTCAGGAACATGAAGAGGATCTGCGACAGCCGCATCCCGAAGGCGAACAGCCCCACCGCCGCCGTGGACAGCAGGATGTTCAGCAGCCAGCGCGAGACGAAGTTGTTGGCGATGTCGAGCAGCGACTGCGGCGCGTAGGGCAGCCCCAGCGCCGCCACCCGCTTCAGGATCGGCAGGGAGAAGGAGAAGCCCGTGTCCTTCAGGATCGCCACCACCAGCAGGAGGCCGAGCGCCAGGAAGGACGCGCCGTTCGCCAGGAAGATGCCCTCCACCCCGAGGCCGAGCGCCCACAGGAACAGCAGGTTGAAGGCGAGCAGGGCGACCACCTTGGCCAGCGACACCAGCAGGCACAGGCCCGACCGCTTGCGCGCCCGGTAATAGGCCAGCGCCAGTTCGAACAGGGTGGTCAGGGCGACGCCGGCGAGCGCGATCGCCATCACCGCCGCGTGGCCGGTGTCGCCGAACATCGCCCAGCTTCCCGCCATGCCCAGCGGCCAGGCCAGCCCGACCATCGCCACCGACGTGCCGACCACCGCCAGCAGGCAGGTGCTGGCGACGCGGCGCCGGTCGCCTTCCTCCGCGTGTTCGAAATAAACGGCGGTGAAGGCGTTGTTCATGCCGATCATCAGCATGACCGCCAGCAGGTCGGCGACCACCACCACCAGCGCGTAGACGCCGAATTCGGAAGGGCTGAGAAGCCGGGTGTAGAGCGGCAGGAGCAGAAGCCCGGCAGCCCGGTTCACCACGTTGGCCAGCATGAACAGCCAACCGTGTTTCAAGATCGTCGCTGCTTCGGACGCCATCAGGAACTCCGCCTAGAACTCCGGTGGGGCGGCTCTGCCGCACCCGCGAACGCAATTCCGATGATTGGAACCGGACCGGGACGTTTCAATTTCGCGTTGGTGCCGTCGTCGTCCTCTTCGGACTTATCCCGATGGCAACCTGTGCCCCCACCCCGACCCTCCCCCGCTACGCAGGGGAGGGAGATTACTGCCAAGCAACGGCAGTCCCCTCCCCTGCGATAGCGGGGGAAGGTAAGGGTGGGGGCAAGACCCAGCGGGCAATCCACCCACCCTGCGAGGGCACTCCACCGCGATCAACGGGGCGTTGGAGACACCGCCTCATCCGAAATCGTCGGTTGGATTCTTATGGGATACGTCCGCGCCGCCGCCTCGGCGGGACAGGCAGACCAACTCGGGACATACCGCCGCCACCCGGCGCCGCACCCCACCATAGGGGACGCGGAACATCCCCCGGATACCACCAATTTGCGGGAAGGAAAGGAGTAGCCGGGGAGCGGCGGTGGCAGCGCCGCCACCGATCCGGATGATCCGGACGAAGTCATCCACTTTCCTTAATCTCTTCAAACTCACCCAGGGGAATCCACTCTGGATGTAAGGGGTATCGCCGCTGGCGGAGGAAGCCTCTTGTGATTTGTTGATTGACGGCAGCCTTTATCCTAATTCGTGGAGAACAGCGCAACCTTCTGATCTGTCTGCACAGAGGCGGAGAAAGCGCTGATATTTGTGTGTCTTTCTGAACACAGAAAGACTCAAAGAAAAAGCTGATGAGAAACCGTCTTTCGCTGCGGCGCGTTAGGTCAGGCGCGAGACGGATGACATTCCGTTTCACACATAAATGGGACCTGCGATGAGCAAACTCGACCCAGAAGCGGTCATCAATCTGGCCCCGGTGAAGAAGACGGCCATGCCGACGGTGGGACCCGGGCTGCTGTTGGCGCTGTCCGACGGCTTCATGCTCGCCCTGCTCGGCTGGACGCTCATCCAGCTGTTTGGAAGCGACACCCTGACCCCGGAAGCGGACCTGTCGCAGCGCGCCCTGGTCACCGGCCTGATGCTGGTGCCGCTGGTGAAATCGGTTTTCGGAATTTATTCGCTGGGCCGCTTCGACTATCTGGAGCGCACCCGCCGCACCTTCCAGGCGGCCCTGCTGTCGGTCGCCGTGCTGGCCGTGCCCTTCATCGTGATGGACGGCTTCCGCTCCTTCTTCGTCGAGGCGCTGTCGGTCGCCCTGATCGGCTTCGCGATCACCTACGCCGCCGACCTGCTGCTGGTGCACGGCCTGATGGCCAGCGCGCTGAACTGGCGCACCCCGGTGGTGATCGTCGGCGCCGGCCCGCAGGGTGCGGCCATCGCGGAGAAGCTGCAGCGCCTGCCCTGGCTGGGGATGCGTCCGGTCTGCTTCTTCGACGACGACGACACGCTGTGGCAGACCCGCGTCGCCAACCTGCCGGTGGTCGGCTCGACCGACCTGCTCGCCAAGTCCCCGGCCTACGCCCAGCAGGCCCAGGCCGCCATCGTCGCCGACATCGGTCGGCACAAGAAGGAGCTGACGACCCTGGTCGAGCGGCTGCCCTTCAAGCAGGTCTACTGCCTGCTGGGCGAGGGCAACGTCAGCGCCGTCGACGCCACCTACCACAACCTGCACGGCTCGCTGGCCCTGCGCGTCTCGGTCCGTCCGCCGACCAGCTACCTGCGCATCCGCCGCGCGCTCGACATCCTGCTGTCGGCCATCCTGCTGGTGGCGGTGGCGCCGCTGATGCTGGGCATCGCCGCGGCGATCCGCCTGGACAGCCCCGGCCCGGTGATGTTCCGCCAGAAGCGCTGGGCCGGCGGCGACAAGACCTTCGACGTGCTGAAGTTCCGCTCGATGCACATCAACGCGGAGGAGCATCTCCAGCGCCTGCTGGAGAACGACCCGAAGATGCGCGAAGAGTACATGACCTACCACAAGCTGACCTACGACCCGCGCATCACCCCGGTCGGCCGCTTCCTGCGCAAGACCTCGCTCGACGAGCTGCCGCAGCTGGTGAACATCCTGATGGGCGACATGAGCCTGATCGGCCCGCGCGCCTACATGCCGAAGGAACTGCCGGAGGTCGGCGCCTCCGCGGACGTCATCGGCTCCGTCCGTCCGGGCCTGACCGGCTACTGGCAGGTGTCGGGACGCCACCGCACCACCTTCCAGGAACGCGTCGCCATGGACGTCTTCTACGTCCGCAACTGCGGCCTGCTGTTCGACTTCTACATCCTGTGCAAGACGGCGGTGATCGTCCTCAAGGGCGAAGGGTCATGACCCCGCAGCGCTCCATCCAGGCCCCTCTTCCCACCCGGGAGAGGGGCTTTCCCTTTTCCGGGGTCCGCTCCGACGCCGCCGGAGCCGGCCGTCATAGGCCCTGCGGGACCCGCAAGATCGAGGTGGGTGGCCCAACCGGAGGTAGCCCCGACGGGGGCGGCCTCCTTAGGCCTAATGCCTCCGCCCGGCTACAGGTCCGGGCATCGGGTTGGCATCTTCAGAAAACGATGCGGTGCGCCCGTCATGGGCGTTCACTGCCATAGCAGCCCTTTTCACCGGAACAGCGGCCCCATGAAAGTCCTCGAAGTTCTGGAAAAGAGCATCACCGTCTTCTGCATCGTCTCGTTCGGCGGGTCGGTGCTCCCGGCGCTGCTGACCGGCGGCGGCACGACCGATCCGGACGCGCCGGGCGCGGTGATCTACTTCATGGCCGTCTACGTCATGATCCTGGGCCTGATCGCGCTGCGGCCCAGCCTGGCCTTCCGCATCCCGACGGGAAGCCCGGCGGTGTCGCTGATCGTGGCGCTGGCCTTCCTGTCGGCCCTGTGGTCGATCTACCCGGACGTGACGCTGCGCCGCGCGGTGGCCTTCCTGTTCACCACCGCCTTCGCCGTCTATCTCGCCCTGCGCTACACCTTCCCGGAAATCATCCGGATGCTGGCGACGGGCCTGTCGATCCTGATGGTGCTGTCCTACGCCTCGGTCTTCGCCATGCCGGCGGTCGGGCTCGACCACGAGCAGCATGTCGGCGCCTGGAAGGGCATCTTCTGGCAGAAGAACGTCACGGGCCGCATGATGGTCTGGCTGGTGCTCTGCCTGCTCTGGCTCGACTGGACGCGCGAGGGCAAGCGCTGGGTGGTCCGCCCGCTGCTGCTGATGGCCCTGCTGCTGATCGTGATGAGCCGGTCGGGCACCGGCCTGGTGACCTCGATCCTGGTCGCCGGCCTGCTGCTGGTCAGCGGCTTCGTGCGCGGCGGCATCCGCAGCTTCGCGCCGGCCATGGCCTTCGTCCTGCTGGTCGCGGTGGTCGGCATCACCAGCGGCACGACCTTCTGGCACGACATCCTCTACATGCTGGGCCGCGATCCGACGCTGACCGGGCGCACGGTGCTGTGGGAACACACGCTGATGTCCATCCAGGACCGCTTCCTGCTCGGCTGGGGCTACGGCGCCTACTGGTACGGAGCCTACGGTCCGGGCAGCACCTTCACCCAGGGCTGGGGCATCAATTCCGCCCACAACGGGTGGATGGAAGCGTGGCTCGACCTCGGCCTGCCCGGCGTGATCCTGACGGCGATGCTGATGGGACGCCTGCTGATCCAGGGCTTCGGCGCCATCCGCTACAGCGAGAACCGCGCCGAGCCCGCCTGGATCTTCACCGTCGGCTGCGCCCTGCTGCTGATCTCGGTGTCGGAGAGCGTGTTCCTGGAACGCCATTCCCTGAACTGGATCGTGCTGGTGATCGCGGTGACCCGCCTCGTGCAGCGCCGCCGCTGGGCGAAGATGCAGGCCCGCATGCAGGACCAGCAGCAGGCGTACAACGCCGGCTTCTCCAGTTCCTCCCCTTACGGAACCTCCTACGGCGGGCCTCCGGCCGCCGGCTGGAGCGGTCCGGCCCGGCCCGGCTGACGGAAGGAGGCCCCCTCATGTTCCGCCCCCCGAAATCTCCGTCGCGACAGAAGGTAATGTCATGACGTCCCCACACGAGATGGTCACCGTCGTCATCCCCACCCGCAACCGGCCGGACATGGTCGCGCGGGCCGTGGAAAGCGCGCTGGCACAGACCTACGCCCCGCTCGAGGTCGTCGTCGTGATCGACGGGCCCGACCCCGCCACCGAGGAGCGCCTGAGGGCGTTCGGCGACCCGCGGCTGACCGTGATCGCGCTGGAACAGAACCGCGGCGCCGCCGGCGCCCGCAATCTGGGCGTGGAACGCGCGGAAGGCGCCTGGATCGCCTTCCTCGACGACGACGACGAATGGATGCCGGGCAAGATCGCCCTGCAGATGGCCGCCCGCCCGCCCGGCGTGCGCTACCCGATCATGAGCTGCCGCTGCAAGGTGGTGACGGCCCGCGGCGACTTCGAATGGCCGCGGCGCCTGTGCACCCCGCGGGACCGGATCGGCGACTACCTGTTCGTCCGCCACGGGCTGTTCAAGGGCGAGACCTTCGCCCCCACCACCACCCTGCTGGCCCCGAAGGCGCTGCTCCAGCGCCAGCCGATCCCGAAATCGGCCTTCGACGACTGGGAGTGGCTGATCTCCTGCGGGCAGATCGAAAGCTGCGCCCTGGTGACGGTGCCGGAGGTGCTGGCGATCCACTACACGGAATCGGACCGCATCACCCTGTCGACCTGCCACAACATCGACATGGCCCTGAACTGGGCGGAGTCGGTGCGGCCCCGGCTGTCGCCCCGCGCCTACGCCAGCCTGCTGCTCCAGGCCACCGGCGGCGAACAGGCGGCGCGGACGCCGGCGGTGCGCAAGCGCATCCTGAAATCGGCGCTGCGCGACGGCGCGCCGACCCCGATGGCGCTGACCACCTTCCTGATGCATTCGCTGATGCCGGTCGGGCTGAGGCGCCGGCTGCGTCAGGCCATCTTCTCGGCTCCCGGCGCGGCGTGAGGGCAGAATGGGTTTGATCGATAGGGGTTTCCGGCGCAAGAAGGCGCCCCGCGCCTGCATTGTCTTCGCCACCCCCGGCGCGCTCGACGGCGGCGGGGGGATCGGGCGGATGACGGGCTACATCGTCGACGCCTTCCAGAACAGCCCGGCCGCCCCGGAAACCGTGGTGCTCGACACCCGCGGCACCGGCAGCGCCCTGCTGTCGCCGGTCTATCTGGCCGGCACGCTGGCGCGGCTGGGCGCCCTGATGCTGCGCCGCCGCCCGACGGTCGTGCACATCAACGTGTCGGAGAACGCCAGCGTCTGGCGCAAGGCGGTGGTCCAGCTCTTCGCCGGGCTGTTCTCCTGCCCCACGGTCGTGCATCTGCACGGCGCGTCCTTCATGGAGTATTTCGACAAGGGGCCGGTGTCCCGCGCGATCAGCCGCTGGCTGTTCGACCGCTGCGGCATCGCGCTGGTGCTGGGCGAGAGCTGGCGGAACTTCCTGGTGCAGTCGGTCGGGACGGACCCGCACAAGGTGCGCGTGCTCTACAACGCGGTGCCGGACATCGGCGCCGACCTGCCGGTCCGCGCGGCGCCGCCGGAGGGAGCGATCGTGTCGCTCCTCGTGCTCGCCAACCTGTCGGAGCGCAAGGGCATCGGCACGCTGCTGCGCTCCTGCCGGCTGATGAAGGACCGGGGCTTCCGCTTCCGCGTGACCATCGGCGGCGGCGGCGACGTCGAGGGCTACCGCCGCATGGCGGCGGAGCTGGGCGTGGACGGCGAGTGCCGGTTCGAGGGTTGGATCTCCCGCGAGCAGGCGCACGCCCATCTGCGCGACCACGACATGCTGCTTCTGCCCTCGACCCACGAGGGGTTGCCCATGGTGATCCTGGAGGCGCTGTCCACCGGCATGCCCGTCATCACCACCCCGGTCGGCTCGATCCCGGAGGTGCTGACCGACGGAGAGACGGCGCGGATCGTCCCGGTCAACGACCCGGAGGCGCTGGCCCACGCGGTCCGCGACCTCGCCGCCCGGCCGGCGCTCTACGCGCGCCTGTCGGCGGAGGGGCGCCGGCTGTTCCTGGAGAAATTCGTCATCGAGTCCTATGGCCGCAGCCTTCAGGACATCTATGCGGAGCTGAACCGCCCCGACGCCGTCCGGCGCCCCTCATTGGGAGCGCTGCCCGACGCCGCGGCGGCCAAGCCATCGCTGACCCGCGCGGGCCGACAGTAAGAACCCATTTTTTCCGCGGGGTCCCTAATTCCTTCCTCCCTGAAGCTTCGCGAGGGGAGCGCGACAGTCAGGAGCGGATATGATCTACATCGTTTCACCCGGCGGCACGCTCGAAAAGGGCGGCATGGGGCGAATCGTCGACAACTTCACGACGGACTTGCGGGAGAACCGCCCCGACGTGAAGTTCGAGGTGATCGACAGCTACGGGCCGGACGCGAAATTCCACCTGATGCCCTTCTACTTCGCCGCCGCGATGCTGCGCCTGTTCGGCTGCTTCGCGACCGGCAAGGCCCAGCTCGTGCACATCCACATGGCCGAATATGGCAGCGTGCTGCGCAAGGGGCTGATCGTCGCCATGGCCTCGCTGTTCCGGGTGCCGGTCGTCCTGCATCTGCACGGCGGCCGCTTTCCGAAGCATTACGAGGACGCCAAGCCGCTGTCCCGCTGGGCCATCCGCAACATGATGGAAATGACCAGCGAGGTGGTGGTTCTGGGCGAGTACTGGCGCAACTGGGTGGTCACCACCTTCCCGGCCGTGCGCCGCACGACCCTGCTGCACAACGCCGTGCCGGGGCCGGAGACGATCCCGGAGCGCGCGGAGGACGGGCCGGTGCGCCTGCTGTTCCTCGGCCGCCTGATCAAGCTGAAGGGCATCGACGTCCTGCTCGACGCTCTGGCGTCCGACGTTTGCCGCAGCCGCTCCTGGCAGTTGACCATCGCCGGCGACGGCGACCTGGAAACCTACCGCGCCCAGGCCAAGGCGCTGGGGCTTGAGGAGCGCGTGCGCTTCACCGGCTGGCTCGACCAGACCGGCTGCCGCAAGGAGCTGGTGCAGGCCCATGTGCTGGTCCAGCCCTCCATGTTCGAGGGGTTGCCGATGTCGGTGCTGGAGGCCATGGCCAACGGCCTGACCATCGTCGCCACCCCGGTCGGCAGCGTGGGCGACGCCATCGCCGACGAGGAGACCGGCCTGCTGGTGCCGCCGGGCGACCGGACGGCCCTGGCCGATGCGCTGGCCCGCGTGATCGACGACGCGGAGTTGCGCCGCCGGCTGGGCCAGGGCGCCCGCCGCCGCTTCGAACGCCAGTTCGACATCGCCGTCTACCGGGAGCGCATCGTGGAGATCTACCGCCGCAACGCCCGCGGCTGGATGTCCGAGCCGGCGCCCACGGCCTCCATCGGGCCGCGCCGGGCGCGCTCCGGCTGACGATCCCGCCGATCCGGGTCCGGTCCAGCGCCGGGCCCGTCCTGCCTTTCAACCGGTCCGCAACCGCCTCGCCAGCCGTGAACAAAGGACCGGATACACAGCAGAGGTCCAATCCCCATGAAGCAAGCCATCGCGGCCGGAATCGTGCGCTGGACGGGAGTCGGTGCCCTGTTCCGAAATCTGTTCGCGCGCCGGAACGTGACGATCGTCGTGTATCACGATCCGGACCCGGAAGTGATGCGCGCGCACCTCGCCTGGTACGCCGAACGTTACAGCTTCACCACGCTGGACGCGGTGGCAGACGCGCTGGAGAGCGGGCGGTGGGGCGACCTGCCGCCCTATCCGCTTGTCGTCACCTTCGACGACGGCCACCGCAACAACGCCCGCCTGGAGCCCCTGTTCAAGGAATTCGGGGTGCGACCGACCATCTACCTGTGCAGCCGCGTGGTCGGCACCGCCCGCCCCTATTGGTGGAAGACCGCCGCCGCCGAGCGAATCGGCACCGAGACGCTGAAGCGCCTCCCCGACCCGGAACGCCGCCGCCGGCTGGCCGAGGCCGGTGACGACCCCGACCGGGACGGCGCCGACCGCCAGTCGCTGACCTGGGACGAGGTCCGGCATTTGGCCGCCGTCACCGATTACGGCGCCCACACCCGCACCCACCCGATCCTTCTGCAATGCGACGACCAGCGCTGCGCCGAGGAGATCGCGCTGTGCAAGACCGAGCTGGAGGAGGCGACTGGCCTGCCCTGCCGCCATTTCGCCTTCCCCAACGGCGATTTCAGCGACCGTGAGGTGGCGATCATCCGGCAGGCCGGCTTCCGCACCGCGCGCACCATCGATCCGGGCTGGAACGGCCCGAAGGCCGACCCGCTGCGGCTGCACGCCGTGCCGATTTCCGATGACGCCTCGGTGGACTGGCTGTCGGTGCAGGTGACCGGCATTCCGGCCTGGCTGCGCAAGCGCAAGAACGGCGGCGTCGCGCCGGCTCCAACCCCGACGCACGGCGATCCGCTGCCGGCGGCGTGATCCCAGCGACGCGCGTTCCTCCTTGCCCCCTCCCTAACCCTCCCCCGCTTCGCAGGGGAGGGGACGTGATTCTCCCTCCCCTGCGGAGCGGGGGAGGGTCGGGGTGGGGGCTCGTACGCCCGCCCCTCAGCAACCATGACGAGAGCGATAGGCCCTCCTACGCCACAAGTCAGAGAGGGTTCCCCAAGAGTACGAGAAGGTATTCCCTGCTCAATTGCAATGACCCTGAGTGGTTAGCCACTGTCTTCACCGTCCGATCGTCCTTTGCACTCTCGAAAACACCGCATTCGAATGCAATAAAGAATGACGTACTCGGCGGCGTTGCCGAAGCCTCTCTGCAAAGAACGGGAAATGCCTTTCCCAATCCCACGCAACGAGGCGGTAACACCGAAAGGAACGGAACGGCCCCTTTGGAGTAACTCCCAACGAGGTCGACCACCGTCCCGAACTGCCGGCCAAGGATCGACGATCAAACCCACAGGAGTTGCCAGCGACATGCGGACCGCCATCACCACCGAGACGACGACCCTGAGCGCACCCGCCACCCAGGAAATCCGCGCCTTCATCGTGGAGAACTTCCTGCTCGGCAGCGACTCCGGCTTCGACAACGCCGAATCCCTGCTGGAGACCGGCATCATCGACTCCACCGGCATCATGCACGTCGTGGCCTTCCTGGAAGAGCACTTCGGCATCATCGTCGAGGACGAGGACATGGTGGCCGACAACCTCGAATCGGTCAGCCGCATCGCCGCCTACGTCGAGCGCAAGCGGACCCTGAAGGACGCGGCCTGATCCGTCCGCCAGGACGGAACGGACCATCGGGACAGTCACCGAAGCCAGGCAAGGGAACAGCGTCATGGCGCACCTGCTTCATCAGTTCCTCAGCGAAACCGCCGCAAGGCGGCCTCACCACACCGCGCTGATCGCGGGGGAGAACGCCGTCACCTTCGCCGAGCTGGACCGCCAGAGCGACGCCGTCGCCTGCGCGCTCCAGTCCGCCGGGGTGGTGCGCGGCGACCGGGTGGCGGTCATGCTGGAGAACTCGATCGAGTATGTCGCGGGCCTGTTCGGCGCGCTGAAGGCCGGGGCCGTCTATGTCCCCGTCAACCCGTCCACCAAGGCGGACAAGCTGGCCTACATCCTGACCGACGCCGGCGTGCGGGCGCTCATCGCGCCCTCCGCGCTCGCCCGGCAGGTTGTGCCGGCGGCTGGTGAGGCATCCCACCTCGCCACCACGCTGTGGGTCGGGCCCGCCGTGCCGGCCGGGGCCGGCGGGCTCTCCTTCACCGACATCGTGGCCACCCACCCGGACCCCCAGTCCGGAGGCACCAAGCCGCAAAGCCGCGGCCTGATCGATCAGGATCTGGCCGCCATCCTCTACACCTCGGGAACCACCGGGCGGCCCAAGGGCGTGATGCTCAGCCACGCCGCGCTGGTGAACACCACCTGGTCGATCTCCACCTATCTGGAGAACACGCCCGACGACGTCGTGATGTGCGTCCTGCCGCTGACCTTCGGGTACGGCCTGTCGCAGATCCTGACCGGGGCGCGGGTCGGCTTCACGGTGGTCCTGGAACGTTCCTTCGCCTTCCCGGCGGAAACGCTGGCGCGCATGGTGAAGCACCGCATCACCGGCCTGCCCGGCGTGCCGACCTTCTTCTCCACGCTGCTGGGGATGGAGGCGCTGAAGACCGCCGACCTGTCCTCGCTGCGCTACCTGACCAACGCAGCGGCCCCCCTGCCGACCGCCCACATCGACCGCCTGCGCGAGCGCTTTCCCGATGCCGCCTTTTATTCGATGTACGGCATGACGGAATGCTGCACCCGCATCTGCTACCTCGACCCGCGCGACCTCGGCACCAAGACCGCCTCGGTGGGCCGGGCCATTCCCAACTGCGAAGCCTATGTGGTGGACGAGCTGGGCAACCGCGCCGCCCCCGGCGAGGTCGGCGAGCTGGTGGTCCGCGGCGCCAACGTGATGCGCGGCTACTGGAACCGGCCGGAGGAAACCGCCAAGCGCCTGCGCAGCGGGCCGCAGGGCGAGACCCTGCTCTACACCGGCGACCTCTTCACCATGGACGCCGACGGCTGCCTCTACTTCGTCAGCCGCAAGGACGACGTGTTCAAGTGTCGCGGTGAGAAGGTCAGCCCCAAGGAGGTCGAGAACGCCCTCTACGAGCTGGAAGCCGTGGTCGAGGCCGCCGTTCTCGGCGTGCCCGACTCCGCCGACGGCATGGCGGTGAAGGCCTATCTGGTCGTCCGCCCCGGCGCCACCCTGACCGAGATGGCGATCCGCCAGCACTGCCGGGGCCGCCTGGAAAGCCATCTGGTGCCCAAGTTCATCGAGATCCGCGACGAGTTGCCGAAGACCGAGTCCGGCAAGATCAAGCGCGCGATGCTCGCCGAAACCGCCTGACTTTTTTACCGCCGATCCCTTTCCCGCCGGATCAAGACACACAGGAGAGCGTGCGATGTGTGGTGTCGCCGGAGTTCTCGCCGGGCCGCGTGCCGAGCCCGCCGGACTCGACGAACTGAAGCGCATGATCGCCATGATCGGGCACCGCGGCCCGGACGGCTACGGCTTCTACCGCGACGGGCGGATCGGGCTCGCCCATGCGCGCCTCAGCATCGTCGGTCTGGCCGGCGGCTTCCAGCCGATCCACAACGAGGAACGGACACTCTGGATCACCTTCAACGGCGAGATCTTCAACCACGTCGAACTGCGGCGTGACCTGGAGGCGCGCGGGCACCGCTTCTACACCCGCACCGACACCGAGGTGATCGTCCACGCCTTCGAGGAGTACGGCCCCGCCGCCTGGGCCAAGCTGAACGGCCAGTTCGCCATCGGCCTGTGGGACGCGGTGAAGCGCGAGCTGTGGCTGGTCCGCGACCGGCTGGGCATCCTGCCGCTGTTCTACGCCCGCAGCGGCGACCATCTCGCCTTCGCGTCGGAGGCCAAGGCCCTGTTCGGCGGCGGCCGCATCGAGCCGCGCTTTGACGCCGCCCGCCTCGCCCAGGTCTTCACCCACTGGAGCGTCGCCCCCCAGGGCAGCGTCTTCGCCGGGGTGCAGAGCGTGCCGCCGGCCACCGCCATCCGCATCGATGCCGACCTGCGCCTGCACGAGGCCCGCTATTGGGAGCCGGACATGGCCGGCGATCCCGCCCTGTCCCGCATCACGCTGGACGAGGCGGCGGACCGGCTGGAGGAGAAGCTGCTCGACGCCATCCGGCTGCGGCTGCGCGCCGACGTGCCGGTGGGCGTCTACATCAGCGGCGGGCTGGACAGCTCGGTGATCGCGGCGCTGGCCCGCAAGCTCGACACCACGCAGATGCACAGCTTCGGCGTGCGCTTCGCCGACAACGCCTTCGACGAGACGCCGCAGCAGCGGCTGGTCGCCGGCCATGTCGGGACGGAGCATCACGACATCCTCTGCACGGCGGAGGACATCCAGGCGGCCCTGCCCGATGTGATCTGGCACGGCGAATCGCCGCTGGTCCGCACCGCCCCGGCGCCGCTGTTCCTGCTCTCCCGCCTCGTCCGCGACAGCGGCATCCGCGTCGTTCTGTCCGGCGAGGGCGCCGACGAGTGGCTGGCCGGCTACGACATCTTCAAGGAGGACAAGGTCCGCCGCTTCTGGGCGCGGCAGCCGCACTCCACGGCGCGCCCGAAGCTGCTCAGCCGCATCCATCCCTACGCCGCCACCAGTGGCCAGAAGGACAGCCCGCTCTGGCAGGCCTTCTGGAAGCGCGGCATGACGGAGACCGACGATCCCTTCTACGCCCACCGCATCCGCTGGCAGAACACCGCCTGGACCCAGCGCCTGCTGGCCCCGGACGTGCGCTCCGCCGCCAACGCGCAGGCCTTCGACGAGGTCGTCGCCGCCCATCTGCCGGCCGGCTGGTCGCGCTGGAGCCCGCTCGCCCGCACCCAGTGGACGGAGATCGCCGCCTTCATGTCGCCCTACCTGCTGACCAGCCAGGGCGACCGGGTGGCGATGGCCAACAGCATCGAGGTCCGCTACCCCTTCCTCGATCCGGAGGTGGACGACCTCTGCGCCGCCCTCCCCGACCGGGTCAAGATGCTGGGGCTGCGCGACAAGCTGGCGTTGCGCCGCGTCGCCTCGCGCCTGCTGCCGGCGGAGATCTTCCACCGCCCGAAGCGCCCCTACCGCGCCCCGATGACCACCGCCCTCTTCGGCGCCCAGGCCCCGGCCTATGTCCGGGACTTGCTGTCCGAGGAGTCGCTGAACCGCTACGGCTTGGTCGACGCCGCCGGCGTCACCGCGCTGGCCGCCAAGGCCCATCGCACCGACGGCCGCATGGCCGGCGAGCGCGAGGAGATGGCCCTGGTCGGCGTGCTCACCCTCCAGATGCTCGCCCGGAACGTGCTGGACGAGCTGCCGGGCCGGGCCTCGACGCTCCGCGCCCGCTTGGACGCCGCGCCCATCCACATTCTCGAAGAGCATTTGGACAGCGCCGCCGCCGCCTGATCCGGCGGCCCGGCGCGGTCCCCAAGGCACAGTCCTTCTCACAGTCTCCTTCTCACAGTCGATGCAACAACGCCAACCGGGAAAACCGACACCATGCTGAACGCCCTGCATCCCTTCGACGCCAACGCCCTCTCGCTCGACTGCGCGGCCGCGGCCCGGGAGATCGAACAGTTCATCCAGCGCACCGTCGCCCACGACCTGAAGCGCCAGGGCATTGTGCTCGGCGTGTCCGGCGGCATCGACAGCTCGGTCTGCGCGGCGTTGGCCGTTCGCGCGCTCGGGCCGGAGCGCGTCCTGGCGATCCTGATGCCGGAGAAGGAATCCTCGCCCGACAGCACCCGCCGGGGCCGGTTGCTCTGCGAGAGCCTGGGCATCGAGCCGATCATGGAGAACCTTACCGCTCCGCTGACCGCGCTCGGCTGCTACGACCGCCGCGACAGCGCCATCCGCCGCCTCTTCCCGGAATACGGGCCGGGCTGGAAGCAGAAGATCGGTCTGGCCGCCGGCCTGCTCGACGCCGACCGCGTCAACTACTTCACCATGACGGTTGAATCGCCGGAGGGCGACCGCCAGACCAGCCGCATGCCGGTGGACGTCTATCTGTCGGTGGTCGCCGCCACCAACCTGAAGCAGCGCGTCCGCAAGACCATGGAATACACCCACGCCGACCGGCTGAACTACGCGGTCCTCGGCACGCCGAACCGGCTGGAGTATGAGCTGGGCTTCTTCGTGCGCGGCGGCGACGGTCTGGCCGACCTCAAGCCGATCGCCCACCTGTTCAAGACCCAGGTCTACCAGATGGCCGCCTGGCTCGGCCTGCCCGACGACATCCAGAGCCAGTCGCCGAGCACCGACACCTACACCCTGCCGCAGTCGCAGGAGGAGTTCTACTACGCCATCCCCTACGACAAGCTGGACTTGGCGCTCTGCGCCTACGGCCGCGGCGTGCCGGAGGACGAGGCGGCCCGCGCCCTCAACCTGTCGGTCGAGCAGGTCCGCCGCGTCTACAAGGACATCGTCCTGAAGCGCCGCACGTCGGGCCGCATCCTGCGCAACGCCGCGCTGGTGCAGCCGGTCGAGGTGGACGGGAGCGACGCATGACCGCAATGCCCTGGCTTCAGCGGGGTGTGGAACGGTTCATGTCCGAGGATCGTGTCGCGCTGGAGTCCTTCCAGCGCGACCACTTCGGCGCGGACTCCCCGCTGCTGGACGACACCCATTTCAGTTGGCTGTTCGAGGAGCCGCCGACCCCCGATCCGGAGGGGATGCAGCTTTGGGTCTGCAAGCGGAACGGGGGGATCGTCGGCCAGCAGGCGGGCATTCCCTTCGCGCTGAAGGTGGGGCAGCGGGTGCGCCGCGCCTCCTGGGCGATCGACCTGATGGTCGCCCCGGAATGGCGGCTGCGCGGCGTCGGGCCGGGCCTGTCGGAGACCCACGCCGCCGCCAGCGAGGTGAGCGTCTCCCTGTCGATGACCGACGCCGCCTACAAGTCCTACAAGCGGGCGGGCTGGCTCGATCTCGGCAACGTCCCGACCTATCTGCGCGTGATCGATCCGCCGCGCTGCCTGCGCGTCAGCCCCTATGACGGCGGTCTGGCCCGCCTCATGGCGCGGCTGGGAAAGCCGGCGATGAGCGCCGCCTCGCTGGTCGGCCACGCGGCCGCCCGGACCTTCGGCGCCCGGCTGGTCGAGGTCGAGCGCTTCGACGAGCGGATGGACGGGCTGTGGGAGGCCGCGGCCCCCCAGCATCTCTGCGCCGCCCGGCGCGACCACGCCTATCTCCAGTGGCGCTTCGACAAGATCCCCAATGCGGCGCGGCACCGCCGCTTCCTCGTCATGCGCGGCGAGACGGTGGTGGCCTATGTGGTTTTGCGGGTGGACCGCTGGCGTGATGAGAGCGTCGGGGTGGTTTGCGATTATCTGGCCCGTCCGGGCTGGCTGATGCCCGCCTTCGCCCTGCTGGTCGAGCGCGCCCGACGGGACCGGCTGGCCGCCCTGGTCTGCCGCACGCTGAACGCCCAAGCCGCCCGTCCCCTGTCGATGATGGGTTTCCTCTGCCTGAAGAACGGTCTGCGCCAGCCGACCCGGATGATGGCCCGCCCCGCGGCCGACCGTCCGGAACTGACTCCACTGATCGGCGACCCGAAGAACTGGTTCGTCACCGCCGCCGACAGCGACATGGGCTTCAAGGATCTCGGCGGATAAACGGTTTCGCAAACGGAAATCCGCTCAAAACGAAAAGGGCGCCCGCATCGTCGCGGGCGCCCTTTTCGTATGGGTCGTGCGTAAAGTCGAGAATGTGAGGGTGCATCTTCCGAGCGCATGAGCGGTTTGCCGCTGCACGCGACGTTCATAAAGGATCAAGCCGATCGAGCGATTAGTAAGGCTCAGCTTCAGGCGTTGCCGCCCGTCCACATGCCTCCTATCGACGTGATGGTCTGTCACGGCTCTCAAGGGAGTTCTGGTTTAGAGGTGGGTTTCCCGCTTAGATGCTTTCAGCGGTTATCCCGTCCATACTTAGCTACCCGGCCATGCCACTGGCGTGACAACCGGTGCACCAGAGGTATGTCCATCCCGGTCCTCTCGTACTAGGGACAGATCCTCGCAAAACTCCGACACCCACGGCAGATAGGGACCGAACTGTCTCACGACGTTCTAAACCCAGCTCACGTACCACTTTAATCGGCGAACAGCCGAACCCTTGGGACCTGCTCCAGCCCCAGGATGTGATGAGCCGACATCGAGGTGCCAAACGACTCCGTCGATATGGACTCTTGGGAGTCATCAGCCTGTTATCCCCGGCGTACCTTTTATCCGTTGAGCGATGGCCCGTCCACATGGAACCACCGGATCACTATGGCCGACTTTCGTCTCTGCTCGACTTGTCTGTCTTGCAGTCAGGCGGGCTTATGCCATTGCACTCGTCGAGCGATTTCCGACCGCTCTGAGCCCACCATCGCGCGCCTCCGTTACACTTTGGGAGGCGACCGCCCCAGTCAAACTACCCGCCATGCAGGGTCCCGGCTCCGGATGAACGGAGCGCGGTTAGATGCCAGAGACCTCAAGGGTGGTATTTCAAGGATGGCTCCACCCGAGCTGGCGCCCGGGCTTCCTAGCCTCCCACCTATCCTACACATGAGATCCCTAGCACCACTGCAAAGCTGTAGTAAAGGTGCACGGGGTCTTTCCGTCTGACCGCGGGTACTCCGCATCTTCACGGAGAGTTCAATTTCGCTGAGTTGGTGTTGGAGACAGCGGGGAAGTCGTTACGCCATTCGTGCAGGTCGGAACTTACCCGACAAGGAATTTCGCTACCTTAGGACCGTTATAGTTACGGCCGCCGTTTACCGGGGCTTCAATTCGGAGCGTGAACCCCTCCTCTTAACCTTCCGGCACCGGGCAGGCGTCAGACCCTATACGTCGCCTTGTACGGCTTCGCAGAGCCCTGTGTTTTTAGTAAACAGTCGCCACCCCCTGGTCTGTGCCCCCCGCCATGGCTTGCGCCACAACGGGGCCCTCTTCTTCCGAAGTTACGAGGGCAATTTGCCGAGTTCCTTCAACACCATTCTCTCAAGCGCCTGGGTATGCTCTACCAGTCCACCTGTGTCGGTTTGGGGTACGGTCTGATGCGGGGGCTGTTTCCTGGAACGGGTCCCCAGCCGGGCCAATCCGATAAGGCCCGACACGCTTTCCCATTCGTCACACACCCGCTGGCCCACGAATATTAACGTGGTTCCCATCGACTACGCCTTTCGGCCTCGC